>DAIMZE010000015.1:0-2391 GCA_036734125.1 Candidatus Planktophila sp.
GCAATTAACCCACAGGTACCAATCGTGGCTGGCAACGTTGTTACCGCACAAGGAACCCATGATTTAGTAGAAGCGGGTGCCAACATCATTAAGGTCGGTGTAGGACCAGGTGCGATGTGCACTACACGGATGCAAACAGGCGTAGGCCGCCCACAATTTTCAGCGGTTCTTGAATGTACAACTGAGGCTAAAAAGCTTGGCGCACATGTCTGGGCCGATGGTGGAGTTCGCCATCCTCGCGATGTTGCGCTGGCGCTGGCTGCAGGTGCTTCACAAGTGATGATTGGTTCTTGGTTTGCAGGAACATATGAATCACCTGGTGATCTACAAAGTGATGCAAATGGTCGTCTATACAAGGAATCATTTGGAATGGCATCAGCTCGCGCAGTTGCTGCACGCACATCCAAGGAAGATGCATTTGATCGCGCTCGTAAGGCATTGTTTGAAGAAGGAATTTCGACATCACGAATGTTCTTAAACCCAGCACGTCCTGGCGTTGAAGATCTGTTGGATGAAATCATTGCCGGAGTTCGCTCTTCATTTACATATGCAGGTGCAAAGAACATCGAAGAGTTTGCAGAACGTGCGACCGTTGGAGTTCAATCATCTGCTGGTTACGCAGAAGGACGTCCACTTCATTCATCTTGGGGTAATTAATTTTATGAAGCGCTTACTCGCATCAATACTTGTAGCGCTGATACTTGCACCGACATCCTCGGCACAGGCAGACACACCGCAGATAACTGTCATGACCCGCAATTTGTACTTAGGTGCAGATGTAGGTGTGGCTATGGAGTTGATTCCAAATCTACCTGCAGCAGCACAATTTATGTGGGATCAGGTAAAGGCTACGGATTTTAGTAAACGTGCACCAAAGCTTGCAGCAGAAGTTATTGCTGCGCGTCCTGATGTGATTGGTATTCAAGAGGCAACTATTTGGTTTTGTAAGAAAAATCTTTGGAGCAAGCGAACAGAAGTTTTTAACTTCACTGAGCAATTCTTAACGGCTACTAAAGCTCAAGGACAAGAGTACGTATTGGCAACAAAGGATGGAAAAACTGCTTTAAATAATGGTTTTTCAATAGGTGCTGTGCCTTATCTAACCATGGTCAATGATCCAGAAACTTTCCAGCCTCTATTTGGTCAAGATAAAGCAGCTTGCGGTTTTGAAATTGCAGATGCCTTAGCGATCCGATCAAATTTATCTGACAAGGTTTTAGCCGTTGGAAATTCGGAGTACGAAACGACTTACACAATTGTTCCAACCATTATGACTGTTTATCGTGGATACACCTGGGCAGATATTCAAATTGGAAACACACCTGTGCGTTTTGTGACAACCCATCTTGAATCGCTGTGGGACGAAAATGAAATTCCCAATGCAGCAAAACAAGCACAACAACTTATTGCCGATCTGAAAAATACTAAAAATCCAATAGTCATCATGGGGGACTTCAATAGTGATCCTCGAGATCCTCGAATTAAGGATGATCCAAACGCAGGCGGGCAACCAACAGCAAGCACAACCTGCCCAGGTGGTACCGCAATCTGCAACGCTTACTTACTGATGAGTGAAGCTGGGTTTAAAGATGTAGGACCAAATGCTTTAGATCCGATCAACAATACGTGGGGGATGAATGCTTTGCTCACGGGCCCAGATCCAATCCGCTTGAAATACTCGCAGCAGATGGGAAATTTTGCCGGTTATAGCGATCGCCTAGATTACATTTTTGTTCGTAACGGAGCTGTCCCCATCGCATCGCAATTAATTGGTGCTTTACCTCCAAATAATCTGAACTCCGACCATGCGGGAGTTGTGTCGCTCATAAGAATTGACTCACAAGTTACTGAAAGAAGTGCTGATCTACCCGAACACGCACCTTTTCCTATTTCCTTTTGGCAGTGGGTTGGTATCGCTTTAGCTGCTTTGATTATTGGCATCATTGTTAAAAAGAGATTCAGGTAGGCTAGGAATATGGAAAAACCAACAATCATCCTTGCGACAAGCAATGGCGTTGGTATGGGTCACTTAGCTCGCGCAAGTGCAGTTGCCCTTGCACTAAAAGAAGTTGCAAATCCAATAATTGTTTCAATGGCAGGTGGTATTGCCGAGATTCCAGCCTTTATGGGAATTCGTTGCGAATATATCCCTGGTAAAGATCGTATGTGGATGTCACGCGAAAAATGGGATGTTTATCTGCGTGATCGATTGCTGGCATTGGCTGAAGAAACTAATGCAAAAGTTTTGTCATTTGATGGCGTAATTCCTTATCCAGGCGTGATTGCTGCAAAGAATTCAAACCCTGATTTAAAGCTCGTGTGGGTTCGACGTGGTTTATGGCAAAAGAAACCACAACGATTTGTTCTAGGTTTGCAATCAGCGATGATGGA
>DAIMZE010000015.1:2491-13352 GCA_036734125.1 Candidatus Planktophila sp.
CCAGAAGGTCTTGATCTAAAGGTCGCGCGTTATTTCCCATTAGCAAAGGTGTTGCATGCCTTTGACGCAGGAATTTGCGCGACGGGATACAACGGAGTTCATGAACTTTTACCAGCACAAGTTCCAACGGTTTTTGTCTCAAACATTCGAGGCACCGATGATCAGGAAGCCCGAGCACGTTGGTGTAATGATTTTGGTTTTGCTCTTCGCGCCGACCAAGCAGATCTTGCTGACATCACCGCTAAGGTGAAGATGTTGCAGGATCCAGAAGTGCGCAAGCGTTTATCTGAAAAGTGTGCTGAACTGCCCGATACAACTGGCGGTCAAGAAATCGCGAACATGCTGTACCAATTAGCAACCGCACCAAAGGGTAAAAAGTCTTCAGGACTTACCTATAAGCGCTTACTTGTGCAGGATCGCATTAGTCGCGGGTCTCGCCATGTGATCATGCTGGGATTGCGCCGTCTGGCACTTGTTTATCGTTTTCTACATCCTCACATCAAGGTGCAAGAAATCGATCAGGCACCGCCAGTATTCGGAGACCAGACAACTGCTGCCGAACTTCACCCATTGATTAAATCAAGCACCCGGTTCGAGCACTTAATTTCGGGTGCGTCAGCTAGTTATCGAAAGCGCCGAGAAGAGATAGCATTTGCTGCATACGGGAAAGAAACGGTAATCACAAAAACAAAATGAACTTTCGCACTTGGATTAGAAAGACTCCTGCTGGTCGTTTGTTCTGGCGTATTTTCATTGGCTTTATTGGCGCCGGAGTAACAGTTTTTGGTGCAGTGTTGTTGGTTGCCCCTGGCCCAGGTGTTTTGGTTCTACTAGCAGGCCTTGGAATTTTAGCAACAGAGTTTGCTTGGGCTGGTCGCATAATGATGCGCACTAAAGAAATGGCAAACAAAGCTGCAGAACGTACAGGGATGAAACCTTGGGTTAAATACTTTTTAATTGCAGGTGGCGCGGTATTTTCAATCGTTGCAATTCTCATTTATCACTACAGATAAATTCAAGATAGGCTCTGGGTTATGACTAGAGCCGAAACAGCAGTAGAAATTCATGACCTAATCGCCGAACGTCGTAGCCCTCGTTCACTCGACGGAGCTGCAGAAATTTCCAAAGAAGATTTACTCGGAATTCTTGAAGCAGCTCGCTGGGCACCATCTGCCAATAATCTGCAACCTTGGCGTTTGATTGCGGGAAAGCGTGATGATTCCAACTTCACATCTCTTCTTGAATGTTTAGTTCCTTTCAACCAAAGCTGGTCAAAGCGTGCAGCAGCTTTTATTGCTATTGCTGGCACACCAACCCAAGCCGATGGCACTGCGATTCCAACTTTTATGTATGACTGTGGTTTAGCTGCAGCGCAGTTAACAATCGAGGCGCATCATCGCGGTTATGTCGTGCACCAGATGGCGGGTTTTGATCATGAAAAAGCGGCACCTTTGTTTAATGGTGCAGCACCCATAGTTATTATGGCTATTGGAAAACAAGCACCTGCCGATCAACTCGAAGGCCCAGCTTATGATCGCGAAATTGCTCCACGCACTCGCAAAGCGCTGTCAGAGATTGTTATTGCAGGCTTACCTGATTAGAAACTAGAGCGGATCTCCCACAAATCAGGAAAAGTCGGATTAAAGAGCGTGCTGGAAAGATAAGCAACTCCGCTGGATCCACCGGTTCCAATTTTGTGTCCGATAGTTCTTTCAACCATCTTTACATGGCGATAGCGCCATTCTTGTAATCCTTCATCAATATCTACAAGGCGCTCACACACCATTGCAGACTCTGGATCTTTGCGATGAACTTCGAGCAATACATCTTGCACACCTTTGTTTGCCACATATGGGGTGCTCTTGTCTCGATTAAGAACATTGGTAGGAATCTTATGTCCACGCTTATCAATATATGCAAGCGCAGAATCCCACACAGAGTTCTTAGCGGTGATCGCTTTGATTTGTTCCTGAATATCTGAAGGCAAGTGTCCCGCCATCTTTTCATCGCGTCGACCTAACAAAGCTTCGACCATTCTAAATTGCGCAGATTGGAATCCACTTGAGGAAGAAAGATAAGAACGGAAGGATTCAAATTGCAACGGAGTCATCGTTTCTAAGATATCAATTTGCGTCACGCACACTTTTAGAATTGTGCGGATTCGACCCAAGATTGCTAGCGAGTAATGCGAATCCCCAGATTCCATGGCACGTTGTGCTTCTTTGAACTCGTGAATCAATTGCTTGAACCACAGTTCATAAGTCTGGTGAATGATGATGAATAACATCTCATCATGTTCAGGCCCCGTTGATAGAGGTCGTTGAAGCTTTAAGAGTTCATCAACTGCTAGATAAGAAGTGTATGTAAGTGCTGAATCAGTGTTTTCGCTCATGTGACTCGTGAACCGCCTTCTTTAACCTCTTTATAGCGGCCAGATGCCACTAAATCACGCATACGTTCAAAGCCATCCCAGATCTCAACGTAAGAAGTAGGTAGGGGAGAAATTGCTAATCGAATTGAGTTAGGTGTGCGGTAATCAGGAATTACATTGCTCATGGTGCGCATTGCAACGCAAATTTGGGCTGCATCTGGATGAACTAAGGAAATGTGCCCACCGCGTTCTTTTGGATCACGTGATGTATTGAGCTCAATTCCAAGTGGTGCCAACCATTCATCGTAAAGATCAATCATCATCTGTGTTCCAACAGCTGCCTTGTGTGCAATCGCATCAATGCCAGCTTCTTTAATCATTGCAAAAGCGGTCTGCACGCAACGGATACCCATAAGCGACGGACTTGCGATTTGGAAACCTCTAATGGTTTGTGATCGTTCAAAGACGGGACCCATTTCAAACTGGGCATCTTGTGCAAACCAACCTTGAATAGGAACCTGTAACTCTTTTTGAATTCGCTTAGAAACATACAACCAAGCAGGTGAACCTGGCCCCGAGTTTCCATATTTGTAAGTACAACCAACACAGAGATCAACACCGTTAGCATCAAGGTTTAGTTCAATCGCACCGACTGCATGGCTTGCATCCCAGACAACCAGCGCACCGATCGCACGTACCTGATCTGTAATTGACTTCAAGTCAGTGCGCGCACCAGATCGGTATTGAATAACTTCAAGTGTCACCATTGCGACATCATCATTAAGGTACGGCGCAAGAACTTCGGTAGTGATTCGTTCATGCGTAGCAACTGCTGGATCTTCGTTGTTGATGATGACAAGGTTTAAACCAAACTGTTTAGCGATTCCATCGAGAATGTAACGATCAGTTGGAAAGTTTGCTGCATCTGTAATTATTGTTTTACGTCCTGGGCGTGCATGAATTGCAGCCAGACATAGTTGATAGAAGTTAACTGAAGTTGTATCGCAAACGAGAACTTGCCCTGCTGCGGCACCTAATGCAGCTGCACCCAAAAGGTCACCAGTTGGTTGGGCTTCATCAACCCAATGGCTCCAACCTGTCACAACTTCGGGACCCCATTCCTTGGTCATGAAGTCATTGATCGCGGTAATTGTCGCCTTCGGCAAACGCCCCAAAGAATTGCCGTCGAGATAACACATCTCAGGGTCACCAATCACGAATTGGGATTTGAAATGCGCTAATGGATCTTTTTTATCGAGCTCTTCGGCGTATTGGCGGTCAGTTACCTTCATGAGGGAAAGGTACGCTCTCCTACCGTGGCGCGCAATGTTGTAAACATCGAAGATGTCTCTAAAGCCTTTGATATCAAAGAGCTCTTAGTAGGCGTCTCACTTGGCGTCTCCGAAGGTGATCGAATCGGAATTGTTGGACGAAATGGTTCGGGTAAAAGTACTTTGATGAAGGTTATGGCCGGAATCGAACCACCAGATTCTGGTCGAGTTACCAAATCAAATGCGGCAAAGATTGGTTTGTTGTCTCAAGTAGATCTAGCAAATCCCGAAAGCACTGTGGGTGAAGTGGTTCTTGGTGATGCTGCAAAACACGAATGGGCTAGTGATCCAAATATCCGTGAAGTCTTTACTGGATTGTTTGGCAGTTTCGATGACCATATCTTTGATCGCAAATTTGGCCAACTATCTGGCGGAGAACGCAGACGTGTTGGTTTAGCTAAGTTACTAATCAACGAACTTGATTTAATTTTGCTTGATGAGCCAACTAACCATTTAGATGTAGAGGGCGTTGCTTGGCTTGCAACATATATAAATAATCGCCGCGGGTTAGCTGTAGTTGTTGTAACTCACGATCGTTGGTTCCTAGATGCTGTTACAGATAGAACGTGGGAAGTCGTAGAAGGTAAAGTTGAAGAGTACGACGGTGGTTATAGCGCTTTTGTTTTATCTAAAGCCGAACGATCTCGCCAAGCATCTGTCATGGATCAACGCCGCAATATGTTGATTAAGAAAGAGCTGGCCTGGCTTCGCCGCGGAGCGCCAGCTAGAACTTCTAAACCAAAGTTTCGTATCGATGCGGCAAATGTTTTGATTGCAGATGAACCAGCACCACGCGATCAAGGTGAATTACTAAAGTTTGCTCTCAATCGTTTGGGAAAAACAGTGTATGAAGCCCACCATGTACAAGTAAAACTTGGTGATAACGAACTTATTGATGACCTGTATTGGAACGTTGGACCGGGAGATCGAATCGGAATTGTTGGCGTAAACGGCGCTGGAAAAACTACTTTGATGAAAACCTTAACGGGTGAGATAGCTCCAACAGCCGGAAAACTTGTAACCGGTGTGACGGTTAAAGCTGCTTTTCTGACACAACATCTTGATGAGCTTGATCCAACGTGGCGTGTGCTTGAAGCGGTGGAAAAGGTTGCTAACCGAGTCGAAATTGGTGGCGGTCGCGAACTTTCCGCATCTCAGTTATGTGAACGTCTTGGTTTTGATCGCGAATCCCAATGGACTCCGGTCGGAGACTTATCAGGCGGAGAAAAACGGCGTTTACAACTAACTCGCTTGTTAATGGACAGTCCAAATGTTTTGTTGCTGGATGAACCAACAAATGATTTTGATATTGAAACGCTGACTGAATTAGAAGATCTACTCGATAGTTATGGCGGCACTTTGATTGTTATCTCGCACGATAGGTATTTCCTAGAACGAGTGTGTGATCGCTTTGTTGGATTATTGGGCGATAAAAAAGTGCGAGACTTACCTCGCGGAGTCGATGAGTACCTTGAACAACGAGCCGAAGCATTGTCTTCGGTTACAACGGCCACTAAAGAAAAAAAGAGTTCAAATGCTGCAGAACAACGACAGTTAAAGAAAGATTTAGTTCGGCTAGAACGGCAGATGGAAAAATGTAGTGCTGCTATTGCAGCCTTAACTGCTGAACAAGAAAGCGCGGCCTTTGATGCCGAACGCCTGGTAGCAATCACCGCAGAGCTTGCTGTTTTAGGCACAGAAGCCACGAAACTAGAGGAGGAATGGCTCCAAGTGACCCTTTCGCTAGAGGGTTAAGTTAAAATTTGGCTATGAGTCAAGTTTCGCATGTTATTGAAGTAATCCTTTTTCGTTCCCGTTTCTTGCTAGCACCTTTGTACTTAGGGCTAGTTGGAACGCTGTTTCTATTGACCTACCGGTTCATAGTTGAATTCATCCACATGTTTGAAAAAGTTGGCGAATCAAGTGCTCAGACTTTTACTTTAGATTTGCTCGCATTACTTGACCTTACTCTTCTAGCTAACTTGATCTTGATGGTGATTTTTGCCGGCTACGAGAACTTTGTTTCACGTATCGATGTCGCAACGGAATCAAAAGATCGTCCACATTGGATGGGAACAATTGATTTCAGTGGATTGAAAATCAAACTTATTGGTTCACTCGTTGCAATTTCAGTTATTGAATTGTTGAAGGATTTCATCAATCTAGCTGGAAAAGAAGAAGTTGGAGAAGGAACCGTCTGGAGAATCCTTATTCACTTAACTTTTGTTGTTTCAGGCGTTCTATTTGCTCTCATGGATTGGATCGCAGACAAGCGCGAATTCAGCGGCACGCATAAGTAATGCGGCTAGATTTACTGGCAGCTCTTTCGGGGGCGATGATTGCGCTGCAAGCACGCGCCAATGGTGAACTGTCACACCGACTAAATAACGGTTTGCAGGCTGCCTTAGTCTCATTCGGTTCGGGCCTAATCATTATCTTTATCATCACCCTCTTTAACTCAAAGATAAAAGAGGGAATTAAGAATCTACGTCAATCTGTCGCTAATAAAGAGATTGCCCGTTGGAAATTGTTTGCAGGTGCTCTCGGCGGAAGTTTTGTCGCAATTCAAACTCAGATTGTTCCTCTTATCGGTGTAGCTATTTATTCGGTGGCATCTATAGCGGGGCAAACCGCAATGTCATTGATTGTTGATCGAATTGGTTTAACTGGCGGGGGAAAGAAGCTAATCTCACCAAGGCGGGTACTGGCAGCGGTTTTAACCGTTCTTGCGGTCTTAGTATCAGTGTGGGATCGCATCGATGCAAACAACCTTTCGATGCTTGCAGTAACTGCTGGCGGTATTGCTGGTGCAATTGTTGGTGTACAGCGCGCTTTAAATGGCCAGATCAATGAACACTCTCATCAAAGTTTTACTACATCATTACTGAATTTTACGACAGGCACCGCTTTCTTATTGGTCTTGATTATCGCTGGGATACTTCTTGGCAGAAATGAACTTTCTCCACTACCCAGTGGCCCATGGTGGATTTACACCGGTGGTGTAATCGGTGTCATTTACATTGCCTTTACTTCGACAATTGTTCAACACTTAGGTGTTTTGACGTTTACTTTGTTTAGCGTCGGCGGACAGCTGGTTGGATCTTTAGTAATTGATCTGGTCTCACCTACAGATGGCGTAAGCGTTAGTGCTTACCTAGTGACAGGAATTGTTATGACGTATGCGGGCGTTGTTGCCGGTGGCGTAGGTAATCAACGAGTGCGTAAGTAATTGAGGCAATAATGGTGAAAGCGGCAATCGAATAAGTCCAAGTTTCTACCCACGGCAAAGTCGCTGTGTAATATCCAGCTAATGTAATTCCAACTCCCCACACCAATGCACCAAGTAAGTTCGCAGATGAGAAGCTGTAGTAATTCATCTTAGAAGCACCAGCGATTGTTGGAACAAAAGTTCGTACCCACGGGATAAATCGTGCGGCAAAAACAGACCACCAACCATTTCTTTTATAGAAGGTTTCAGATCGAGTGACTATTTTTTGAATCTTTGGATCCTTGTACTTATCCAGCAAAGGTCTGCCGATCTTTCGGCCAAGTGCGAAGCCAACCTGATTACCAGAGGCAGCAGCCATGAAAATCACCATTGCTACGTTGAAGATACCTACATCTCTGCCGGTTGAAGCAACTAGGCCAGCGCTGAAAAGAACTGAGCTTCCGGGTAGGAAAAATGCGGGCAGAAAGGCGGTTTGGGCGAAAACAATTCCACCTGCCAATAGATAAACAAATATGGGGGCGATACTTGCAAACTGTTCGTCAAATGTTGCTGCTAGCTCAATCACACTGACTTCTTTACCGCCGCAGCAACGGCTTTTACAACATTGGGATCAAAGACGCTCGGAACAATAAATGATGTGTTGAGCTGTTCAGGTGAAACACAGTCTGAAATAGCTGCAGCAGCTGCAAGAAGCATCTGATCTGAAATCTTATGCGCGTTTGCATCTAGCAATCCACGGAAGATTCCCGGGAAGGCCAAAACGTTGTTGATTTGATTTGGTTGATCGCTACGTCCTGTAGCCACAACAGTTGCATACTTTCTTGCAATCACTGGATCAATCTCAGGGTCTGGGTTTGCAAGTGCAAAAACAATTGAACCCTTAGCCATCGAGGCAACATCAGATTCGGTTAATACATTAGGTGCGCTAACACCAATGAATATATCCGCACCGATTATTGCTTCAGAAATTGTGCCCTTAAAATTAGTTGGATTGCTGTTATTGATAAACCATTGCTGCATGGCATCGTCAGATTTCATATCGTTGTGGATTACACCATGATGATTAAAGCCAATAATGTTGCTTGCGCCATCTAGAGTTAATAAACGCGCAATTGCATTACCTGCTGCGCCAACACCGCTTAGAACAATCTTTGCAGACTTCAAATCTTTCTTAACCAATTTCAGGGCGTTACGAAGGGCTGCTAGAACCACAATCGCTGTACCGTGTTGGTCGTCGTGGAAAACTGGGATGTCTAATAGCTCGCGCAGACGTGCTTCAACTTCAAAACAACGGGGAGCAGAAATATCTTCAAGGTTGATGCCACCATAGACAGGTGCAATCAACTGCACTGTGCGAACGATTTCATCTACATCTTGGGTATCTAAACAAACCGGCCACGCATCAACATCTGCAAAGCGCTTGAATAAAGCCGCCTTACCTTCCATCACAGGTAGCGCTGCTGCTGGACCGATGTTTCCAAGACCCAAAACAGCTGATCCATCGGTTACAACAGCCACAGTATTGCGCTTAATCGTAAGGCGACGGGCATCTGATGGGTCAGCAACGATTGCTTGGCAAATACGAGCAACACCCGGAGTGTAGGCACGAGATAAATCATCACGAGTTTTTAGTGGCACCTTTGAAGCAATTTCAATCTTTCCACCAAGGTGCAAAAGGAATGTTCGATCACTTACCTTGCGAACAGTTAAATCTGAATTGAGAGAAATGGCTGCAGTGATTTGCTCTGCATGTTCAGCATCAATAGTGTCGCACGTTATATCGATGACAACTTTTTCAAGAAGAGATTCAACAACGTCAAGTGCCGTAATTGTTGCACCAGCTCCAGTAATAACTGTTGTTGCAAGTGCTACAGGGTTTGCATCAGGTGAACCTTCGACACGGATTGTGATTCCGTATCCAGGTGAGGTTGATGCCATTTATACAACTCCGTAAAGACGATCGCCAGCATCGCCAAGTCCAGGCACGATGTAACCATGTTCATTTAACTTTTCATCAAGTGCACCAGTCACGATTGTGATTGGAACCTTGCTATTGGCAAACTCTTTTTCAACTGCCGCGATTCCTTCAGGAGCTGACAAGATGCAGACAGCTGTGATGTCAGTTGCGCCAAGATCAATTAAATAGTGGAAGGCCATAATCAAAGTTCCACCAGTTGCAAGCATTGGATCTAAAACGAAAACCTGGCGACCTGAAAGATCATCTGGAAGTCGATTTGCATAGGTGCTTGCCTCTAAAGTTTTTTCATCGCGAACCATTCCGAGGAAACCAACTTCTGCAGTTGGTACTAACTTGCTCATTCCTTCAAGCATTCCTAAGCCAGCGCGCAAGATTGGCACAACCACCGGACGAGGTTCAGCCAACTTCTGGCCCTTTGTCTTTGTTACCGGAGTTTTAATCTCGACTTCATGTGTTCGAACATCGCGGGTAGCTTCATATGCCAGAAGCGTTACTAGCTCTTCAACCAGACGTCGGAAGGTTGGTGAATCGGTGCGTTCGTCGCGCAAAACCGTCAGTTTGTGATTGATAAGCGGATGGTTGGCGACGTGTACTTTCATAGGTAATACCTTACAGGGGTTTTATTCCTTCCAAATGAGTGAAAGTATGGCCCCATGTCCGAATTCGAAGATGGCCTCGATGATGAGACCGAGGAGATTGAATCCTTCGATGACATACGCGATGAAGTGCGCGACCTCACAAGTGAAATGGATTTTGCAGTAGCTGCTTGGCATGAAGATGGCCGCTGGACCTTGGCGACCTTGCCTGATCCATATGACATCGCACAAATCATTACCAGACTGAAATCACAACAAACCAATGGTGGCTCGATTGCGTTGATTGCAATTGATGAAGAGTTTTTTATTTTGATTCGTGTGCTTGGTTCCCATATTTCTTTGTTCCTTAGCGATGCAACAGCTGCTTTAGATTATCCAGTTGCAGAAGAGCTAATGGAAATCGCAGATCTTCCGATTCCCGAAGATGATGAAGAGTCTGGCCCAGTCGGACATCTAGAAATTTTGGCTGATCTTGGATTAAGTGGCATGGAAATATCTGCGCTTTGTGATGACGAAGAATTGTTTCCTGATGAACAATTAGAAGCGATTGCAGCACGACTTGGTTTTGGAGAAGAGTTCTCGGAGCTTTTGGATCTGTGAACGATATTGAAATGATGCGTGTTGCTTTAGATGCAGCACGTAGTGCAATTGCAAGTGGTGATATTCCAGTCGGTGCTGCGATATTCAATAGCAATGGTGAAGTCATTGCGATCGGTCATAATGAAAGAGAACTTCATAACGATCCAACTGCACATGCAGAAATTGTTGCAATTCGTCGTGCAGCAGCAAAGTTAGGTGATTGGCACTTAACCGATCACACACTTGTTGTGACTTTAGAGCCATGCGCAATGTGTGCAGGTGCAATTGCGCAGTCTCGGTTACAAACAGTTGTGTTTGGTGCCTGGGATGAAAAAGCTGGTGCAGTTGGCTCTATGTGGGATTTATTGCGAGATCCACGTAGCACCTTTAGAACTGAAGTTCGTGCTGGCATCCTTGCTGACGAATGTGGTGAATTAGTGAAGAGTTTTATACAAGGAGTTCGTAAGAAGGATTAAGAATCACCATGGATCCTTCTTCCTCACCAACCATGCCTTCAGCACGTAACTGAGAACCAACTTCAAGTCCGGCGATTTCACGTCGACCCAAGAATTGCAGCGAAACGCCACCGGTCTCATCCCAAATCTCAACCTCTAACACCGGAGCAGATCCACGTGGAGCTGCCTTAATTGAAGTCACTCGGCCCTGAACTTGCGCACGTTTGCGCCATTCAATCTTGCCGATAGGTGTGACATTTTCTGCGTAGTGGCTGACTGGTTCAACATCTACAGGAGCAATCTTCTGCACAGTTTTTGGAGC
>DAIMZE010000016.1:0-13048 GCA_036734125.1 Candidatus Planktophila sp.
CAACACAAAGATCCGTCGGCCGGCAGTGACCAGAGATGAGAGTCGCAAGGAAAGACAGCGGTAAAGAAGTACACAACTAAAAACAATCAATCACAGGAAAAGGGGGAGAGATGACGAATACAACAGAACACATATCTGTAATGCGCGATCGTTGCGTTGATCTCTTGTCCCCAGCGATTGCAACTTCAAGTAATCCAGTTGTGGTTGATGCGACTTTGGGTCTTGGCGGACATACAGAAGCGTTACTTCAGAAGTTCCCACACTTAACAGTTATCGGCATCGATCGCGACTTAGATGCGATTGCAAAGGCCACAGAGCGCCTGGCACCATTTGCAGATCGCTTAAAGACTGCACATTCAACTTTTGATGGCATTGCCGATGTAGTTGCTGGCTTTGGTTACAAGCACATTGATGGCGCTTTGTTTGACCTTGGTGTTTCATCAATGCAACTAGATCAGGTCGAACGTGGATTTTCTTATTCCCAAGATGCACCGCTAGATATGCGTATGGATCGCACCCAGTCGTTAACTGCGGGGGAGATCGTTAATACATACGAACCAGGTCAGTTGGTTCGAATCCTTCGCACATATGGTGAAGAAAAGTTTGCAACACGTATCGTCGAATCAATTGTGAAGCAGCGCGCCATCGCGCCCATGAATTCAACTGCGCAGTTAGCAACTCTTGTAAAAGAGGCGATTCCTGCGGCTACTCGTCGTACTGGTGGAAACCCTGCAAAGCGCACTTTCCAAGCTCTTCGCATCGAAACTAATGACGAACTAGGCACTATTACCCGCGCACTACCTGCGGCGTTAGAACTTCTAAACGTCGGTGCTCGCTTAGTAGTTATGTCTTTCCAATCCCTCGAAGATCGAATCGTTAAGCAGCTCTTCGTAGCATCTACAACATCTGGAACACCACGCGATCTTCCCTTTGATCTTCCTGAATTTGCCGCCAAGTTTTCAATGATCACTCGCGGAAGCGAGACCCCAACCGATGCCGAGCTTGAAGAGAACTCACGTTCTCAATCAGTGCGTCTTCGCGCTATCGAGAGGGTGGCCGCGTAATGGCTATGACCGCACTAGCTCCAGCGATTACTCGCTCAAAAGAAATTTTCGTTGAAAAGACATCACAAGTTGCTCTCAAACTTGTTCCCAATGTCTCTGACGGAAAGCAAGCTGATCGTAAATTCTTTGCAATCTTTGTATCAATCGTTGGCGGTATTGGTCTCATGCTTCTTCTCCTGATCAATACCTTGTTAGCGCAAGATGCATTTGAGTTAACTAACCTCAAGCTAGAGGCAAAGCTGGTCAGTGATGAACGCGAAGCAATTGCTCGCCAGATTGACAAGATCTCTTCCCCAGAAGCTCTTGCAAAATCTGCAACAGCATTAGGCATGAAGCCTTCTGAAAATCCAACTTTCTTATCACTAGATAAGCCAGTTATTGAGTTACCGGTTAAAAATGGGTAATTTTTCATTAGCGCATAAGCGAATCAGAGGCTTGGTCCTGATTCTTGCGGTAGTTATGTTTATGTTTGGCCTTCGCCTAGTTCAGGTACAGGCGCTTCAAGCAGGCAACTATCGCGAACTCGCTGTTAATGAAATGGAAAAGGTAAGAACTCTTCAGGCACCACGCGGAGATATCACCGATATCAATGGTGTGCCTTTTGCGCGAAGCGTTGCAGCAACGAGCATCGTGGTGGATCAAACCCAAATCACCGACCCTGCCAAAGTCGCAGCATTTGTTGCTCCTATTCTTAATATGAAGGTTCAAGAGGTCCAAGCAGCGGTAACAGGTACTCGCAAATGGAACATGGTTGCTCGCAATGCAAAGCCTGCAACATGGTTAAAGCTCTCTGACGCCTTAGACCAGTACAACTCACGATTTAAAGCAATGAGCCCTGATCGAATTATTGGTTTCTTCCCAGAACGCAGCTATGTCCGCGAATATCCATCAGGAAATCTGATTGCATCACTTATTGGCTTTGTGAATCATGATGGTGTTGGCGCAACTGGACTCGAATCCAGCATGAACTCAAAAATTAAAGGTATCGATGGCAAGTATTCATATGCCAATGGTTACAAGGCTGAAATTCCTGGCTCACAATCTGAAATTATCCCAGCACAATCAGGTACATCGATTCGCTTAACTGTAGATCGCGATATTCAATGGGTAGCGTCAAAGGCAATTGCTGAAGTTGTTAAATCATCTCGGGCGCTCAGCGGAACTGTCATTGTTATGGATCCAAAGACAGGGCACATTTTGGCACACGCTACCGCACCAACTTTTGACCCAAATGACACAACTAAAGTTTCTTTAGTTGCTATGCGTAACCCATCTGTCCTAGATGTTTACGAGCCAGGTTCTACCGGAAAAGTAATGACAATTGCCGCAGCGATAGAGGAAAAGAAAATTACTCCTCAAACAGTTCTAACGATTCCGGACAAGTTAAAGCGCTCAGTAAAGGTGTTTCGTGATCACGAGCCACATCCAACACAGCGCTTAACAACTGCCGGAGTTCTTGCGGTTTCAAGTAACACCGGTTCTATCAAAATTGGCGAAATGATTTCTAATGACAAGCTGTATGACTACTTAACAAAGTTTGGAATTGGTTCTAAGACGGGTTCAGGTTTGCCTGGTGAATCACGAGGAATTTTGCCTAAGGTTGCCGATTGGTCCGGAACTACAGCGCCAACGGTGGCCTTTGGACAGGGATATTCAGTAACAGCGATGCAGGCAACAAGTGTTTTTGCCACGATCGCTAATGATGGAGTTCGTGTATCTCCAACGGTTATTGCAGGAACAAGTGATTCCAGTGGAAACTACACACCATCTGCAACTCGCGAGAGCGTTCGCGTAATTAGCCCAGAGACGGCATCACAGATGCGTTTAATGATGGAGAGCGTAGTTTCTGCAAGTGGAACCGCGCCATCTGCAGCGATTCCTGGATATCGCGTGGCTGGTAAGACTGGAACTGCACAACGCATTGATGACACATGTGGTTGCTATCGCGGCTACACCGCATCATTTATTGGCTTTGCGCCAGCTGACAAGCCTGCATATGTAATTTCTGTAACTATTCAAGATCCTAAAGGCTTGCACTGGGGTGGATACCTAGGTGGTCCAGTATTTAAAAAGGTAATGTCATTTGTGCTTCAGTCAAAGGGAATCGCGCCAACAGGTACAGTCGTTGACCCACTTCCATTAAACGAAAAAGCACTTCTTGCCGAAAGAAAGTTGATTGCAGATAAGAAGGCAGCAAATGTCAAGGCCAATTGAAGAATTCAAGAGAACTCTTGAATCAGTTGCGGCAATTGCTAATGCACAATTAACCGGAGACCCAACAACAGTTATTACTGGCATCACACTTTCAAGCAACAGCGTTCAAGAAGGTGACTTATTCATTGCGTTACCTGGTGAAAAGACACATGGCGCAGAGTTTGCAACAGATGCAATCGCACGAGGTGCTACCGCGGTTTTAACGGATACTGCCGGTGCCGCCAAGATCGCTGGCGTTCCTGTCATTGTCAGCAGCAATCCACGTCGAGCCGCAGGAGTGATTAGCGCTTGGTTTTATAGCGAGCCAATGCGTGATCTGTATAGCGTTGGTGTCACTGGCACAAACGGAAAGACAACAGTTACAACTTTACTTCACCAGATCATGTCGCTGGCTGGTCGTGAAAGTGGTCTTATCGGGACTGTAGAAACACGTATCGGTGAAGAAGTAATTGCGAGCAAGAGAACAACCCCCGAAAGTAGCGATTTGCAAGCTTTATCGGCGATGATGCGTGAGCGTCATATGCGCAATCTAGTAATGGAAGTTTCTAGTCATGCGATCGCTCTTGAACGAATTCGGGGCAGCCACTTTGCTGTTGTTGCATTTACTAATCTTTCGCAAGATCACCTAGATTTTCATAAAACAATGGAGGCCTATTTTGCGACGAAGGCCAAGTTGTTTACTTTTGAGTTTGCAGATTTGGCTGTCATTAACATTGATGACGCCTATGGCCTCAAACTTAAGGAAATAACTGAGCTTCCAGTGATGACGGTTTCACGCCATGATCAGAGTGCGACTTGGCACTACGCATCCATCACTAAGGATTATGTCGGTGCTCATGTGGCAATTAGAGGCGGCGGGGGAATCCTGATTGAAGGAAAAGTTCATCTTCATGGTGGATACAACTTTGATAATCTCTTGATGGCAGTTGCAATTGCCACTGAAAGTGGAATCGACCCAATTGATATTGCAGCGATCTTGCCGCAGTTAACCGGAGCGGCTGGTCGACTTGAATCAGTGCGACTGGGACAAAACTTCACCGCCCTTGTTGATTATGCACATTCTCCAGATGCGGTTACTCGGGTTTTAGAGACTGCTCACGAAATTAGCGGCGGCCGGGTAATTGCAGTGCTCGGGTGTGGTGGCGATCGCGATGCTTCTAAGAGAGCGCTTATGGGTAAGGCATTACAAGAAGGCGCAGATGTAGCGATCTTTACAAGTGACAATCCACGATCCGAAAAAGCGGATGCAATTCTGGTTCAAATGACCCTTGGCTTAGAGATTCAAGAACCAAGTGCAGTGATTGAAGATCGTTCCGCAGCCATTAAAGCTGCAGTTAACGAAGCCAAAGATGGCGATCTGGTCATTGTTTTAGGTAAAGGCCATGAAAAGGGTCAAGAGATCAACGGTGTTGTGCAGCCATTTGATGATCGCATTGAATTGGCTAAAGCGATTGAAGATAAGAAATGATTACATTAACAGCGGGTGAAATTGGTCTTTTGGTCGGCGGAGAAATGCATTGCGACAAAGACTTACTTGTTTCTAAAGCACCAGTATTTGATTCGCGTAAAGCAACACCTGGTTGCATCTTTTTGGCACTGCAGGGTGAAGTTGTCGATGGACACGACTATGCAGCTGATGCTTATCGAGCCGGTGCCATGTTTTCATTGACGACTAAGCGCATCGACGGGCCTTGCATAGTTGTAGAAGATGTCATCGAAGCTTTATCGATCTTGGCTACCTTTGTTCGCAAACGTCTGACTAACTTAACTGTTATTGGAATTACTGGCTCGCAAGGAAAGACCAGCACCAAGGATCTCATGTCCCACATGTTGTCTGCGGTTGGTCCAACCGTTTCTCCGGCTGGCTCATTTAACAATGATTTGGGATTGCCAATTACTTTGCTTGAATGCGACGAGAAAACTAGCTTCTGTATTTTAGAAATGGGCGCTCGTCACACAGGAGACATCGCTCGTTTGTGCAGTATTGCGCAACCAAACATCGGAGTTGTTTTAACTGTTGGAACCGCGCATCTTGGAGAATTCGGCAGCGTAGAAGCAATCGCCCAGACTAAATCTGAACTTGTTCAAGGATTAAATGCTGATGGAATCGCAGTTCTTGGAAATTATGATTCTTACACCCCAGCGATGGCTTCATTACATTCTGGTCGAACAATCAAATTTGGGGCAGGGTGTGAAATTCGTGCAACCGAAATCGAAATCCGCGAAGGTCGACCACACTTTGATTTAGTTACTCCTGCAGGCCGTGATGCGGTCGGAATGAGATTAGTGGGCGAACACCACATAGCAAATGCTTTAGCTGTGGCAGCGGTAGGCACCGCACTTGAACTTCCTATCGAATTGATTGCTAGTTCACTATCAACCGCCGAGAACTCCAGTAAATGGCGGATGGAAATTCATGACCTTTTTGGTCTGCTGTTGATCAATGATGCATACAACGCTAATCCCGAATCTATGTCGGCAGCTTTGCGATCTCTTGTTCTATTTGCGCAGGAACGAGGCGGTCAATCCTGGGCGTTCCTGGGAAAAATGCATGAACTCGGCGAGTCAAGCCCCGCACATCACGCCGGAATTGGCACCCTTGCACAGGAGCTCGGAATCGATCATCTCGTGGCAATTGCGGCTCCGGAGTATGGAGATTCACTAGGCGGAACAGTTGTTCATCACTACGCCAGTATTGATGAATGTCTATCGATGACAGATCATTTCTCTGCAGGAGATGTTGTTCTAGTAAAAGCTTCACGTTCAGAAGGTTTTGAAGTGCTGGCTCAAAAGTTAGAGAGCCTGTGGTTAGACAAGAGCGGAGTTGAAAGTTGAGACAGATCCTTATTGCAGGTGCTTTCGCCCTCATCTTTTCTATCTTCGGTACACGCGTTCTGATTGGCGCGCTTGCTCGCAAAGGCTATGGACAAATTATTCGTGAAGATGGTCCGAGCAGTCACCACATAAAGCACGGTACGCCAACTATGGGCGGAATCATTTTTATCCTTGCAGCAATCCTTGGCTACTTATTCGCTCACCTTGTGACAGGAAATGCCGTAACTGCATCAGCGCTATTAGTAATCGGATTAGTAGTTGCTCTAGGTTTCATTGGTTTTCTTGATGATTGGCTTAAAGTTTCGCGCCAAAATTCAAGAGGTTTACCTGGGCGCTACAAGCTGCTGGGACAGGCGATTTTTGCAGGTGTCTTTGGTTACCTTGGATTGCAATTTGCTGATCAGGATTCGTTGACACCTATCTCTGAATACCTTTCTGGTGTTCGTGAAACGGCAATTTACTTGGGACCAGCCCTGGTAATCATTTTCATTATTGTGATGGTGATGTCGGCAAGTAACGGAGTGAATCTGACAGATGGCCTGGATGGCTTAGCAACAGGTGCATCGATCATGACCTTCTTAGCTTTTGTTTTGATTGGAGTATGGGAGTTCGGACAAAGCTGTGCGCTAAATGCAACTGCAGGATGTTATGCAGTTCGTGATCCACTTGACCTAGCTGTTCTTGCAGCAGCATTTGCCGGAGGTTGCACAGGATTTTTGTGGTGGAACACTCCGCCGGCCAAGATCTTTATGGGAGACACAGGATCTCTTGCTCTAGGTGGTGCAATTGCAGGATTAGCGGCAACTTTGCGGGTAGAACTGCTGCTTATTCCACTTGGCGGACTCTTTGTAATCATCACGATGTCTGTATTGATCCAAACCGCGTACTTCAAGATGAGCGGTGGAAAGCGCGTTTTCAAAATGGCACCTCTACATCACCACTTCGAATTAATTGGTTGGGCTCAAATTACTGTCGTCATTCGCTTCTGGATCATTGCTGGATTGTGCGTAGCAATTGGTCTTGGACTTTTCTATGCGCAATGGGTCGTCAAGTAATTCATGTCTACCGACTTTGCCAATAAAAATGTGCTGGTTCTAGGTGCCGGAGTAACTGGAAAATCAGTTGCTCGTTTCTTGACCTCGCAAGGGGCAAAGGTGACCCTTACCGATGACAACTCAATTGACGCAGTGAAGCCTGAAGCGGTTGATGTAAAAAACTTTGATGCCGCAGTGATTTCACCAGGATGGCGTCAGGATCATCCTTTGGTGGTAAAGATTATTGATAGTTCGTTAGAACTTCTCAATGAAATCGATATTGCATGGAAGCTACGTTCGTCGCGTGCACCACGCCAAAAGTGGATTGCAGTAACGGGTACTAATGGCAAGACAACTACAGTTGAAATGACTGCAGCGATTTTGCAGGCAGCGGGAATCAAGGCAACGGCATGCGGCAATGTTGGTGACACTGTCATTGATGCGGTTGATCGAGATGATGCCTATGAAGTTTTGGTGTTAGAACTTTCAAGTTTTCAGCTGCATTGGGCTAATCAGGCACAATTTCAAGCTGCGGCAATTCTTAACATTGCTGATGACCACCTCGATTGGCACGGCACCTTCGAGGCTTACGCCGATGCAAAGTTCTCGATTCTGGATCGTGCAGAAATTGCGATACTCAACGCTGATGATGGGGCGGTAGTAACGCGTGCCAACCGTTTTAGTGGACGCAAAGTTTTCTTTTCTATTGATACACCTGCTCCGGGTGAAATCGGAGTTGTGGAAGAACTGCTCGTTGACCGCGCATTTGTTACCGATCCACAGCAAGCATCAATGATTTGCGAATTAAATGACATAGTTCCAACGGTTCCGCACAATGTTTCTAACGCCCTTGCGGCAGCAGGTTTAGCTCGTGCCATCAATGTCTCGCACGAGGATATTCAAAAAGCGCTGCAAGCTTTTCGTCCAGGTCGCCACCGCATCGAAGTAATTCACGAGGCAGAGGGAATTACCTGGGTTGATGATTCGAAAGCAACTAACCCACATGCCACCGCAGCCTCATTAATGTCCCACCTTTCAGTGGTGTGGATAGCTGGTGGTTTAGCAAAGGGCGCAGACATGGATTCGCTCATTGAAAGATGTGCACCAAGAATTAAAGTAGCAATTCTTGTGGGTGAAGATCGTGGACTCATTGAAGCGGCTTTGATTAAGTACGCACCTACAATTCCGAGAATTCTTATTGATGCCCCTAGCGATTACACGCGTGGGGGAGAGTCCAATTCATTAATGGAAGCAGTTGTTAACGCAGCATCAAAGCACGCACAGTCAGGGGATGCAGTTTTGTTGGCCCCGGCATGTGCATCTATGGATCAATTCATCTCGTATGCAGATCGCGGAGATAGATTTGCGGCTGCGGTTCGAAGGGTGATTGCCCATGAAGCGTGAAGAAACTATTTTCACCAAGCCGGTAAATCTTTATTACATGCTTTTAGGTAGTACTTTGGCTTTGAGCCTTTTGGGTCTCATTATGGTTTTTTCAGCCTCATCAATTTATTCATTGGGTTCCCGCGGTACTACTTACGGTGTCGTAATCCGCCAGTTTCTTTTTCTGCTGATCTCACTGCCGATGGCTTGGGTACTTTCCCGACTATCACTTCGTCAATGGAAATCTATCGCTCGTTTCGGTGTTGTGATTTCAGTTGTTCTCTTGGTGCTGGTTCAACTTATAGGCAAGAGTGTTAACGGTAATCACAACTGGATTAGCCTTGGCTTTGTAGATGTTCAACCCAGCGAAATCGCAAAGTTCTTAATGATTTTGTGGGCCGGACACATGCTTGCAATTCGAGAACGTGCAGGTGCGATTTACAGCAATGTGGTTGTTTTGATCGGACCAGCGTTCTTGCTGTGCATGATTTTGGTGATGGCAGGTAATGATCTAGGCACCGCTTCGGTGTTTGCCTTTATCTTGGCGGGGTTACTGTGGGTTTCAGGCTTGCGCTTAGGAGTCTTTGGAGCGGTAGTAGCTGCTGGTTTAGCTGGGATTGCAGTCTTTATTTTGACAGCTCCTCACCGCGTAGAACGTTTTGCAGTTTTCCTTAATCCTTTTGCCGAAGAACAATACAAATTCGCTGGTTGGCAACCAGCACATAGCTTGCTTGGTCTTGCCAGTGGTGGACTTTTCGGTGTGGGCCTAGGGGCAAGTCGCCAAAAATGGGGAAATCTTTCACAAGCTCATACAGACTTTATTTTCTCAGTCATTGGTGAAGAGCTCGGATTATTTGGAACTCTTGCAACTCTGCTTTTATTGGCGCTGCTACTTTTTGCAATCTTTAAATTAGCACTACGCGCAAGTGATCCGATGGTACGTTATGTTTCTGCAGGTTTGGGTTGTTGGATTGCTATTCAAACTGTTCTCAACATCGGTTCTGCAATAAGTGTGTTGCCTGTGGTTGGTGTGACTTTGCCATTTGTTTCTTACGGCGGATCAGCGCTGATTGCGACATACATGGGAATCGGCTTTGTTTTAGGCGCTGCGCGTAGAGACCCAGTAATCTATAAAGGATTACAAGAGACGGGAATTAAATGGCTACGGTAGTTCTTGCTGGTGGAGGCACCGCAGGACACATCGAGCCAGCACTTGCTGTCGCACGACAGTGGATGAAAACTAACCCCTCAGATAAGTGCATCTTCTTGGGCACAAAGAGCGGCCTGGAAAACACTTTAGTTCCGGCAGCAGGGTTTGAGCTTCGACTAATTCCTAAAGTGGCAATTTCAAGAACTCCATCTGCATCGTGGTTACGAATTCCTTTTGATTTGATTTCTTCAGTTGTTTCATCAATCAAGGTGGTAAAAAAAGGCGATGTTCTGGTTGGTTTTGGCGGTTATGTCAGCGCGCCTGCTTATTTGGCTGCTGCACTTTCACGTACGCCCATTGTTATCCATGAAGCAAATGCAAAGCCTGGTTGGGCTAATCGCTTAGGTGCATTGTTTACCTCTCATCTAGCAGTGGCTCATCCAGTAGAGCAAGGAAAGTTTTCTGATGCGTTACTTGCGGGTTTGCCGCTTCGCTCTGATGTCGCCACCGCATGTGTTGCTTCGGCTTCACATTGGGAGAGCGCTCGAGCAGCTGCAAAGGCGCGATTAGGTTTTCCGGCGGATGCCCCACTTGTTTTCATCATGGGAGGATCTCAAGGTTCATTGGCAATAAATGCCGTTGTAGCCGAAAGTGTTTCCACCTTTAACAACAAAGGTATTTCAGTTCTGCACTCAGTGGGAAAGCTCAATGCTTTGCCACCTTCGCAAGGGGGCTACAAGCCGGTTGCATATGTTGATGCGATGGCAGATGCCTATTTGGCCGCTGATGTGATTATTGCCAGAAGCGGTGCGGTGACCTGCAGTGAATTTAGGGCTTTGGGTCGATACGCTCTTTTCGTGCCGCTGCCAATTGGAAATGGAGAACAGTTCGTCAACGCTGCATCTTTGGTAGTTGATGGTCGGGCCGAAATCATTACTCAAAAAGAATTTACTTCTCACTTCATTGAGGCTCAGATTGATAGATTGTTGAAGGCTGCCGCACAGGCACCAATTAATGGAGATAATCAGGATTTGGACGCTGCGCAAAAGATTGTGGCACTTACTGAATTTGCGATTGAATCATGAATCCACAATTAGCTTCACTTATTGGCAAGCGAGTCCATTTCATCGGAATCGGTGGAGCGGGCATGAGCGGTCTTGCACGAATCGCTTTGTCTCACGGAATCACTGTCAGTGGTTCTGATGCAAAAGATTCATCGGTTGTAACCGCTTTATCGGCGCTCGGTGCCAAAGTTTCAACATCCCACAGGGGCGAAAATGTTGATGGTTCCGATCTTGTTGTTTACTCCAACGCAATTTCGCACACGAATTCAGAACGTTTACGTGCCCAAGAGTTACAACTTCCTATCTTGACTCGGGCTGCAGCTTTGTCGGTATTGATGTCAGAATCAAAGAGCGTGGCAGTTGCCGGAACCCATGGCAAGACAACAACTTCTTCGATGCTAGCCGTTGCGTTGCAAGCATGTGGCGCGGACCCATCTTTTGCTATTGGTGGAACTATCACCGCTTCGGGCTCTAATGCGCACCGTGGAACCGGTGAAATTTTTGTTGCTGAGGCAGATGAATCAGATGGTTCCTTCATTGAATACCACCCGTTTGCTGCCATAGTTACAAATGTTGAACATGATCATGTTGATTTTTTTGAAACCGCAGAATCTGTTGCGCAAGCTTTCAGGGACTTTGCCGCAACCATTCAAGCAGGCGGATTCCTTACTTATTGCGCAGATGATCCTGGCGCAGTTGCACTTGCACAGAGCACCAGTTCGATCGAATTGATTTCCTACGGAGTCAACGAAACCGCGGATTTACACCTTGATCAGATAGAGCTTCTCACGATGGGCTCTCGAGCACGGGCAATTTGGAAAGGCAAGAGTGTTGGCCATATCGAACTTCAAGTCCCTGGCCACCACAATTTGTTAAATGCTGCAGGTGTTCTAGCAACAGGTTTGAAACTTGGATTTGCTCCCGCAGAGTTATTGACTGGACTGGGTAATTTCAGGGGGACTGGTCGCAGGTTTGAAGTAAAGGGAACGGTTCACGGAATCCGAGTCATCGATGATTATGGACACCATCCAACGGAAATCCATGTCACTCTTGAAGCTGCACGACGTTTTGCAGATGCTGGCCGATTGATTGTGATTTTCCAACCTCATCGTTACTCCAGAACCCAAGCTTTTGCCCAACAATTTGCGAAAGAACTAGATGTTGCAGATCGCGCAATACTGCTCGAAGTCTATGCCGCTAGCGAAAAGCCGATCGATGGCGTTAATTCAAAAATCATTACCTCGAAGATGAGCAAAGGCGAGTACATACCTAATTTTGTTGAAGTAACTGATTCAGTAATCGCAGATGCACAACCCGGCGATGTCATTATGACGTTGGGTGCGGGTGATGTCAGTTCTCTTGCTCCGATTATTGTTGAAGGTCTTACAAGGCGTTTTGCGTAAATGAAGCGCTCTCTCATTGCAGGGCTAGTTGTAGCGTTGCTAGCGGGTTCGGCATATGTGTTGGGGTACTCGACTTTCTTTACCGTCTCTTCAGTAGAAGTAATTGGGAGCGAGCAACCAATAAACACGGGAATAGTTAAGGGCCAGAAGTTGGCACGTGTTGAACCACGGGCGATATCTACCAAACTAGAAAAACTTGATTGGGTTAAGTCGGCCGATGTTTCTAGAAACTGGATCAATGGAAAAGTTGTTGTAGAACTTACAGCGCGCACACCAATCGCCACTTTTGAAAACAAGGTAATTGACTCGACCGCTGCCAGCTTTGTTCCACAAGGGCCAAGACCAGAAGGCTTGATCCAGATTCAGGCCGCAACTCTTGAGGATGCTAAAAAGGCGGTTAACTTCCTGATGCAGTTACCCGAAGAGCTCAAGTCATCATTGACAGTTGTAAAGGTTCGTGGCTCGGGCGCTTTGGTTTTGATAATTCAAAACAATGGCAAAGACATAGAAATTCGTTGGGGCAGCAACTCAGAAAATGAGTTAAAACTAAAGGTTTATAAGGCTTTGATTGCACTTCCTGAAAATGCAGATATAAAGCGGGTGGATGTTTCAGCACCCAATGCACCAATCGTTAAGTAATTTTCAAAAAATCTAATTACTGCGACACGTTAATTAATTGATGTCGGTGTTTGATAATCACCCTCATGCACTTTAAGTTCGCCTTATCGAAAAGCAGTGAATAGTAAGCCTCAAGTTGAGGTTTATGGTTCATAAGGAGGAATAAAGTGGCTTCACCACAGAATTATTTAGCGGTCATCAAAGTTGTCGGCATTGGTGGCGGTGGAGTTAACGCTATTAATCGAATGATCGATGTTGGTCTTAAAGGCGTCGAGTTCATTGC
>DAIMZE010000017.1:0-12433 GCA_036734125.1 Candidatus Planktophila sp.
AAAAGCGTTGCCACGGCGTAGCCAATACTGTTGATGAAAAAGGGTAGCCAGATCGCGAGCGCATATAAAAAACCACTCAGTGGAGAACCGATAAAGCCCTGAATCACTGTTTGTGAAATCTGGAGCCTTGAATTTCCTTTTTCGTAGTGCTCTTCATCTAGAATTTGCGGGATTAATGATTGCGCCGTTGTATCCGTCGCCACCTCGCACACACCAATAATGAAGGCAGAAAAAATCAACCAGTAAATAGTCACATGGCCAGTTGCAATTCCAAGAGCCATGATCCCGATAACTGCGCTTCGAAGTGCGTTCGAAGCAGCCAAAATGAATCGACGGTCGACCCGGTCAACCATTACTCCGATTGGCATTGCAAAGAGCAACCAAGGCAACATCACCATAGCGCCAATTACCGAAATTAAGACGGTGCTGTCTGTCAGGGTAATTGCCAGCAGTGGAGCTGCGGCTATAAGAACACCATCGGCAAGGTTGGAAACTAAACTGCTGGCCCATAAACGATTAAATGCTGGACCCATGGCTAGAACATTAGTCCATCCAAAGAAAGAACAGCTGCACTTTTTTAGATTATAAGAAGCTTCTTGGCTTTCTCGACCGCAGAATGTCGACCATCTACACCCAGTTTTCTATACACATTTCGAAGGTGGGTCTTCATTGTGTTTTGCGAAATGTATAACTGCTTTGCAATTGCACTCAGCGGTACGCCCGTGGTCAAGTGCTTCAAAATCTCAAGTTCTCTCGAAGTTAACTTCTCTTCAAGTGCTCCGGTGTCACTGTTCATCGCCTGGATTCGCTCGGTCATTTCATGAACCACACTTTCTCTAAAGACGGTGGGTTGCGCGGCTGCTGCTTTCACCATGATTGGATATAAACGATGTTGCCTTACGAAATACTCGTGATAGCCAACCTCTGCACCTACTTCTAGCGCCTTGTTGAGATATCCCAAAGCGATGTTTTCACTCTCTATATTGATGGTTGCTTGATAGAGAAACTTATTGACCTTTTCACGAGGAGTATTTTCTGGAAACGCATCAACTAATGCAGGGATTTTCTTGGGGTCGCTTTGAAACTTTGCATTTAAATCAATTTGGCGGACCATTTCAATTCTGGGCATCCGGCGCAGTAGCTCCTCTGCTCTCTCCCAGTCATCTAGAACAAAACGTAAGAAGATTTCAGTAATGTCAATCAGCCAGCTCAGTTCATGTGGCGACTTTAAGGTTGCCAACCTTTCACGTTGTTGCTTGACTATTTCCATCATCTGAGGAATTTGGCCCTTTGTAATATTGATTCGAGCACGGGTACCTTCAGCCATTAGAGCCCAGGGCCAAATATTTGATTCAGAGGACTTTTCAAAAAGTACAGTAGATGTTTCTACCGCTTTATCTAATTGTGAAAGCTCTAGCTGACAGCGAGCCAAGACCATATGTGCATCAAGTGGTGCACTAATCGATGCATAGCCTGCGATTGAGGCCTGATTGATTGCGATAGAGGCATGCTCTGCCGCTTCAAAAAAGCGACCTTCACACCATAAAGACATTGAAGTGATACACGTGATGTAATAAGGGGCGTTGATTACATTTCCAGAATTCAACAAAGATTTCGCTCGCTTGAGGCAATCATTGATCTCTTCTGGTTGATCATAAAGATAATGAATTCCGGCCTTTAACCGAAGCAAAGCGATGCGATCGGTGTTTTCGATGGATTCATAAGGGGAATCAGTTAGTAGGGCTCTGTCAATCATCGCAAGAGAGCGCGTAAATTCTCCCCGAGCAAAGTAGATATGAGCAAAAGCCATAGATGTAAGTTGAGTAAGGAATTCAAGTTCCTTGCTTTGTTCAGAGATGATTTCAAGTTCGGTGGCCAAAGCTTCTGCCCGCGCAAATTCAAGATTTACCAGGTGCCCAACAACCTTGATTGTTCTCTTCATCATTTCACCATGCGGGCCTGAATCACCTGAATATTCAGACCACTTCAAAAGTTGGTCTCCGCGACCAATAACGGCCATATGTCGAATACTGGTATCTAAATAAACTTGGAATTTTTCCTTATTTTCAGATTTAAAAATGTGCTCGAGAGCTTTTTCATAATGTCCCTTGTCCCAGAAATGTATGGCAAGCCTTTCGTGAATCTTTCTGCTCTCTTTAGGATCTATAAAATCTTGCTGAGACAAGACTTCATGCACAATGTCATTGAATCTATAGATTCGGTTAGTTCCTGAAGAAACGCTCACATAAAGACCATCTGTAGCTAATTTATTGATACAGCTTTCAGAGAAATCTTCTCCTAAAACAATCGCTGCGGTTTCTAGATCAAACTCTGACAATAAAACTAACCTTGAAATCTTCGATCTATTTTCTGCATTGAGAGAATTAATTGTTTCTAAAGCTAAAACCGCAAGCGGACTAGAACCTGATTCCACTTCGAAATTTGACGATTGATGTCCGCGCGCAATAGCGCGAGTCATCATTTGAACGGCAGCTGGCCAGCCATCGCATTTCTCGATCAAACTCCGCGAGTGATCATTGTCGATGTCTGCGCCATTCAGATCGGCAATACGAGAAACTTCTTCGGGTGAAAACTTCAAATCTTGGCTGGTGATCAAACTGAGATTTCCAAGACTTGCATACCTTGCTAATGAAGTAGTTGGGGTAACGCGTCGAATGATTACTAAGTGGACATTGTCTGGAAGATGGTCAATCAAGGCTTGTGAAAAATCTGCAACTACAGGGTTGTCAGTAGCGGCATTATTAAGGACAAAATTGAAACCACCCTTTATTCCAGCAACTGCAGAAGTTAGTTTCTTAATGTTGTTTAATGCGTTTGGGCTAGGTTCGTTTTCAAAGTCAGAAGCAAAGCCTGGGAAAACGATTCGTATCGCTTCTAATACATGCGCAAAAAAAGTTTGCATAGAATCTTGCGGGTTTACGGAAAACCACACTGTCGGACGCTCGACCGATTGTGCCCATTGAGATACCAGCGAGCTTTTTCCGAAACCGGCAGGGGCTGCAACGACTGTGACTCCCGGAAGATCGGTTTCAAAAAGGTGGAAAAGGTGTTTGCGAGAGATGGCATTGCTCGGGATAGCTGGTGGTACCAAGCGAGAGCGATCAACCGAAGGGGTGAGAATCTCTTTGCCGCTCATGGGTTAAGGGTGAGGCCTGAGCGTGCAGCAAGCAAGGGGACATCACCCTCAGTGGGGTGAGATGTAGAGGCTATTTAATCCATCTCTTGTGGAGACGAAAAGAAGAGGAGCGGCAAGGTTTCCCCTGCCGCTCCTCTTACCCTCGTTATGGAAAGAAACTAGCCGATCTTTGCAACCAGTTCTTGTGCCTTCTTCAGGAAAGAACCATCCAGGACAGAGAAGCCGAGATCCTTGCCTGCATCCTTAGCGCACTTAGTGCTCAAGATGTATGTAGCGAGTTCCTTAACCGCTTTACCCTTTGCAGCATCTGGATTCTTTGTATCTGCAAGCATGTAGGAAACGATTCCTAGTGGATAGGCACCCTTTTCCTTAGTTGCATAATCAAAGGTAACGATTCCATTTGCATCCATAGCAGCTTCTGCCAAGAAGGCTGAAACTCCTGCTGAATCTGGGGCAACTGATGCACCAGCTGGGTTAATCACGTTTGCAACCTTCAAGCGATTAGCAGTTGCGTAGTTAACTTCGGCAAAAGTAATTGAGTAAGGAGTCTTGCCTGCAAGTTGTGAAACACCATTTGATGAAGCAGCTCCAACAATTCGACCTAGGTTAGCTGGATCATTGATATTTCCTGGGAAAGATGAAGTAAATACTGCAGCCTTTGCCTTTGTCCAGATTGCTGGTGCTGACTTATTCAAGTAGTTAGTAAAGTTTTCAGTTGTACCTGATGAGTCTGAACGATAAACAACCTTTATTGGCTGATTTGGAAGTGTGTAACGTGAAGTTACTGTCTGAGTGCGAAGAACAATTGGATTGCCCTTTGCATCCTTTTTAACATTTCCATTTGCATCTAAACGGTAAACAACTTTTGCTGATGCACGGTTGTTGTCTGCAGCAATTGCTGGGTCATTCCAACGTGTGATCTTTCCTGAGAAAATTCCTGCAATTGTCTCTGCAGAAAGCTGCAAAGTTGTCTTTGATGGAAGGTTGTGCAAAATTGCGATTGGTGCAGCAACTGCTGGCACGTGAATGATTGACGCACGCTTTGTTGCAGCTGTGTGGGCTGCATCTGTAAACCAAAAATCTCCGATTGAACGATCTGAGTTTGTACGACCTGTACCTGAGCCCGATGATGAATACACAAATGAATGTGAGCTGCTCTGAGCAAAGCCAGCCTTGCAAGCATCAATTAGTAGCGCAGGAAATGAAGCTCCTGAACCTTGAAGATCTACTGCATGTGCTGGAGTTCCTGTTACCAAACCGAACGCGAGTGCAAGTGATGCAACCTTCGCGAGCTTTGAAATTCTCATGTACTTCCCCTCATAGATGTTTGAACTACGAGGCAAACCTATGGAGCGAACATGAACGAAGAGCGCTCAGAATCCGAACGCTCTTCGACTTTTAAGTGAACAGTAAGTAAACGATTTAGCCGAATCGGCCAGTCACATAGTTCTCTGTGCGCTGATCTACTGGTCGAGAGAAGATCTCACTTGTTGCTGCATATTCGATCATCTGACCAGGGCCCCCATCTGACAGGAAGAAGGCTGTGTAATCAGAGACACGAGCCGCCTGCTGCATATTGTGAGTCACGATAACAATTGTCATTGTTTCCGATAGCTCACGAATAGTGTCTTCAATGCGCAGAGTTGATCCTGGATCTAGAGCTGAACACGGTTCATCCATCAGCAAAACTTGTGGACTGACTGCTAGTGCGCGAGCGATACACAAACGCTGCTGCTGACCACCCGATAGTGAACCACCATGAGCTGACAGTCGATCCTTAACTTCATTCCAGAGTCCTGCACGCACTAAGCATTCTTCAAGTAACTCATCCTTATGACTGACCTTGGTCTGAGATAACTTCAAGCCTGACAAAACATTCTCACCGATACTCATGGATGGAAATGGATTTGGCTTCTGAAACACCATTCCGATTTGCAAACGAATCTTTGTCACATCGGTTCCTGGTTGATAAACATCTTTTCCATCAAGCAAAACTTGACCTGCCATTGCAGCACCCGGAATGAATTCATGCATTCTGTTAATAGTGCGAATAAAAGTTGACTTACCGCAACCGGATGGACCGATTAGCGCAGTTACTGTGCCGGCACCGAAATTTAAGTTGATGTCAGAAAGCACATGGTGCTTTCCAAACCAAGCATGCACACCACGAGTTTCTAGCCCCGTACCTAGCGAAGCATTACCAGGTGATTTCACCTTAGCTGCTGCTACATCTGCTAGCGATGATGGGCGTACGCCTGCATCCATTTTTTTCTCTCTTTCTGGTGTGTTTATCACTTGGAGCTTTTCTTGGAACCTAAATAGCGTGCTGCAGTAAACAAAATAAGGACTAAACCAACTAGCACGAGCAGACCAGCCCACGCTCTAGTAATCGCTTCTGGAGACCCTGCATTAAAGGATTTCCAGATGTAATACGGCAATGAACCCAATGGGCCATTAAATGCATTTGGATTTACCTTGTCGCCACCACCTGTGAGCAAAAGCAACGGAGCAGTTTCTCCAGCGATTCTGGCAACTCCCAAGATCACTGCGGTTACTAAACCACTCTTTGCTGCTGGCAAAACAATCATGGCAACGGTGCGCCATTGAGTGCCACCTAATGCGACTCCTGCTTCACGCAAGTCATTTGGAATCAGATTGAGCACTTCTTCCGAAGTTCTTGCGATCGTAGGAATCATCAAAATTGTCAAAGCCAAGGCACCCATAAAGCCTGAAAAGGATTTAGTGATTGGATACAAAATCGCAGAGAGGATAAATAATCCTGCCACGATCGATGGAACTCCGCTCATTGCCTGAACTAAGAAACGAATTGGAGAAGTAAATCTTCCTTTGATCTCGGTCAAATACAGCGCGGTCAAAATACCAATAGGAACACTCATGATTAATGCGAGAGTGACCAGTGCCAACGTTCCGGTTATCGCATGCAGTAAACCACCGTTAGCAAGTGGATCAGTTGGAGTCGCCATCGACATATCTGAGATGAAGAGGTTAAGTGAAATTCCCGGTAAACCTTTTTGCACGACAGTAAATAAAATACTTGCGATTGGAATAACGGTGACAATGGCTCCAAAAGCTACCAACGAGTTAACAATCGCATCCTTGGCAGCAGCGCTACCTAACTGAAAACCCTTAATTGAAGCGGTAAAGAGCATGTAGGCCACAAAGAAAACTACGAATAACGCTAGCTTTCCTTTCATCTCGGTGGCAGCAACGATCAGATATGAAGAAAGCAAAGCAAGAATAAAAATAGAAACATCGATCAGACGCTCTCTCTTTGTTGCCTTCCAAGGCTTGATCGGAGTTGGAATACTTGTCATCGTCCTGATTTTCCTGTTGTCTTAACAATTACATTTGCAATCGCATTTACGAGCAAGGTCAGCAAGAAGAGAATCAATCCTGCCGCCATTAGCGCCTTGATCTCGTAAGGATTTGCCTCACCAAACTTCAAGATAATCAGCGAAGCCACATTTCCACCCGCACCAAGCAGCACTTGCCAGTTGACTTGGAAAACAATGTTCAGAACTGTAAAGACTGCAACTGTTTCGCCCATGGCACGGCCTAAACCAAGCATTGCGCCACCGATAACGCCGTTTCTTCCGTGTGGAATTACAACTGCCTTGATCATCGCCCAGCGCGTTGCACCTAATGCATACGCTGCTTGAATGCGATCAAGCGGAGCTTGTGAAAATACTTCGCGTGAAACTGAAGTGATAATGGGAATAATCATGATTGCTAGTACTACACCTGCCACAAAAGGAGAACGTGTGTAGACGGGAACTTGAAGATCAAAAAGTGGAATCCACCCTAAGTACTTGTGAATCAACTTCGCCCAGTATTCAGCGGTTGGCATCAAAACTAAGAAGCCCCAGATACCGAACAGAATCGAAGGAAATGCAGCCATCATGTCGATCAGTGCAACGAGAAAGCGCTTGAGTCGATCTGGTGCATAAAAGTTCAAAAATAGTGCAGAAAATACAGAGATCGGAAGCGCAATCACCACAGCAACAAAAGCGCAGAGAATTGTTCCGACCAGCATTGCAGCCAAGCCAAAACTGCTGTCTACAACATTTGCATTCTCATCAACGGTTACAGACCAATCAGAGTTAGTGATAAATCCAAAACCTTCTTGTACTAGTACCTCAAAGCCTCGATACCCCAAGAAAACGGCGATCAGACCCAAAATCAAAAGTGAAGATAAACCGCCTGCGGTAACTAGTCCGCGAAAAACCTTGTCCGAAGTTCTCGGTTCAGTGGTGATTTCTCGTGGTGACGGTGGAGCAATTGTGGTCAATTTACTTACGCAAACTTTCCTGTTACCAAGTAATAGACACGTCGCGAAACAGACACTGCGTGATCGGCAAACCGCTCGTAATAACGGCCAAGAAGCGTTAAATCAATTGCGCTCTCGACTCCGTGCTTCCAGTTTGGATCAACAAGAGTTCCGATAAGCAAGCGGTGAAGCTTGTCCATTTCATCATCATCTTTTTCAACTTGAAGCGCAACCTCTGTATCGCGAGATGCAATAACTGATCCGGTCTTACGTGCGATTTTTTCTGCTGCCTCACCCATTTGCTTGAAGTTTGCAATGAGCTCTGTTGGAATCGCAGCATCTGGATGACGAAGGCGAGTAATTTTTGCAACGTGGTGGGACATGTCGCCCATGCGCTCAAGATCAGCGCTCATTCGAAGCGCGGTAACAAGTGCACGCAAATCGGATGCAACTGGTTGCTGACGGGCGATGATGTCGATGATTCGTGCATCTAATGCATGTTGGAACTCATCAATAGTGTCATCGGATGCGATAACTTCTTCAGCAAGTTTCAGATCGCAATTGAGAATTGATTCCGTTGCCTTGTAAATTGAAACCGCCACCATGTCGGTGAGGTCCACGAGGGACTGAGAAACGCCATCGAGTTCATCTTGAAATACTGATCTAATAAGAGCCATGGCCCGAACCTATGGCGCATGCATGAATGGACTCTGTCGTGAAAGTGAACGCAGGGTTAACTGGGCCAGGCAGGCTATAGAGTTAGGAGCGTGAAGTTCCTTCGCAAGGATGTCGAGGCGCAAGACCAGCGTCTGCTGCCTGCGATGCTCATCGATACCCTCTCCCAAATCGACGGAGAAGCCATAGTTCTGGCCCACGGCGAGGTCCCTATTTTTGTAACACCTGGCATCGAGCAAATTGGTCTTCTCAAAGATGGCAAGGTTCAAAGCGCAGAACTATTGGCAACTGTTCGCGTTGTTCGTCGCAAGCATTCACGCCAAATGGGGCAGATTGAAATTCCACGTGGCCCAATTGGCGAGGGCCGACATGAGTTAACTGTCAATGTCATTCCACTGACTGAAGATGATTTAGTTCTTGTGTTGTTAAGTGATGAAAGTGAAGCTCAACGTGTGCATGAAGTACGACGTGACTTTGTTGCCAATATTTCTCATGAGTTGAAAACTCCAATCGGTGCATTATCGCTTTTAAGTGAAGCAGTCCTTGGTGCCAAGAATGATCCGGAAGCGGTGGAAAAATTCGCAAACCGCATGCAAACGGAATCCAAGCGCTTAACGGATCTAGTTCAAGAAATCATTAACCTTTCAAGACTTCAAGATTCAGATCCATTATCAGTTCCAAGCGAATTACATGTTCAGGATCTGATTAGGGAAGCTATCGATCAAACCCAAGTGACTGCAGATAGTCGACAGATCGTTGTCTCTAACTCAGGCGATGTTGATGGGTTGATTCTTGGTGACCGCGAGCAACTGATAATGGCAATTCAAAATTTAATTGAGAACGCAATTAATTATTCTCCTGAAGGAACTAAGGTCACGGTTACCTCAAAAGTTGAAGATGGAATTGTAGATATCTCGGTTACTGACCAAGGGATCGGGATTCCAGATGCAGATCTTGATCGTATTTTCGAGCGGTTCTACAGAGTAGATCCTGCACGTTCCAGACTTACAGGTGGCACTGGCCTTGGGCTCTCTATTGTTAAGCATGTCGCACTAAAGCATGGCGGCGAGGTAAAGGTCTGGAGCTCAGAAAGTGTTGGTAGTACCTTCTCGTTAAGACTTCCTATTTATTCGGCTAATGAAGAGAGCGCTCAATGACAAAGATTCTGATTGTTGAAGATGAGGCATCTTTCTCTGAAGCTTTGGAGTTCCTGCTAGGAAAAGAAGGTTTTGAAGTATCGGTGGCCGAAGATGGTCAGCAAGCCGTTGATAAGTTCGCCAAAGAAGGCGCTGATTTAATCCTTTTAGATTTAATGATTCCGGTTATATCGGGCATCGAAGTGTGCAGAATTATCAGAACGACTTCTCAAGTTCCGATCATCATGTTGACCGCTAAAGATGCTGAAATAGACAAGGTTGTTGGTCTTGAACTTGGTGCAGATGATTACGTGACTAAGCCTTACTCATCTCGAGAGTTGATTGCCAGAATCAAGGCGGTGCTGCGTCGCGGCAACCTAGATGATTCACTCGATGGTGAAAGCGGAATCCATGTTGTTGCCGGCATCAAACTAGATACCGGGAAGCATCAAGTAACCATTAATGGTGAAGTAGTTGCGTTGCCTTTGAAGGAGTTTGAATTACTCGAGTTCCTGATGCGAAATGCTGGTCGCGTGCTAACCCGTTCACAACTTATTGATCGTGTGTGGGGCGGAGATTACTACGGTGATACAAAAACTCTTGATGTTCACATCAAGCGGTTGCGCGCAAAGATTGAAGCTGATCCCGCGAATCCAGTGTTGATTCAAACAATTCGCGGGCTTGGCTATAAGTTAGAAAACGCTTAAACCAAACTCTTTCGAATCATCCGCTGGTAAAACAGTCCGGGTTTGCGGGTACTTTCTGTGTCCTCGCCCATTTTTACAAATCCTAGTTTTTCATAAGCGGCAATCGCGTTGTAGTTGTCGGTCCAAACACCTAAGCCTTGAATCTTCCAATCTTTATCCTGCTGATCAATGAAGTTAAACATTGCACGCATTAAACCTTTTCCACGAAACCGTGGATCACTCCAGCATCCACCGATCCAGCACGTTGCTCCAAAATCACCATCTAGAACTTCTACCGATAACAAAGCAGCATCTACCCCATCTACCGATGCAATGAGAAAGTCCAATTTTTCAAACTTGTTCCGCCAAGAATTTTCATCTTCAACGCTCTCGGCCTCAAGAGTTCCACCAAAAGCGTGCTCACTTTCAGTGAGTGCCTCCAATCGAATTGAACGTAAGCGCTGCCACTCATTAGCCTCTAAGAGTTCAACTACGACTTGGCTGCTCATGGGTTAATTGTGCCACTTGCAATTCGCTCACGTGCAACCTGCATAGCTGGGGGCTCTGGGCCTAGGATCGCAAGAAAGATATCAAGACTTATTCGTGAAATTCGAAGCCAGACTTTTGAGCGTCGAGTCAATCCCAACAGATCTAACTCGCGTTGATCTAGCGTGGCAATTGCCGCATTAGCAATAACTTTGTAAAAGAATTTACCTGCTCCCCCGAATGGTGGATTCAAAATAAATCGAACAACATCATCTGTTCGCTGCGCATGCATTAAGTCATTAGCTCTGAAATCATCCAAAGTTGCCTCTAGTTCTGCAACTGACATCGGTGCATCAGTTAAACCAAGTGGAATCGCACTCTTACTCCATTCGGCAACATAAGCATCTGCGCCTTTATCTATCGGATACCCAAGTGCTAGATGAGCCTTTAAGAATGAATCGGTGAACGCGCAATGCACCCACAGCAAGAATCGGGGATCTTTAGCTTTATAACTTTGAGACTCACCATATTTATCAGTGAAATTTCCTTTCACATGATCATGCATTGCATTTACTCGGGCAGCTTCGCGATTGATTACCTCTTCAGCTGCAAATGTTGTGACCGTTAACCATCTAGTTGTACCCACAAGACGTCCCAGAGGATCTGATTCATACCGTGAATGTTCGGCAACTCCCGAAAGTGGTGCGGGGTGTGCTGCCTGCAAGAGCAAGGCTCGAACTCCACCAACAAGTGTTGCGATAGTTCCATGGACTTGCCACACCGCACTGCTTGGTCCAAAAAGTCCTTCGCCGCTTCCTTCCCCAATTGTCTTTACCCAATCTGGGCGACCATCACGAGAACCTGAAACATTTTCGCGAAACTTGTCCGCCAAAGGTTTAGTCAGTGGGAATGTATGAAGTGCGAACACGAGCCAATGCTATTGAATCGATAAATCTCACGCCAATTGAAAAGACCAGTGCTCAGGAACCGAAGTTAGTTTTCTTGTATGGCTTACCTTTTTGATCGTATGTGATCCAGACACCAATTTGCTTGCCATTCTTAAATGATCCTGAGCGCATGATTACTCCATCTTTGCGAAACCATTTCCAATCACCGTGAAGCTTGTCGGCCTTCATTTTTCCAATGGCCTTCAAAACACCATTTCCGTAAAACTCTAGGTATTCACCGCTTCGCTTTGGATAGTTTCCATTTATTTGGATAATGCGCGCCTTGATAATCTTCTTTAACAGCGGCTTAGGAAATCTCTTATCTACAGCAAAGTGGATTGAGCCTTTCGTTTGCTCATAGCCAGCTAATTCCTTGGCAAGCATCAAATTTGTTGATCCACTATAAGGAAAGACACTGTTGTGCTTTTTGAAGCCATCAAAACCAATAATTGCCACTCCTTCAATCATGAAGGTGGGGATTCCGTATTTAATGACTTCGGTAGCGGTCGGAAGCTCTGCGGCAATCATTTCACGCAAGTCATTAAGAATCTGACGCTGACCGATTTCGAAGGTTTTCAAATGCTTGTCAACTAAAGCTTTGCTCATGCTGAAATAACACCAGTTCCCAAAAGGATTAGAAGCAACGTACCTAAAGCAATTCTGTAGATGATAAATGGCATGAAACTTCTAGTTGAAACAAACTTCAGTAACCAAGCGATCACCAAGTAGCCAACCACAAAAGCAATTACGGTAGCGGCTGCGGTCTCGGCCAATGAAAATACATTGGATTCATCGGTTGATGAAAGCGCACCCTGTAGTTGGTAGAAACCACTTCCGAAGACTGCAGGTAACGCCAATAAGAATGAGTATCGAAGTGCCGCTTCGCGCTTGTAACCAAGGAAGCGACCCATAGCGATCGTTGCACCCGAACGAGATACACCTGGCATCAGCGCTAAAGCCTGGGCTGCTCCGTATAGAAGTCCGTCTCTATTGCTGAGTTGATCCAAAGTGCGCTCACGTTTTCCATATGTGTCTGCTAATCCAAGAATCACACCAAA
>DAIMZE010000018.1:0-11521 GCA_036734125.1 Candidatus Planktophila sp.
CGGCTACGTTCCTCTTCATTACCTTCAAAGAAAGATAGGACGCGAGCGGTAAAGGTAACTTCGATATCTGCACATAAGCGATGAAAGCGGCGTGAATCTTCGGCGGCAATTATCGATGCGTTTTCGATTGCGCTCTTAAGACGGGTGCTTGCATCCCCGGGATTACCCAAAGGAGTTGCAGCCAAGATGAGCGTCATGGCGTAATCCTCTCAGTAATTCTGAGTAAACGCGCTTACTCTTGTCCCATGGCCGCAGCAATCGCTCCGATACTGATCGCAATAGCCTCATTTGTGTTGCGCCTTATAAATCTCGGATCTACAAAGGGGTACATCTTCGATGAGGTGTATTACGTCGACGGCGCACGCGATCTATTGAAATACGGCGTAGAAGTAAGTGGCAGTAGCCCCGAATTCATTGTTCATCCCCCTGTTGGAAAGTGGCTGATTGGTGGCGGAATAGCCATCTTTGGAGACAACGAGTTTGGTTGGCGCTTTGCAACTGCGCTTATTGGAACGCTACTTATTTTAGTTTTTGCTCGTTTAGTTCATGTTCTCTTTTACTCGCCGTTGCTAACTGGTCTTGGTGCGGCATTAATGGCAATGGATGGATTGCTCTTAGTGCACTCACGTACAGCCTTGCTGGATCTGTTCTTAACTTTCTTTGTGCTAATTGCAATATTGCTGTGGCACAGAGGGCGACATTGGTGGGCTGGTCTTGCATTTGGTTTAGCGCTTGGTTGTAAATGGAGCGCGATCTATTTCATTGTGGCAATTGCGTTAGTGTCGCTGTATCGAATTTTAGTCAACATGGATATTCGTGATTCATTCAAACTGATTGCAAAAAAGTTTGCACAGTATGGTTTGCTTCCAATCGGTGTGTACATGGTGACGTGGGCAGGTTGGTTTTTATCTGATCGCGGTTGGGATAGACAATCTTCTGCTAATCCATTAATTGCTTGGTTGAACTACCACTCTGAGATGCTTAACTTTCATACCGGCTTAACTGAAAACCATCCTTACCAAGCAAACCCATGGAGTTGGCTTGTCATGGGTCGGCCAACATCCTTCTTTTATGATTCGCCTACAGATTGTGGAACAAAAAACTGTGCTCGAGAAGTTCTAGCTCTTGGAACTCCTTTGTTATGGTGGATTGGAACAATCGCAATTGCAGTCGTTATTGGTTATTGGATTAAGTCACTCATCAATCGCACAACGGATTCAGCTGCACAGATTGTGTCTCTAGCAATCGTGGCCGGATACCTGCCATGGTTTGCAATGCAGCAGCGCACAATGTTCTCTTTTTACGCGATAATCATTGCGCCATTTATGGTTCTGGCAATCGTTTACTGCGCGAAGTTATTGCTAAATAGTGGCCTGAAGCCTGTTGTTTCCCAAACTATTGTCGGCGGCTTGTTCGCACTGGTACTACTTTGCTTTATCTACTTCTTACCTTTGTATACCGGTCAAACCATCACATATGACCAATGGAAAATGCGTATGTGGTTTGACTCGTGGATCTAATTATTCGTTAGATGCCCGAGCTTGATTGAGTCGCTCAACCGCTTCATCGGCTAGCTGCTGGTCAAAGATTTCATCACGTGAAGGCGATGCTGCTGCAAGTGCTTCGCGCTCAAGACGTTCCTGCTCTTCGCTCCATTGTCCTGGAGTCGTCAGATCGATAACGCGCTTTGGTACAACAGCCTTTGGAGCATTTACATATGTTGGCACCGGAACTTCTGTCGGTTCCCACGCATTACGAACTGCAGCAGTTCCTTGAGGCAAAATAACTACACCTTTTAGTTCGCGTTCTGACAACGGGATCCAATGTTCAGTACTTGGCTTAGGTTGAACAACTTCTGCAAGATTTGTATTTGAGACACCAGAATTTTGTCGATTGAGCTGTTGTACGCGACGCTTTTGCAATTGTTCACCGATTACATGTCGTCGAACACTTGCGATGTAAATAAGCAAACCAGATGCTGGAACAAGTGCATAAATAAATGGCATTGTATTCATAGCTCCACCTATAAGTGTCGTAATCAATGTGAATGCAATTAATAAAAATGTAATTCTTCGACGAAGTAAAGTTTGGCGATCTTTGGCTTCTTGATCTAGATCGATGTGGATTGCACCGCCGCTTGTTGTTGCATTTGGTGTTTGGTTAGCAACCACTCGAAGTGCGCCTTTAAAACGTTCAACTGATTTTCCGGAGAACTCATTGCGGTCATGGATCCAGCGGGGCGCAAAGTATGCGACCCACATTCCAATAATCGCAATGTAGATAAGTCCTGAAGTCATGATGGGTAAATCTAAAGGAAGGGGTGATGTTTTTCTGGGATTTAAGCGCTACTTGATTGCAGAATTTTCCTTAACAAAAGTGATGTGGTCCCGCCAATGTCCATCGATATGCAGATATCGAGGGCGTTCGCCTTCAAAAACATATCCCGCTTTTTCAGCGACTCTTCGAGAAGCAGCATTTTCTGGACGCAAATTAATCTCAATGCGATGCAGCCTTAGCTCATTAAAGCCGTATTGGGTAAGGGCTTCGACCGCTTGGGTGGTGTAGCCACGGTTGGCAAAGTTTCGATCGATCCAATACCCAATGTGACCGCCGCGCATCGCGCCATACATAACTCCGCCTAAAGTGATTTGGCCGATGAGCTGTTTTTGATGCCAGATCGCAAATGAAAAAGAACGGCCATGTCGTGCTTCGTGGTTGAGGATCTTCACCATCTCAAAAAAAGAGGGCAATTCTTTGTAACTGTCATCACCAGTATGCGGAATTGTGGCTTCCCATTGTGAAAGCCAATCTCGATTTTCAACCCGAACTTGATTCCATTGCGTTCGATCCCTAAAACGCAGAGGGCGAAGCGAGATATCACCAGCCTGAATCGAAATCGGCCAAGAGCTATTCATGAAATTAAATGTAGCGACGCTCTAGAACTACTACGGTTACTTGGTCACCGGTTTTTAGCGAAGTATCACTTTCAGAAACTGCAATAAAAGCATTCGCATCGGAAAGTGTGGCTTGTTCATCCTGATTTTCTAGAGGAACAACTGACTTGCCATCCTCGGCCAAAATTGCGCGGATGTAAGAGCGGACACCTTCATTAGAGACTATTGGCTTTTCAAGGGCGGCTTTAACTGATGGTCGGTGGATAGTTGCTGCACCAAGCATGGTGCGAATCATTGGGCGTACGAAAAGTTCAAAAGAGATGTACGCAGCGATTGGATCACCTGGAAGAGTTACTACTGGAGTTTTATCAGGTCCGACTGTTCCATAGTTGTGACGGCCGCTGGCTTCAATCGCCAAATCAACAGTTGTAATTTCACCCATTCCCGACAAGGTACGTGTGATCAAATCAAATGAATCATCATGGCGTTCACCGCTAATTATGATTAGGTCTGCGCGAACTAATTGATCCTCAATAGTTTTTTGCAGTTGCTCTTCGTTATCCGGAATTGAGTGAACACGGTATGCAACTGCGCCGACTTCACGGACCGCAGTTGTTAGCAACCAAGAATTTGTCTCGTACTCATCGCTAGCATTTTTTAACGCCTGCCCAGGTTCAACTAAATCTGGTCCGGCAGATAGAACAACTACACGTGGGTGTGGCCGGGTTGGTAAATGATCGCGGCCGATTGATGCAGCTAAGCCAATCTGTGTGGAGCGGATACGCGTACCTTCACGCAGAACTAATCGGTCTCCGGCATAAATATCTGCCGCAAGGGTTGCGCCATGCGCATCGAGCAAAGGCATCTCAAAGGATTCAAGCGGTTTGCAGATAGCTAGAAGGGAGGTGAGAAACTCATCTACCCGAGTGTGTTCTGACATAATCGAACCCTACTTGTTGAACAGTTTGATCTTTGGGATTTCACGGGAGATTTAAATGACAGATCAAAAAGCCATACTGCGGGATCGTGCCCGCCGAGAACGTTCTCAGAAGTTCATTTCCTCTAACTTTAATGTCATTTTAAAGGCACCCGAAATTGAGTCAGCTACGACAATTGCTTCTTATATCTCTTACGAATACGAGCCAAGCACTGTCGAAATTAATGAAGCTTTCCTGAGAAGTGGCAAGGTCGTACTTCTGCCTCGAATAAATGGTGATCAATTGGAATGGGTGCGATGGGATGGAGATCCTGCCAACTTAATTACCAAGAAAAAGATTTCAGAGCCTGTTGGCCCAGCGCTGACTGATCTAACGCAGATTCAAGCAGTAGTTGTTCCGGCCTTAAGAATTGATCAATCAGGTTTTAGATTGGGCCAAGGTGGCGGCTACTACGATCGCGCACTTGCACATATGAATGCTTGGAAAATCGGTTTGGTGTACGCAGGAGAATTATCAAGTGAAGTCTTGCCACATGAAACTCATGATGTGCCTCTTGATGCTGCAGCTACACCATCAATTGTTGTTCGCTTTAACCGCTAACAATTAGCTGTTAGGAAGATTGCGCGCCATCACGATTCGTTGAATTTGATTGGTGCCTTCATAAATCTGGGTTAGCTTGGAATCACGCATCATGCGCTCAACTGGGTAATCGCTGACATATCCATATCCACCAAGAACTTGAATTGCATCTTGCGTTACTTTCATCGCCATATCACTTGCTAAACACTTGCTTGCTGCCGAGAAGAAAGTTAAATCCTTTTCGTTATTCTCACTTTTTACTGCCGCGGCATAAGTAAGAAGACGTGCTGCTTCAATATTCATGGCCATATCTGCAAGCATGAATTGGATCGCCTGGAAATCAAAGATTGGCTTGCCAAATTGGTGGCGCTCATGTGCATACTTTGTTGCAACATCAAATGCACCTTGCGCTAAACCGATTGCTTGTGCAGCGATAGTAATTCGTGTGTGATCCAAAGTTGCCATAGCTAAAGCAAAGCCTTGACCAACTTCACTGATGCGACGGTCATCGCTGAGTTGAACATTGTCAAAATACACTTCGCGAGTAGGAGATCCGCGCATACCCATTTTCTTTTCAGGTGCGCCAAAAGAAACACCTGGATCTGATTTTTCAACAACGAAGGCGGTCATACCCTTTGTTCTAAGGGTTGGGTCGCCTTGAGCGATTACCGAATAAAATTCGGATTCACCTGCATTGGTGATCCACTTCTTGCTTCCATTAAGAACCCAACCATCACCAGAACGTTCTACTTTTGTACGAAGCGCTGCAGCGTCAGATCCAGCTTCTGATTCAGATAAGCAGTATGAGAATCCTTCACCTTTAGCTAAACGTGGAAGCCAACGCTTCTTTTGCTCATCATTGCCACCAAGCAGCAAAGGTACTGAACCAAGCTTGTTGACCGCTGGGATGAGTGATGAAGATCCGCACACACGAGCGACTTCTTCGATAATGATTACAGCAGCGAGCGCGTCTGCACCATCGCCACCAAATTCAGTTGGCACATGTGCTGCATACAAACCATTTTTTACAAGTGCTGCCTTTGCTTCACTAGGAAAGCGATGTTCTTCATCGACAGCTTGTGCAAATGGTGCAATCTCTTTTTCAGCAAGCGCGCGAACGCTAGTACGCAGTTCTTTATACTCTGCAGGTAAATCAAATACGTTATCCATTAGGGCTCTTTCCTATCGCGCTGTGCTAGTTCTTGTAAATACTGATTGTAGTTTGCTAAATCATCAGGCTGACCCATAGCCGCTTGGCGAGCGGTATTGCGATCAATTCTCTTAGCCTCGCGCGAATCATCTCGCATCCAGTTGATAAATGTCGCGACCAATGCGATAAGGATTGGAATCTCTCCCATAGCCCAACCAATGGAACCGCCCAGTTTTTGGTCGGCAAGTGCATCCCCAAGCCATGGGGTTTGCAGTGAAGCGTAGAAACCTTTATCGATCAAGGTTGTCGTGGACATAAGAGCTACTGAGAAGAATGCATGAATGCTCATTGCTGCAAAGAGAATGACGATTTGAACTAAATGATGAACTCGTCGTGGATTTGGATCGACCCCAATGATGATGAAGAAAAACAAGAAACCAGCAGCCAAGAAATGAAGGCTCATAAACAAGTGGCCAACATGGCTTTGCATAAGAACGGCAAACAAATCAGTGAAGTACAAAGCAAATAGTGAGCCGTCAAAAATAGCTAACGCAACAATTGGATTTGTGTAGATAACTCCAATTTTGGAATGCAGCGCAGCAAGTAACGATCCTCGGATTCCTCGTTCATCACTATTTCTACCTTGTGGCAAAGTCCGAAGCGCTAATGTCATCGGTGCACCTAGTACCAAACCAATTGGCGCAATCATTCCCAAAACCATATGCGCCATCATGTGATAAGAAAAAGAGAACTGTGCATACAAACCTAAGCCGCCGCTTGTTGCAAAATCAGTTGCCGAAATACCTAGCGCAAATGCAATCGTGCGTCCGACAGGCCATTTGTCCCCGCGTTTAGTCAGAACAACAACACCCTTGATGTACAACGCGACCATTAAAGTCAAAACACCAATCATTAAGGCGTTTGGCTCGTAACTAAATAGAACGCGCGACAAGGTTGGCGCAGGCGGAGTCGGGATTCCAACAATTGAAAGCGCAGGGTTGAACTCTTGGACTCCTGGTCGATCAGGGGATGCACTAGTAGATAGCCAAGTTCCCATCAACACTGTAACAACCATGATCATTGCTTCAACAGTTATTAACTTTGCAAAGCCAGCCCAGTTGATTGAATCTTTGTTAGAAAGAGTTTTTCGATGAAGATATCCAATCAACACCAAAATTATTGTGGCAACAATCTTGCCAAGGACAATAAAGGCATAAGAAGAGTTCCAGGCATCGACAAAATTTAATCGTGCCCAAGCGTTAACCCCGCCACTTATTACAACTGCAATCGCTGACCACAAAGCCAATTGGCTGAAACGAGGCACAGCCACAGGACGATCAACTGCAGAAAGAGTTCCTAAAGCTATGACTCCGCCAACCCACAAAGACAGAGCGATGACGTGAATTACGAGTGAACCAATAACAAGTGAGTGTGAGCCACTTGATGCGGCATGGCTTTCAAACACAGGTGCAACTAGGCCAGCTATAGATAAGGCCAACAAAATGATGAGTGCTTCAATCTTCTTAGTCGCAAAAGAAAAGATAAGAACCACTGTCGCCATGAGCGCTTGGAAAGCTAAATACTTTCCGAGTGATATCTGAGTTATGAAAGATCTGATAACAGTGAGATCAAAAGCATCGGAAAAGGTTGTTCCCAAAATCTGTGCCAAAGTAAAGAGAATTGTTCCAAAAGCTCCGACAACCCAGACGATTGAAGTGATTTTTAGAAATCCGCGAACTTTTTCGCCAGAAGTTGTTAAGAAACCATCTTTGTTGATGACAAGAAATGCCATAGACAGCAAGGCACCAACCGTTGCAAAACCACCAATTAAATTGAGAAACTTAAAAACGGTTGTTAGGAAATTCATCGGTTTTTAAATAATTTGCGGGCGTACAGCGATAACCCAACTGTTACTGCTACAGACATAAGAAGAAGGAGAATGACAAACACATTTGTTCCCCAACTGCTACTGGCTGGTGCTTGTGACTCTGTTGGTTCTGGAGTTGGGTTTTCTGGAGCAATAGTGCTCGGCGCTTGATACTTAAATCGGTAGCTACCTTCAAGTGGTGCATCGGCTTCTGCATACAAAAGATATGAGACTGTGTAGAAACCTGATTCTGTTAACGGCCTTAATCCAACTGTTGCGCTGACGTCGTTAACCATGATGGTTCCATCATCGACTCGAACGCCATTGGGATCTGTGACTGATATTTCATTTGCTTCGGCCAAAAGTGGTAACTGTCCTGTGACGGTGACACTGGTTGGAGAAACAGACAATGTTGATCCGCTAATTGGCGAAGTACTTACTAGGGTGTTTGCGAAAGTCGCAGTTGTTCCCAATAAAGTAAATAGAAGCACTAGCGCACTACGGGCTGCGAACTTCCTCACATTTGCCTTCCGAGAGGCCCCAGGAAAGTGCCTCAATTCGCGCCAATCTTCCCACTTCTTTAGACTAAGTACATAGTCCAATCGGGATATTGAGCCAGAACTGGAGACATGGTGCCTACATATCAATATGCATGTACCGCGTGCGAGCACCAATTTGAAGCTATTCAATCCTTCTCAGATGACTCACTGACTATTTGCCCTGAATGCAAAGGTGAAATCCGTAAGGTGTACACGGCAGTTGGAGTCGTCTTTAAGGGTTCGGGGTTTTATAAAACAGATTCAGCAAAGAGTCTTTCAACTAATTCAGATTCGGCTAAGAGCACACCAGCTCCGACGCCTAAGGCTGACTAACCCTCGTGATGTGGTGGACGATCTGACTTCAACTCTTCTTCGCGCTTAGCTTGTTCGGAGGCAGCATCCAGATCAATTTCATCGGAAGTTACCTTCGGAAATAAGTCGCTCATAACTTTAATTCTACTACCGATTGAAATCTTTTAACTACAAGGAAAAGAGATATAAATGTTTGAAAAGCTTGGCCATGTGATCTTTAAGCGCAGAAAGAGCGCAGTGATTCTATTTATTGTTGGAATTCTGGTCGCTGGCGGATTTGGCTCATTGGCATTTAGTCGTCTTGATTCAGGTGGATATAGCGATCCAAACAGTGACTCTTACAAGGTTTATGAGTATCTAACTGAAGAGTTAAAACTATCTGACCCTGCAGTTGTCATTATCGTTGATTCAGGTGCAACCGATGTCACTGATCCTGCAGTTGCACAAAAAGGAGTTGCGCTAGAGAAGAAGATTGCACAAGAAGCAGGAGTTACAAAAACTCTTTCCTATTGGACTAGTGGTGGCGAAGCTACATTGAAATCTGCTGATGGCAAGGCTGCTTACATACTTGTTTATGGTGATGGTGAGGCATTTACTCCAGAAAGCCAAAAGCTCGGCAAAGTTATGCAAGAAAAATACGATGGAGAATATGAAGGTTTAACTCTCTATGCCGGAGGTGTCGGTGTTGTTGGCCATGCGATTACTAAAAAGATTTCAGATGATCTAAAGATTGCTGAGCTCATTTCGATTCCAATGACCTTCATTTTGCTGGTCCTTGTTTTTGGAGCTTTGGCTGCTTCGGCTATGCCATTGATTGTGGGTGTTGCCGCGATTTTGGGTGCTTTCTTCATTCTTTATCTCTTTACATTGTTCACAACAGTAAGTATTTACGCGCTGAACCTGACAACAGGTATGGGTCTTGGTTTAGGTATTGATTACGCACTATTGATGGTTAACCGATTCCGCGAAGAGCTACACCGAGGTAAAAACGTTGAAGATTCCATAGTCACGACTATGGCTACTGCAGGAAAAACCGTTTTTTACTCAGGAATGACCGTGTTAGTAACTTTGTTATCGCTGACATTCTTTCCACTGCCTTTCTTGCAGTCATTTGGATATGCCGGTGTATCCGTTGTTGCACTTGCAGTAATTGGCGCATTGTTCGGATTGCCTCCGATTCTTGCAATTCTTGGTGAACGTATCGATAAAGGTGTTGTTCGTAAGTCTGCAATTACGCCGAAGGAAGACGGACGTTGGGCACAAACTGCACGTCTGGTTATGAAGCGTCCAGTGAGCGCAGTCGTACTGTCATTAGTAATTCTTGGAATCATGGCAGCGCCAATTACAAACATTAAGTTTTCTCAAGGTGATTCTCGTATGTTGCCAGCAGATAACAAGGCGGCTTTTGCAACTGCGCTGCAGGCAGAGCGTTTTCCAGGACAAACTGGTAATCCAATTGAAATCATCGTTATTGATGGCGCAGATAAATTGGATGAGATTAATGCCTACTCCCAAAAGCTTGCTCAGACGACAGGAATCGTTGCAGTGGTTCCACCGGCAGTTATCGGAAAAGATGTTCGTGTTGTTGCATACCAAGCGATGTTGCCTCGAACTCCTGAATCTCAAGAATTAATTCAAAATGTTCGAAGTATTGATTCACCTGCTGGCACTTTGGTTGGTGGTGTTGCTGCTGATTACACCGATTCACAAAACGGTATTTCGCGCACGTTGCCATGGGCTCTTGGTTGGATTGTGCTGAGCGTTCTGATCCTTATCTTTGTCTTTACAGGATCAATCATTCTTCCCATCAAGGCTGTGATTCTTAATTTCCTTTCACTGGGTGCAACTATGGGAGCGCTCACATGGATATTTGTTGATGGAAATATGCAATGGCTGGTGGGTTCATTCACGGTAACTGGAACTCTGGATACTTCAATTGTCATCCTGATTGCTGTCGTCGTATTTGGTCTTTCGATGGACTACGAACTCTTCTTGCTTTCACGTATCCGTGAAGAACACCTTGCGGGTAAATCAAATATTGAATCAGTTGCAACAGGTCTGCAAAGATCTGCACGAATTATTACTGCAGCAGCTGTCTTGTTGGCAGTGGTGTTCGGTGCATTCGTTACCAGTGGTGTTACATCAATTAAGACTATGGGCTTTGGTGTTGCTCTAGCAGTTTTGCTGGATGCAACCATTGTTCGTGGCCTTTTGGTTCCGGCTTTGATGCGTCTATTTGGTGAAAACAACTGGTGGGCACCTAAGTGGATGCAGCGATTTACCTTGCGCCACTAATCTCGCGTACCCTTGAGCCATGGATTTAATCGCTTCCCTGCAATGTGAAGATCAGCCAGGCATCGTTCACGCGATGACCACTGCTGTTCTTAACTGTGGTGGAAACATTATCGAGAACCAACAGTTCACTGATCCAACAACTAATCAGTTTGTTATGCGTACTCGCTTTGAAACTTCACAAGGAATCGATGGCGCTCACAAGAGTTTGAATGAAGGACTTTCAAAATTCAATCCTTCTTTACACATTCGACAAACTGCACAAAAGCCTCGTGCTTTGGTGATGGTTACAACAGAAAGTCACTGCTTGCGTGACCTGTTGTACTTTGAGGAACTTGGTGAGCTCAACATTGAAATTCCTTTGGTTATCTCTAATCGAGAAGAACTACGTTCTTTAGTTGAATCTCACGGAGTTAAATTCTTATTCTTGCCCGTGACCGCAGATACAAAGGCATCACAAGAGGCAGAGATTCTGAAACAGATCCAAGCGCTTAAGATTGATTTTGTAGTTTTGGCCCGTTACATGCAGATTCTTTCTGCGAATTTCTGTAACACAATGCCAGGAAAAATCATCAACATTCATCACTCCTTTTTGCCTGGATTTAAAGGAGCTAAGCCATATCACCAAGCACATGAGCGCGGCGTAAAAATCATTGGTGCATCTGCACACTTTGTAACAAGTGATTTAGATGAAGGTCCAATCATTGAACAAGATGTTGCACACGTAACTCATAACGCCACACCTGAAGAGTTAATTGCAATAGGGCGCGATATCGAACGTCGTGTTTTGGCAAAAGCCGTGAAGTTATACGCCGATGACAAGATTTTCATTGTCGGTAAAAGAACAGTTGTTTTTTCTTAGTCATATTTCGCTTTAACTGTAAACAAGTTGAGTGTGTCCCCGGCGGGAGTTGAACCTGCGACCTACCGCTTAGGAGGCGGTTGCTCTA
>DAIMZE010000019.1:0-11504 GCA_036734125.1 Candidatus Planktophila sp.
ATTTCTTACGGGTTGGGTTTGATCCTGCAGCTCGTAGACCTTGAACAGTCATGAGAGCAATGTTCATACCTTGCAGAACATAGTCATCAAAGGCAGTACCAGTGTTGTACTTGGCATTTACCTCTTGGAACTGCTTGACGTACTCATCGCTAGTGTCATTTGGTGATGGGTTACCAGCTGGAGTTTGCGCGCCATTGAGAACTGCTAATGGAACACCAAGTGCGCGAAGTGTTAATGGGTCCGCGCCAACTGATCCAAGGATCCACTGTGGTGCGTACTTAGCTCCTGCAGCTACTGCAAGAAGCGGAGCTGTTGCAGAAGTTACGCCAAAGAAAACAACAACCTGGGCTCCGCCTGCTGCAAGCTGGGAGACCCAGGTCTGTGCAGTAGCAGCGCTCTGAGTACCTGATGTGTAAGCAACAGATACATCAAACTTAGTACCAGCTGCCTTAAATGCACCCATTCCATCAATACCGAACTCATCGTTCTGGTAAACAATGCCGAGTTTCTTTCCAGCATGATTCTCTTTGAGGAACTGTGCGATGATCTTTGCTTCCATTGCGTAAGAAGGAAGAACCATGAAAGAGGTTGGATAGGTCTTCTTGCTGGCAAATCCGCTAAATCCAGTGTTGAGGAAAAGACTTGGGATTCCGCGCTTAGCAATGCCTACAGACTTGTGAACTGATGTGTAATTTGCAGTTCCAAGTGGGCCAACCAATGCAAAAACTTTATCCTTTAAAACTAATTCGTTTGTCTTAGCAATCGACAACTGTGGGGAGTACTCATCATTTTTTTGGATGAGGGTAACTTTTCGGCCGTAGACTCCGCCATTGTCATTAACATACTTGAAGTAGGCGTTCATTGCATTGCCGATCTTGTTATAACCTGGCGATGCGGCTCCAGTAAGAGGAAGAGTGATACCGAGCTTAATCTCTTTGCTAGTAACTCCCGTCTCTGCGTAAGCTGGAAGCGATGTTGCAAATAAGCTACCAACTGCGAGTACCGTGGCGGAGAGCCAGGTCCCCTTTCTACGAGTCTTTCTGATCATTGTTTTCCTTCCATCGAGGGTGGTTTAACTTCTCGTAATCTACTAGTTACTTACTGGTAGTTTAAGCGCTCATTTGCTTTTTTTGTGGTGGTGTCTGCGTAGCTTCTCTCCCGGACCATTAGGTGTAAAGATTACTGAGAGGATCAGCAATACGCTCACAATGAGGCTAGGGAGATAGTTGTTGAGGTTCTCTCCGCCGCCAAACCGGTTGGCCACAACATCTGCGATTTCAGGAATTGCAACCAGAATCAGTGCACCGAAGACCACCCCTGGCAAGCTAGAAACGCCCGCTAGTACTGCCCCAGTAACAAGGGCAAATGAGAGAGTGAGCGTGTAGGCCCCTGGGGCTACCAAGCTAATAGTCATTGCCATTACCGCTCCAGCTAGTCCAGCAAGAGCTGAGCTGATGGTAAAGGCGAGAATCTTCATCCGCGATGAATTGATTCCTGATAACTCAGCGGCCAAAGGGCTACTGCGGATCGCACGCCAAGTTCGTCCGTAGCGCGATTGAAGAATGTTAGAAGTAATAAATAAAGCTAGCAGAGCTATAAAGCTTGCAATCCAAAAGAACCATTTATATTGCGAGAAATCTTCGCCAAACCTTGCTGGAGGAAAGCCAACATCAAAGAGAAGTCCGGGAACTCCACCAAGAAATGCAAATTGATTGGCAATCTCTGGAAGACCAACAGCTAAAGCCAAAGTTGTTCCCGCCAGATACGGTCCGGATAATCGTGCAGCCGCAGTTCCTAAGAAAGCACCAAAGAGTGCTGAGGCAACTATTGCCATCAAGAATGCAAACCAAACCGGGCTTCCTAAATTATTAAGGGTCAGAGCAGCGGCATAACCACCTACGGCCATCATCGCACCATTGCCAAGTGATACTTGGCCAGAATAACCAGTGAGCAAAACTATTGATGCTAAAGCAATCGTATACATCGCGATCTGTGCGCCTTGATAAACACGAAGTTCATCTACACGATCGCCGATCAAAAGCAAGGCCCAACCAATGAGAATAAAGAACGCAACTTTTTTACGCACGGCGAGCCCTGCCTTTCGCCATAATTCCATCCGGTTTAACAAGTAGCACCAGGATGAGTACTACAAATCCACCGATAAATACCAATGATGTTCCGACGTAGTTCAAAATAAAGGTAAGAGTGATTCCAAGGAGCAACGCCCCAACAACTGAACCAACCATACTTTCAAGTCCGCCAATAACCGCTGCAATAAATCCGAAGACAAGTAATAGATCTAGCGAATAAGGTGAGAGGAAGTTATTTGATGTCACCAACATTCCCGCGACTCCACCAACTCCACCAGCGATCGCCCAACCAATAGTTCTCACTCGCGCGGTCTTGATACCCGCTAACTGTGCAATCTCTGGTGCATAAGCTGAGGCACGTAGCGATAAGCCCAAATTGGTGCGTTGAAACACGATGGCCAGAACAATAAGTATTGAGAAAACCGTGCCAATAACCAACAGATTTAGCGCAGAGAATGGAATCGTTGTTTCACCAATTGTGAAACCATCGGTAGATGCTGGCGCTTTAATTGATTTGAACTCTCCGCCCCAAATTAATCCCACAACGCCTCTAATTAATCCCAGTAAGCCCAGCGTTGCAATCACTGGAGCAACCACAGCTGCGGCTCCTGATACTGCATGCTTGAACAAAACTCGCATGAAGAAATAATCCACGCCAGCTCCAAGTAGCGCTCCAGCAGCGATGGCAAATGCCAAGCCGAGCCAGAAAATTTCAGTTCTGCTCGCTATTTCAAAGCCAATATATGTCGAAAGCACGGCCTGACCTGCTTGTGCAAAATTAACTACACGCGTTGATCTCCACACTAGGACCAGAGCAATTGACATCAAAGCATAAATAGATCCGGTTGAGATTCCGATAAGGATCGTCTCTAATAACTTATGCATCAGTACCCCAAATATGCCGCGCGCACGGCAGGATCGTTAATGAGTACTTGCGCATGATTCATTGCAACAACTTTTCCAAGATTGAGAACAATTCCAAGATCTGCAATCTGTAGTGCACCCATTGCATTTTGCTCTACTAATAAAACCGTTAAATTCATCGAGGTTGTTAAATCACGAATTGTTTGGAAAATCTGTTCAATAACCAGTGGCGCAAGACCAAGTGATGGCTCATCCAAAAGAAGCAGTTGTGGTTTGGACATGATCGCTCGCCCAATTGCTAACATCTGTCGTTCACCGCCAGATAAAGTGTCGGCGCGCTGTTGAATGCGCTCACCTAAACGTGGAAATATTGATACAACATGATCGATTGATTCTTTTGATTCTTTGGCATTACGGCGCCAAATAGCACCGAGTTCAAGATTTTCCTTTACAGATAATTCAGGGATTACTGATTTACCTTCAGATACATGTGAAATACCACGGCGAACTAATACTTCAGGTTTCAATCCAACAATCTTCTCGCCCTTCCACATAACTGAGCCATGTGTTGGTTGATTAAGCCCTGAAAGCGCGCGCAGTAAAGTGGTTTTGCCAGCTCCATTGGCCCCAATTATGGCTGCAAGCTTGCCGGTTGGTACTGCTAGTGAAACTTGGTTGACCGCACAAATGGCACCATGATGCACAGTTAAATTGGAAACATTAAGCGACATTGTTGCTTCCTGTTCCAAGATAAGCAGCCATCACCGCTGGATCACGACGCACTTTTTCAGCATCTCCGCTTGCAATTACTTCACCAAAGTTAAGAACATAAAGCCTGCTACACACTGACATAACAACATCCATGTGGTGTTCGATGAGAAGCACAGACATATCGACACTGAGATTTTTGATCAGCGAATTCATCCATTCAATATCTTGACTTCCCAAACCTCCGGCAGGTTCATCCAACATCAAGATTGTTGGCTCACTTACTAGTGCACGTGCAATCGCAACTCGCTTTGTGTCCGGATATGACAAGGTATCTGCGCGGCGATGTGCGATGCCACCTGCGTAGACGCGCTCTAAGGCAACTCGTGCTCTATCGCGAATTTGATTCTCATCTTTTCTGTTGCGACCGAGTGCTGCTGAAATCAATCCAGTCGTTGCTAAATGTTGCGCACCGATCATGACGTTTTCTAAAACTGTTAAGTCTCCAAAGAGTCCTACGCCTTGCAATGTGCGTGCGATGCCCAAATCAACAAGCTCAAAAGGTTTTGGGAAATCGTGTTTTTTGCCATTGAGATGGAGTTCGCCTGAATCTGGAGTAACTAAGCCACACAGTGCATTAAACAAAGTTGTCTTTCCAGCACCATTAGGTCCGATCAAACCAACAACTTCATTCTTTGCAATATCTAAATAGACATCATTGAGTGCCCGAAGACCGCCGAAGGAGACGTTAACTCGTTCGACTTTCAGTGCTGAAGTATTAGTAGACATGAGGTGCGTAGATTCTAGGCACTCTTGGCCCAATTCGTGTAACTATTTCGTAATTTATACTGCCACTTGCAGCTCCCCAATCATCTGCCGTGTACTCACCGGTAGCGCCATCGCCAAAAATAATCACCCAATCACCCGTAGAAGCTGTGGATTCGGCCCCCAGGTCCACCACAAATTGATCCATAGAAACTCTGCCGATTATTGGTGCACGCTTTCCATCAATAAAGACGCCGGCACCTTGTGCAATTCGCGGAATTCCATCTGCATATCCCATTGCAACAACTCCCAGTTTTGTCTCAGCAGTTGTGTAAGCGGTTGCACCATAGCCGACAGGAGAATTAGCAGGCACAGTTTTTACCAGATGAAGTTTGGCCCGAAGTTGCATCGCAGGCTTTAACCCAAGTGAAGCACTATCCCCTAATGTTTTAACATCCGGTGAAAGTCCGTACATCGCAATTCCAACTCTGACTAAATCAAAACGTGAATCTTGATCCTTAAGCGTTGCCGCAGAGTTTGAAAGATGGCGAACAATGTTGGTGTAACCAAATGATTCGACTGTTGCAACCATTTCTTTAAATCTATTGAGCTGAAGCTGATTTTGTTTTTCTTCCGGCTCATCTGCTCGCGCAAAGTGCGAGAAGATTCCGGCAACATCTACATTAGCAACGTGATGGCCATCGATCTTTCCCCATTCGTCGAGAAACCCACCACGCGTCATTCCGGTATCTACTTCTAAATGAACCTTTGGGCGAAACTCTGATTTCACCGCTCCAATTTCTTCAAGCGCCTTAATCGAAGATGCAGCTAACTCGATGTGATTATCGACAGCTAATTTGTAATCTGATCCGGGTGGCACCAACCACGCAAGAATTGGCGCAGTAATTCCAGCCTGGCGCAAAGTGATTGCTTCTTCAAGTAAGGCGACTCCTAATGAGGATGCGCCAGCATCTAGTGCTGCTTTAGCCACGGGAACTAAACCATGTCCGTAGGCATCTGCTTTAACGACAGCCATTACAGGTGTTCCAGAAAGCGCTTTGAAATGCTTGATATTTGCTGTGATGCGTTCTAAATCAACGCGTACTTCAGCTCGCTCGAACATTGGTGAAGTCTAGTGCAACTGGCTTTTCGAAGGAACATACCTATCAATGGCAATTACAGCTACCAACAAAGCGCTACCGACAAACAAGCCACCTAATAAATCGCTAAACCAGTGGGTATGGCGTATCAGAGAAACTACACACACTGTAAGACTGATGAGGACAACACCTGCGCTAGCTAAACGACCTTGATAGCGATCTACCTTTGCGTAGCGATAAATCAAGTACGCCAAAATTCCCCACGATAAAACCGCATTAGAAGCATGTCCACTTGGATATGACATGCCACCTGCATGCAAAAGATCAAAGCCATCTCTAGGTTTAGTACGACCCAAAACTAATTTAAATGTTCCCACTACCAAGTTAAGTGAAAGCAATGAAATCATCGCTAAATTAAGTGGACGCCAAGTTTTAAACTTATAAGCAATAAATGTTGCTGCAATCAACAACACAGTTGCGGTCAAGCCGCGAAGTCCTAAATCATCTAAACGCCTAAGAATGAATCCTGCTAAGCCTTCAAATTGAGGTTTAGGTTGGCTGTTAATCTCTTTGTCGTAAGCAACTAGTGGGCCATTTGTCAGAACTTGTTGGGTAACTACTAAGAAGCCAACAAAGAGAAGTAAGGACCAGCGAAGAGCTCTGTCCATTTGTCGTCTGCGGGTTTGTGCTAATTTTTCCATTATTCAACCGTTACAGATTTAGCCAAGTTTCTTGGTTGATCAACATCATTGCCACGCACGACCGCCATTTCATAAGCAAATACCTGCAGCGGCACAGTTGCTAATACTGGCTGAAATAACGCAGGGGCAATGGGAATACGAATAATGTGTTCAGCACCTTCTACATGTGCGCCTTCTTCGGCAATGACAATTACACGTGCTCCACGCGCTTTGACCTCTTGAATATTGCTCAACATCTTTTCATCCAGAGCATGCTCGTGGCCTGCAGGTAAAATTGCAATCACTGGTGTTCCCTGATCAATTAATGCGATTGGGCCGTGCTTGAGCTCTCCCCCTGCAAAACCTTCGGCATGAATGTATGCAAGCTCTTTGAGTTTAAGCGCACCTTCTAGTGCGACTGGATATCCAATGTTTCTACCCAAGAATAAGACTGTGTTGTTTTGCGCAAATGTCCGAGTGAGTTCACGAAGTGGTTCTACGGTTTCCAGGATCTGTTCGATTTTGCCGGGAAGTTCCAACAGCTCCTTGTAAAGATCACGAACTTCAGCATCCTTCAAAGATCCATTGACTTGGCCAAGGTGTAAACCGATGAGATACACGGCAATGATCTGAGTCAGAAGAGCTTTCGTTGATGCCACTGCGATTTCAGGACCGGCATGTGTATAAAGCACCGCATCCGATTCGCGAGGGATGGTCGAACTATTTGTATTACAGATTGCTAAAACTCTTCCGCCTGCTGCTTTTGCATGACGTACCGCCATCAAGGTATCCATGGTTTCGCCAGATTGTGAAATTGCAATAATCAAAGTACTTGGATCAATGATTGGATCGCGATACCTGAACTCGCTTGCAATCTCGACTTCTACCGGAATCTTTGCCCACTTTTCGATCGCATACTTTGCAACCATTCCTGCGTGATAAGCAGTACCGCAAGCGATAACAGTGATTTTCTTAAGGGAGCGAATCTCTTCTGCACTCATATGTAATTCATCCAACAGAATTTGATTGTTATCGCTTAAGCGGCCTATCAAGGTATCGGCAACAGCTTTGGGTTGCTCAAAAATCTCTTTCAACATGAAATGCGCAAAGCCGCCCTTTTGTGCAGCGGTAGCATCCCAAGAAATTTCATACTGCTTTGGTTTTACTGGCTTGCCTTCAATATCAGTGATCTCAACTGATGTCGGCGTCATTGTTACGACTTCATCCTGGCCTAGTTCAATAGCTTTCTTTGTGAATTCGATAAAGGCGGCAACATCAGATGCCATAAAGTTTTCGCCATCGCCTAAACCAACAACTAGTGGCGAGTTTCGACGGACCCCAACGATGACATCAGGAGCATCGGCGTGAATAGCTAGCAAAGTAAATGATCCGCGCAGCGCTTTAACTGCATCGCGCATTGCCGCGGTTAAGTCTCCGTTGTGCGCTTTGCGTAAATCACTGAGTAAGTGAGCAACAGATTCAGTGTCTGTTTCTGATGAAAACTTATGCCCCTTAGCTTCTAACTGCGCACGAAGTTCGGTGTAGTTTTCAATAATTCCATTATGGATAACTGCAAGCTTTCCTTCATTGTCTACATGAGGATGTGCATTGCCATCTGTTGGTCCACCATGAGTTGCCCAACGTGTGTGACCAATCCCTGAATGAACATTGGGCAGGGATGCATCTAATGAGTTCTCTAAGTTAGAAAGTTTGCCGGCCTTCTTTTCAATAAATAGCTTGCCCGGTGTACCAAGAGCAATTCCGGCCGAGTCATATCCGCGGTATTCAAGACGACGCAGACCTTCGATCAAGGGATGTGAAGCAGATTGTGGCCCTGTGTAACCCACAATTCCGCACATCTCATTTACTCCAGTTCGTTTTTAACTGTATTTGCAAGGTGCTGAGCAACTTCTTGCGCAAGGCTATCACTGGCAGCTTCAACCATGACTCTAACCAGCGGTTCAGTTCCAGATGCACGCAATAAAACACGTCCTGAATCACCAAGGCGATCCTCGGCTGATTTCACCGCTGCTGCAATAACCAAATTTCCTGGCAACTTATCCTTGGCAACATCTTTGACGTTAATCAAAACCTGTGGGAATCGCACCATTGTTGCGGCAAGCTCTTGCAGAGTTTTTCCTGTGCGGACTACCTCTTGCATTAACTGCAGCGCGGTTAACAATCCATCTCCAGTATTGGCTAGTTGGCGCATGATGACATGGCCTGATTGTTCCCCGCCTAATGAATAATCATTAGCGATCATGTTCTCCAGAACATATCGATCGCCAACCGGAGTTGTAACAACATTGATTGCTGCATCCTTCATAGCGTGCATAAATCCTAGGTTGCTCATTACTGTGCCAACAACGGTGTCAGATTTCAAAACTCCACGTGCTTTAAATCCGCGAGCCAAGATTGTAAGAATATGATCGCCATCAATTTCATTTCCTGCGGCATCAATTGCCAAGCAACGATCTGCATCACCATCGTGTGCGATACCTAGATCTGCACCCTCTTTAAGAACCGCTGAACGAAGTTGATGCAGATGGGTTGATCCGCAATCATCATTGATGTTCCAACCATCAGGCTGGTTAAAGATTGCAATTACTTCAGCGCCGGCTCGTCGATAAGCTTCTGGTGCAACAAAAGAAGCTGCTCCGTTTGCACAATCAACAACAACCTTTAATCCTTTAAGTGGTGTTTCGACAGATGCCAACAAATGCTTGAGATAGCGCTCGGCTGCGGTGTCATCATTAATTGCTCGTCCAACTTTGCGACCTACTGGGCGCTCCCAATCTTCACCCATTCGGGCTTCGATTCGAGCTTCAATTGCATCATCTAACTTTCCGCCACCGCGTGCGAACAACTTAATTCCATTATCTGGCATTGGATTATGTGATGCCGAAATCATTACTCCAAGATCGCACTTTGATTCAGCAACAAGGTGGGCAATTGCAGGTGTAGGAAGAACGCCTACGCGATATACGTTGATTCCGGCACTTGTTAAACCAGCAACTACTGCAGCTTCTAGAAACTCACCCGATGCGCGTGAATCCTGGCCAACTATTGCCGTTGGTTGGTGGTCTTTATTTGATGAGCTTTCTACCAATATATGCGCAGCGGCGACAGAAACATCTAATGCGAGTTCTGCGGTGAGATCACGATTGGCTAAGCCACGGATTCCATCGGTGCCAAAAAGCGCCATAGGAACTCCTTTGGTAAAAGTGAATTAACGCTTTGAGTATTGAGAACGCTTACGTGCCTTCTTAAGGCCGTACTTCTTGCGCTCAATAACACGTGCATCACGTGAAAGGAATCCAGCCTTCTTAAGTGCTGGACGGTTTGCTTCTTCATCAATCTGATTGAGTGAACGTGCAACACCTAGACGTAGAGCGCCAGCTTGACCTGAAACTCCACCACCGTTGATGCGTGCAAAAACGTCGTACTGATTTTCGGCACCAACTGTGCGGAATGGTTCTGACACTAGTTGTTGGTGAACCTTGTTTGGGAAATAGTTTTCAAGAGTCTTACCGTTTACAACCCAACGACCTGTTCCTGGAACAAGGCGAACACGTGCAACAGCTTCCTTACGACGACCAGTACCTGCACCTGGTGCCTTGATTGCTGGACGGTTTGTTGCTGGAGCTGGTGATGAAGTTGAGTATGAAGTAGGAGCTTCTTCGTTGTCGATTAGATCGAAATTCTCTGACATTTACTTTTCCCTTACTTCACGATTTGTGAAACTTGATTGAATACATATGGCTTTGGTGCTTGAGCAGCATGTGGATGCTCTGGACCTGCGTAAACCTTTAGCTTTGATGCGATCTGACGACCGAGTGAATTCTTTGGAAGCATTCCCTTGATTGCCTTTTCAACTGCACGTGTTGGGTGCTTCTCAAGAAGCTCGCCGTACACAGTAGAAGTTAAACCGCCTGGGAAACCTGAGTGATGGTGTGACCACTTCTGTGATGCCTTGTTACCTGACAACGCGATCTTTTCTGCGTTGATAACAACGACGAAGTCGCCCATGTCCATGTGTGGTGCAAATGTTGTCTTGTGCTTTCCACGAAGAAGAACGGCAGCATGTGTTGCAAGACGGCCCAAGACCACATCTTGTGCATCGATGATGTGCCAGTTACGGACCGCATCACCGGCTTTTGGACTGTATGTACGCACGCTCTTGCCTACCTTCTTATAGTTATCTCTACTTAGATGAAACTGGACGGCGCTCTTTCAAGCGCAGAAGGGAAAGAATACCCGCGTCAGGCTCAGGGGTCAAAATTGCCCTTTAAATCACGCTCGGATAGTCCACCTGGCGAAGGCTCAGCCCACATGCTGGAAAGACCAAACTATCTGAAATCCGAACCCTGTTGGCCAAGGTCTGTTCGATCCATTCTGGGCCAAAACGTCCATCTGCCACGCAGACAACTGCACCGACCAAGTTGCGAACCATTGAATAGCAGAATGAATCGGCAACGACATCACCAATGAGCAACCCGGCAGAGTCTCTGGTCCAATGAAAACGTTGAAGATTGCGAATAGTTGTGGAGCCTTCACGGAACTTGCAGTACGCGGCAAAGTCGTGGCTACCCAGCATTAACGCACTTGCCTGATTCATCAGATCAACATCTAGCACGCGATACCACCCGGCCACATCTAGTCGATCCAGTGGTGGAATCGTTTGATTGCCATCCAAAATTTTGTATGTGTAGTGACGGCGTAGCGCTGAAAAACGTGCGCTAAACGGACCATTAACGACTGCAACTTTCATAACCCGAACATCGGTATCTAGCATTCGATTTAACTTGTAGCTCAAATCATCTAAATTCAGCGATTCAGGTACATCGACATGGATGACCTGACCTGTGGCATGCACACCCGCATCTGTTCGCCCCGCAACAATGGTTTCAATCTTTGATTGAGTTGCAATTGTTAGCGCTTTCTCAACTTCTTCCTGCACCGTTCTGCGACCAGGTTGAACTGCCCATCCAGAAAAGTTTGTTCCATCGTATGCAAGATCGATCCGTAAACGAAGAAACCCACTCTCAGGGTAGAGAGTGGGTTCCGTCATGATAATAATTTCTAAAAAAGAAAGTTTTACTTATCTTTCTCAGTTAGTAGCTCAATTACTGCCATTGGTGCGTTGTCACCCTTGCGAGGACCGACCTTAGTGATACGTGTGTATCCACCTTCGCGTGTTGCAAAACGTGGACCGATTTCAGTGAACAGAGTGTGTACAACGCTCTTGTTCTGAATCTGTGCCATGACCTGACGACGTGCAGCTAGATCACCCTTCT
>DAIMZE010000020.1:0-10741 GCA_036734125.1 Candidatus Planktophila sp.
GAACCACCATGGCGCAAGTTCTGTGTGATGCTGGAAACCACGTCTTAATGTGGGGTCGCAGCCAAGAGTTAGTAAATGAAGTTAATGAAAAACACACAAACTCAAAGTACTTAGATGACAACATTTTGCCTGTAGGACTAAAAGCCACAACAAATTTAAGCGAAGCTTTTGAGTACTCAAATATCTATGTACTTGCGGTGCCTGCACAGACTCTTCGTGAAAATCTCACTGCTTGGAAGCCGATGGTTCAACCCAATGCTTTGTTTATAAGTACGCTCAAGGGTATCGAACTAAGCACCATGTCTCGTATGACCGAGATTATTTCCGAAGTCCTAGAGACTCAGAACATTGCAATCATTACCGGACCAAACCTTGCTAATGAGCTAGTTTTGCGCCAACCAGCAGGTGCGGTTGCAGCAGCTCCCGCAATTGGAATTGCTGAGAAGGTTCAGCAGCTTTTTACAACACCGTATTACCGCGTCTATACATCAGTAGATGTTTTGGGATGCGAACTCGCAGGTGCCATCAAAAGTGTGATCGCTTTAGCTGTGGGTATGTCAATCGGAATGGGTTACGGTGAAAATACCCAAGCCATGTTGATTACCCGCGGGCTTAATGAGGTTGCACGTTTATGTGCAGCCCACAACGCAGATCCGCTCAGCGCTGCAGGTCTTGCCGGCATGGGGGATTTAGTTGCAAGTTGTGGATCAGCACTTTCTCGCAACCGAACCTTTGGTGAAGTTTTAGGAAAAAGTGGTTCGATGGAGGTTGCCAGAACGCAGGTTGCAAAAACAGTTGAAGGCGTTGCATCTTCTAGCGCCGTCCTTGAAATTGCACACCGCGTAGGAATTGAAGTTCCAGTCATCGAAGCGGTGGCAGATGTTGTTTCAGGCTCGTTGACGCCCGAACAAGCGCTAGATCGCCTGATGGAGATTACGACTAAAGCAGAAAACTTTATCCGATGAGCACATTAACTGTTGCAATCATCTGCGGAGGACCGAGCAGTGAACATGAAGTTTCATGTGTTTCGGGAGGGGGAGTATTAAAGGGCTTAGATAAGAAAAGCTTTACTCCGATTTTGATCGGAATTACCAAGGCAGGCAAATGGGTTGCACTTGATGAAAACTATCCGCTGGCAATTAAAAACAAAGTTATGCCAACCATTGAAGACAATGGAACAATGGTCGAGCTTGCACAAGGTGGGCTTGTAGTAGACGGTTCCTTTGTAAAGATTGATTGCATATTTTCAATTCTCCATGGCGAGTTTGGTGAAGATGGAAAGATTCAGCAGCTGTTTGAAGATGCACATATTCCATACGTCGGAAGTGGAGTTAAAGCCTCTGCCGATGCCATGGATAAAGCCCTGGCTAAAGGATTGTTTTCTGCAGCAGGTCTGACAGTTGCACCGGGAATCATTGTTCGTAGTGGTGACCCGCATCCAGCTGCCCAGACACTTTCTTATCCCGTCTTTGTGAAGCCATCAAGCGGTGGATCTAGTCGTGGCACACACAAAGTTAAATCAGCTGACACATTGTCTGCAGCTATCAATGATGCATTCTTGTATGACTCAAAGGTTTTAATTGAAACCGCCATTAATGGACGTGAAATCGAATGCGCAGTACTAGAGCGTGATGGAACAAGTTATGCATCAGTGGTTGGTGAAATTGTGGTTAATCCCCAATTTGAATTCTATGATTTTGAAGCAAAGTATTTAGATGATGCGACAACGGTAAAGATTCCTGCTGATATCCCCGAAGCGGTTGCCCAAGCAATTCAAATTGCAGCGATGCAAGCTTTTGACGCGCTAGGTTGCGCAGGATTGGCACGTTGTGACTTTTTCTATACCCATGACAATCAAATCATCATTAACGAGATCAACACATTGCCGGGTTTTACTGGCACCAGTGTTTATCCCAAGTTATGGCAGGCAACGGGGGTCAGTTACTCCGATTTAATTACTGCGCTGATTGATTCAGCGATTAGCAAAGCTTGAATAAAACTTAGCTCAGGTGTGTAACTGGGCAAGTCAAGGTACGTGTGATTCCAGGTACCGCTTGAACTTTAGAAAGAACTAGTCGACCAAACTCTTCCATGCTTGCAGCTTCTGCGCGCATGATTACATCGTAAGGACCAGTAACGCCTTCAGACAATGTAACGCCAGGAATCTTTGCCACGGCATCTGCAACTCCAGTTGCCTTGCCAACTTCGGTTTGAATCAAGATAAAAGCCTGTACTGACATGAGATGTCCTTTCTGGTCGATGGCAAACGCTACCGCAGATGAGCCCCAACAAGATAGTCGATTAGGCTAAGCGGTATGAACTTCGATGAGGCTGGGGTAATTGCGGCACTAGCACGCATATTTGGCAGCTCGCAACGCGGAGTCGAGATCGGCATTGGAGATGATGCTGCAGTCGTTATGACATCCGAACGAACCGCAATCACAACCGACATCGCAGTTGAAGGAACACATTTCAATACCGAATGGTCTAGCGCCTTTGATATTGGTCGCAAGATTACGGCGGCAAACCTTGCCGACGTTTATGCAATGGGTGGCTCGCCACGATTCTTAGTTGCAGCGGTAACTCTTACGGGCCAAGAATCGATGGAATGGATTGAAGATCTAGCCGAAGGAATCGCACATGAGGCCAGCAGTTGTGGGGCATATGTTGTCGGCGGAGACCTGGCAAAGGGCCCCTGCAAAGTTATTTCAATTACCGCAATAGGCCAGATCGATACCGCGATTACACGATCTGGTGCACAAGCTGGGGACTCTATTTACATCTCTTCACTTCCAGGTTGGTCTGCCGCAGGTCTTGCAATAATTGATAAGGATCTAGAAACGGATATCGCACTACATGCTGTGTCAGAATTTTGTGCACCAACTGTCGATTATTCAGCAGCGGTTCAGTTCGCAAATGGCAAAGCCACATCTTTGTGCGACATCAGCGATGCCTTTGTCATTCAGGCAGAGCAAATCGCAACCGCGTCCGACGTTCAATTAGTTATTGAAAAAGATTTGCTCAGTAAGCACCCCGAGTTTGAAACTTTGAGCGAGCTTGCTGATTCGCAAGGTATAGATGTGTGGCAGTGGATTTTGGCCGGAGGCGAGGATCATGTTTTTCTTGCAACAGGCCAAGATCTCGATGGATTTCGAATTGGAACAGTTCAAGCGGGTTCAGGCGTAATTGGTGTAGAAATGAAAAAAGCGCCAGATACCTGGCGCCACTTTCAATAAACTTTAAATTAACGAGTTACTTTTCCAGCCTTTAGGCATGAAGTACACACGTTTTGACGCTTTGCAGTTCCGCCTACAAGAGTGCGGACGCGCTGGATATTTGGATTCCAACGACGACGGGTCTTCACCTGTGAGTGAGAAACATTGTTTCCGAAGCTGGGCCCTTTGCCACAGATATCGCATGTTGATGCCACAGCGGTACTCCTTTTAATTTCGACTGGTTCCGAATGGGAACAGGGCGTAAGGGTAGCGTGAAGACGGGCGGAGATGCCAATTTGAGCGTATGCGAGCAACTCTCACGCGCGGGTGGGCTGGTTTGAAGCAGTTGCGAGGGAGAATGCTCGCGTGGCCACACTCGAGAACAAGGTTTCTGCTGTTGTCGGTGACCGCACCGCGAAAGTTCTGAGCACCGTTTTTGGAATCACAACCGTTGGTGATCTGATGCGCCACTACCCGCGCCGGTACATGGTTCGCGGCGAGTTGAGCGATATCTCAGAACTACGCGAGGGTGACGAAACCACCATTTTGGCGCAAATCTATTCAACAACTAACCGACCTCTACGTGGTCGCAAGGGGAGCATTCTCGAGGTTGTCGTCACCGATGGAACCGACAAATTATCTCTCACATTTTTTAATCAAGCGTGGCGTGAAAAAGATTTAAAGGTAGGCCGGCAAGGTTTGTTCGCAGGAAAAATCGGAGTTTTCAATAACAAGAAACAATTGGCACACCCTGATTACGAGTTGATTCCCGATGGATCCGATGTGGATTCGGCGGTAGAAGGTTTTGCTGGAAAGTTCTTACCTGTGTATCCCGCTTCATCAAAACTTCCATCCTGGAAGATTTCGCAATGCGCACAACTGGCTATAGGTGCGTTAGATGAAATTGATGATTTTCTTCCGACTTCAATCCGTGAAAAACATGACTACCCAACGCTGCAGCAAGCTCTCGTGCAATTACATCAGCCGGCAGATCTAGATCATGCAGAAACTGCGCGTGAGCGACTCACTTTCGACGAAGCATTTCTTCTTCAATCCTTATTAGTAATGCGCAGAAATGAATTAAAGAAACTTAATTCAACCTCAAGAAAAAGGATTGCCGGTGGCTTACTTGATACCTTTGATAAATCACTGCCGTTTGAATTAACTGCAGGCCAGGTAGCGGTGTGTAAAGAAATTGAAAGTGATTTAGCGCAACCGCATCCTATGCATCGTTTACTTCAAGGAGAAGTTGGTTCAGGAAAAACTATCGTAGCTTTACGCGCCATGTTGGCGGTCGTCGACAGCGGGGGACAGGCGGCATTACTTGCTCCAACCGAAGTACTTGCTGCGCAGCACCTTCGCACTATCCAGAAGCAATTAGGCACTCTGGCACAAGGTGGAATGTTGGGTGGTTCAGAAACTGGAACACAGGTAACACTGATTACGGGATCGCAATCGGCGCAAGCACGCAGAGAAGCACTTGCCAAGGCAGCTGATGGAACTGCAGGAATTGTTATCGGTACTCATGCGTTGTTGGGCGAATCCGTTGTGTTTAAAGATCTTGGATTAATTGTCGTGGATGAACAACACAGATTTGGTGTTGAACAGCGAGATGCCTTGAAAGAAAAAGCTGTTTTGCCTCCGCACTTGCTTGTGATGACAGCAACGCCAATTCCTCGAACTGTTGCGATGACAGTCTTTGGTGATCTAGATGTTTCAACCTTGCGCGAACTTCCTTTAGGTCGTCAACCAATTACGACTCATGTTGTTCCAGTTAAGGAAAAACCAAATTACATGGAACGCGCTTGGCAACGAATTCGCGAAGAGGTGGCACAGGGCCATCAGGCCTACGTTGTTGCGCCTCGAATTTCCGCCGATCCTGATGCGGGAGCAGATGCGGATTTAGATTTTCTCTTCGGTGAAGAATCTGATGAAATTTCATCGGTAGAAGAATTAGCGCCCATGTTGTACGCGGGTCCATTGCAGGGGCTCAAAATCGCTATTTTGCACGGGCGCTTATCTGCCGATGAAAAAGACGCCACTATGCAAGCATTTTCTAAAGGAGAGATTGATGTTTTGGTCTCAACCACAGTCATCGAAGTCGGCGTAGATGTTGCCAACGCAACGATCATGGTGATCATGGATGCCGACAGATTTGGCGTATCTCAATTGCATCAATTAAGAGGACGTGTTGGTCGAGGTACATCGCCGGGTCTATGTCTATTGGTCTCAAACAGTGAAGAGTTAACCCCTGCTCGCGAAAGACTCAACGCTGTGGCTGCAACTGTTGATGGTTTTGAATTGTCACGAATCGACCTTGAACAAAGGCGCGAAGGCGATGTTTTAGGTAGAAATCAATCCGGAACTCAATCTCACCTTCGTTTATTGCGTGTGTTAAGGGATGAATCTTTGATTGAGCAAGCCCGCGAAGATGCTGAGCAATTGATTGCAAAAGATAATGATTTAACCAACTATCCTTTGCTCAGGAAAGAGCTTGAGCAATTACAGCGAGATCAAGCCGTCGATTACTTAGATAAGGGTTAGCACATTGAGAATCATTGCAGGCGTTGCACGTGGTCGAACTTTAGGAACAGTGGCTGGTGCAACTCGTCCAACTTCTGATCGTGCGCGCGAAGGTCTTTTCTCATCATTAACATCTGAATTTGGAAGTTTTGAAGGCTTACACATACTTGATCTCTTTGGGGGATCTGGAGCTATCGCTTTAGAGTCATTATCTCGCGGCGCAACCTTGGTTCATGTGGTCGAGAAAGATGATGAAGCTCAAAAGACAATTGAAAACAATTATGAATTAGTGAAGAAATCTAACCCAGCGGGAAAATTGCAACTCTTTGGAATGAGCGCAGAAAGATTTCTCAAGGATTTACCTAAAACTAAATATCACTTGGTGTATATCGATCCTCCATATGATTTCAGTAATCAAGCGGTAGAAGATGTCTTAAGTGCGTTGTACGACGGAGAATTCTTAAGTAGTGATGCCTTTATCGCAGTTGAGCGAACAGCTAGAGGTCCACAATTCATTTGGCCCGACGCCTATGCACCCGCTCGTGAGCGGAATTACGGGCAAGCCACGATTTATTACGCTAATTACCAGCCGTAAGAATGGATTACTTGGCGCCATCTTGCTAGCGTTTACGCCATGAAGCGCGCGGTTTGCCCAGGATCCTTTGATCCGATCACATATGGGCATTTAGACATCATTGAGCGTGCGGCGCAGCAATTTGATCATGTAGTTGTTGCGGTACTTGAAAACAGAACTAAAGCCAGTCTCTTTACCGTGCAAGAGCGCATTTCAATGATTACCGAAGTCGTAGCCAAGTTCCCCAATGTATCTGTGGATTCCTGGAGCGGATTATTGGTTGATTACTGCAAGAGCAACTCTATCCAAGCCATTGTGAAGGGCCTTCGCGCGGTTTCAGATTTTGATTATGAACTTCAAATGGCTCAAGTAAATTTGCAAGGTTCCGGAGTTGAAACCATGTTTATGGCAACTGCTCCGTCACATTCCTTCCTATCTTCATCTTTAGTAAAAGAGCTGGCTCATTACAACGGAGATGTATCAACGATGGTTCCACCATCAATTAACGAAGCACTCAAGCTACGAATAGCAGGGAAGTAATCATGGATTCAGTTGAGAAGTTAACCGCAGCAGTTACGATGGTCGAAGAAGCTCGTGGAGTCCCGTTGTCTGCAAGTTGCGTTGTTCATCGTGCCGAAATGCTCGAGGTATTAGATGATGCTCGTGAATCTTTGCCCTCCGATTTTGAATCTGCCCGAAAGATTATTGAAACACGAGATGCGATTATCGAAGAGGCTCGCGTTAGTGCTGAGCAGATGATTGCGATTGCTCGCGAAGATGTTGCACAGATGGTAGAACAAACTTCGATTGTGCAGATTGCTCGTGATGAAGCTCGCAAAATCCTTGATGACGCTCGCGAGACCGCTGAAATTGAAAAAGCCGAAGTCGAAGAGTACATAGATGGTCGTCTTGCTACTCTTGAAGTAATCCTCAATAAAACCATGGACGCGGTTTCACGCGGACGTGATCGCTTGGCGGGTGCAAACGATAAGGATGTTTTGTCTCAACTAGCAGATGAAAACTAAGCACGACAGATTAGATTTGAGAAAAACTTCATGAGTAAACAAGCAGATACCTTTCAACTCAATACTTACGAGTTGCCTAGACGTGCGGGCGAGATGAAAGAGTACGTCCTGGATATCCCAGTGAAAGAAAAGTTTGGTGTTGATTTAATTGCTGTTCCAGCAGGAGAATTCATTGAAGTTGATGCTCGCCTGGAATCAGTCACCGAAGGTATTTTGCTCAGTGCCGACGTCTATGCCGTAGCCATGGGCGAATGTATTCGTTGCCTTGATCCAGTTGAAATCGTGATCGACCGCAAAATTCAGGAGCTCTATAACTATGAGCCAACTAATGAACGTGGCAAGAGGAAGAAGAAGCAGGAAGAAACTCTTGAGGATTTAGAGATCGAGGATGAACTGATGATGGACGGGGACATCATGAATCTGGAAACTCCGATCCGTGATGCTGTGGTTTTATCCCTGCCCATTAACCCGTTATGTGACCAGGATTGCCCAGGCTTGTGCCCTGAATGCGGGGGAAAATGGGCTGAACTGCCAGAAGATCACGCACACGAGGTCATCGATGCCCGTTGGTCGGGCCTTGGCGGGCTCAACCTCGACGATCCCGATTTCAAGATTTAGCCCTTTTGAGGGATACTTTCCCTCTGCGGCCACGTTGCCGCTGTCATGATTGAGAAGAGGTTAGAACAGTGCCAGTACCAAAGCGAAAAATGTCGCGTTCAAAGACGCGTTCACGTCGTAGCCAGTGGAAAACTACTGCAGCAGCTCTTTCAACATGTGGTCAATGCCAGCAACCAAAGTTGCAGCACACCGCTTGCCCAACTTGCGGTACATACAACCGTCGTCAGGTATTAGAGGTCTGATCTGAGCTCCATGCTCAGTAAGCAGCTGGGAGTAACACTCGATCCAGCTTTGCTTGAGTTGGCTTTTACTCACCGTTCATTTGCATATGAATCGGGAAGTAAAGAAACTAATGAACGTCTGGAATTCTTAGGCGATTCAGTTCTCGGTTTAATTGTCACTGAAGAGTTATACAAACGCTATCCCGATTTCGATGAAAGTCGTTTATCTCCTTTGCGTTCGGGTGTTGTAAATATGCGTGCGCTCGCCGATATTGCACGCGGCTTAGAACTTGGACAGTACATCCGCCTTGGAAAAGGTGAAGAAGTTACAAATGGTCGCGACAAGAACTCATTACTTGCAGATGCGCTAGAGGCACTTATTGGCGCTATTTATTTACAGTTTGGTTTTGCGCGTTGTACTGAAATTGTGCGCGGCCTGATTACTCCAACTATGGATTCAGCGGTCGCTCGTGGAGCTGGCCTTGATGGCAAGACCGCGTTACAAGAGCTCGCTGCAGCATTGGGTAAGGGCACCCCGGAATACATCGTCAGTGAAGATGGTCCTGATCATGATAAAAACTTCACCGCCGTTGCGATGTTAGCCGGAGAAGCGTTAAGTCAGGGCACTGGAAAAAGTAAGCGAGAGGCTGAACAAGTTGCAGCCCGCGCAGCCTACGAGGCTTTAAAAACCGCCAATCCGCAAGGCTGAATTCGTCAAAATCACGCTCAATAGGCGATAGGTTTACCGCGTGTATTTGAAGAGTATGACGCTAAAGGGCTTTAAGTCCTTCGCTTCGGCAACCACTCTTCGACTCGAACCCGGCATCACCTGCGTGGTCGGCCCTAACGGTTCAGGTAAATCAAATGTTGTAGATGCCCTCACCTGGGTTATGGGTGAGCAAGGCGCAAAGTCACTTCGCGGCGGAAAGATGGAAGATGTCATCTTCGCGGGAACAAGTGGTCGAGCACCGCTTGGTCGCGCCGAAGTTTCACTAACAATTGATAACAGTGATGGCGCACTTCCGATTGATTACACAGAAGTCACTATCTCGAGAATTTTGTTTCGAAATGGTCAAAGCGAATACCAAATTAATGGTGAAGCTTCACGCTTACTAGATATTCAAGAGTTACTGAGCGATTCAGGTATCGGTCGCGAAATGCATGTGATTGTCGGACAAGGTCAGCTTGATGCAATTTTGATGGCAACTCCTGAAGATCGTCGTGGTTTCATTGAAGAAGCAGCTGGCGTACTGAAGCATCGTAAGCGAAAAGAAAAAGCGCTTCGCAAATTAGATTCGATGCAGGCAAACCTTGCGCGTGTTCAGGATTTAACTGTTGAACTTCGACGTCAACTTCGACCATTAGGCAAGCAAGCAGAAGTTGCTAAGAAGGCTGCAACCATTCAAGCAGATCTACGTGATGCGAAACTTCGTTTGCTAGCTGATGACTTCATCTCGATGTCAAAAACTCTCGAACTTGAAGTTGCTGACGAAAACGCGCTTCGTGAACGCAGAGCTGCAGTTGAAAATGAACTTGATGCCGTTAGACGTCGTGAAGAAGCTTTAGATGCACAAGCTGCACACGAAAGCCCATTACTAGTTGCAGCACAAGAGACTTTTTACAATTTGAATTCCTTACGAGAAAAATTCCGCGGAACTCAGAGCTTGGCGCAAGAGCGCTCCCGGTTCCTGAATGAAGAAGCAGAAGAAGCTCGTACATCAGGGCGAGATCCCGAAAGTTTGGATGCTGAAGCTCGTGCACTTCGATTAGAAGAAACCCAACTTCGCGCAGATGTTCTTTCGGCACAACAAGAGTTAGTTCAAGCAACAACCGCACTTGCACAAGCAGAGGTCGCGCTGAAGAGCGATGAAGACACTATTGCTGCAGCAATGCGTGCAATTGCCGATGCGCGAGAAGGAACTGCGCGTCAAGAAGGCCACATCAAGTCGCTACATGCTCGTCTTGAAGCAATCGCGGAAGAAATTGCACGACTCACCAAGGCACGCGATGATGCGCAGGCACGTGTTGATCAAGCTAAGCAGCAGTACTCATCGCACGAACTCGAAATCGCAAGTGCAGACTCTGGTGAACTTGGACTAGATTCTTTGTATGAAAATTCAAAGACACAGCTAGAAAGCGCTAAAGCAAAGTACTCTGATTTAGTCGAGGCTGAACGAGCTGCCGATCGTGAGCGAAATGCGGTTGAATCAAAGCTTGAGGCGATGAAGTTAACCTCTCAAACTCGTGATGGTGCATCAGCACTTCTTCGTGATTCTCGTGGGGTTTCGATCCTCGGAAGCATCGCAGGGCTGATTGAAATCGATAATGGTTGGGAAGCAGCTGCAGCAGCTGCGCTAGGAAATCTGGCAGATGCAGTTGTAGTGAAGGATTTATCTTCTGCTGTCACCGCTTTGACAACTTTACGCAATGAGAATCTGGGCCAAGCAGATGTTTTGGTATTTGAGCCGGGACAGGGCGCAAACTCTGCGATTCCGTCAGGCCTCAATCCTCTTTCTGCACATATTCGTTCATCCTCAATCGGTGATTTGATTACATCGCTTTTAG
>DAIMZE010000021.1:0-10072 GCA_036734125.1 Candidatus Planktophila sp.
TTCATTGAACGTGAAGTTACCAACCACGTTCTGAAAGACGGTGCGGAGCAGGCAGGTCAGCAACGTTAATTCCGACCATTGCTTCACCAAGGCCGCGTGATGCATCTGCAACAACCTTTGCATCATCCCAAAATGTTGTCGCCTTAACGCATGCCGCTGCGCGTTGTGCTGGATTTCCAGATTTGAAAATTCCTGAGCCGATGAAGACGCCATCTGCGCCCATGCTCATCATCAAGGCAGCGTCTGCAGGAGTTGCAATTCCACCAGCGGTGAAAAGAACAACTGGAAGTTTTCCAGTTTGTGCAACTTCCTTCACTAAATCATAAGGAGCCTGAAGTTCCTTGGCCGCTACATATAGCTCGTCTTCACGAAGTGATGAAAGTCGACGAATTTCGCCACCGATCATTCGCATGTGTTGCATCGCGTTTGAAACATCGCCTGTGCCTGCTTCACCCTTAGAGCGAATCATTGCTGCGCCTTCATTAATACGACGAAGTGCTTCACCTAGGTTTGTAGCTCCACAAACAAATGGAACTGTGAAATCAAACTTATCGATATGGTTTACATAATCTGCTGGAGTCAAAACTTCTGATTCATCGATGTAATCGACGCCTAAAGATTCCAGAACGCGAGCTTCGACGAAATGTCCGATACGAGCCTTCGCCATTACCGGGATTGAAACCGCCGCCTGAATTTTCTCAATCATGTCAGGGTCTGACATGCGGGCAACTCCGCCTTGAGCGCGGATATCTGCAGGTACGCGCTCTAGCGCCATAACAGCAACTGCGCCGGCATCTTCAGCGATCTTTGCTTGTTCGGCATTTACGACATCCATGATGACGCCGCCCTTGAGCATTTCCGCCATTCCGCGCTTTACGCGACCGGTGCCAGTTACTTCAGCCATTATTTAGTACTCCGCTTCAATCGAAAGATAGAGCCCAATCCTACTTCGTCTTTTCAATAGCGCGAGACGTAAATTCAGGCTCGCGGTCGGTCAAAGCGACCCAAACTTGGCCCCGATCAAAGTTCATAACGGTGCCATCACTAAAGGAAAAGGTGGTCCCAGATTCAGCGGTGGGTCTGTTCCATACAGTTACAAACCGTTCGCCGTTGCGAAGAACATATGCCTTACCTGTACCTATGGTCTCGGATAAAGGTGTTACTCCGCCAAATTTATCGCCGTACTCTGAAGGTGAAATTTCCACCATTTGAATAACAAAGGTTGTAGGTCCAAGGACCACGCCACTTTCTGCACGATTCAATTTTTCATTGTGGGATAAAAGCCAGCGAGATTCTTCTGTTGACCATTCTGCAGTGTACGTTGCGGCCGGCCATTTCACTTCTACCTTCTGAGTTGGTGTGCCACCTTCTTGCAGCTCTCCAAAAACAAAACCAACATTCTTTGCCGAATCAACTTGGAGATTATCGTCAATTATTTTCTGCATCAATAAATCGGCTCGAAGTACCATCGCAAAAGGTTGGTTGCGGTTTGGGTCTGTTGTATAGATTGTTGGGCTTTGACGTTGCGCGCCCAGATCTTGAAGATTTGCTGCCGAAATTACTGGAAGAAGTTTGCGCTGCGCTCCACTGTAAGCAAACGCAACACGTCCAAATTGACTCAAGATGTCGATATCTGAAATTCGTGCACTGCGAACTGGTCCAACTCGCTGAGGGATAACGGTAGAAAAAATCGCAGCCAATCTAGTTAAGCCACCCTCTACCTGTTCGATGTACACGATGTCAGCATCTTCTAACCCAATTTGTGGATGGGCGGCATTTGTATCATCGATTTTTACTGCAAGCACTCGACCATCAACACCTTCACGACCGCTGAGAACGCTCGTTGCCTTTTTCGCAGGCAGTAAATCAGATACAACCCCACACCCAGTAAGGGCAAAAACCAAAACTATTGCAGAAGATTTTCTAAAGAACATCAGATTCGAATTCATAAGTAATCGGTAAAGGGGCTGTTCCTGCGAGTCGGAAAATTCTTACGATCAACTTGGCGCGAACCATTTGAGTTCTGGCCACAGCATCAGTGTGAATAGCAATTGCGACTCTGATTTTGTCAGTTAAGCCCGATAACTCTGTCAGCAAAGCGCTATCTGCCGCCGTGGCTAAATGTTGAGAATCCTCAAGAAGAAGACCTAGAGCGCCAGACAATCCGCTTTCTGCTTGTGATCGATTCTGGATATCTGCATCGCGTGCTTGATACGCGGCTGCGGTTAACAACATTGATGATGCAGGATCTGCAATATCGCTGTGTGCGATTTCCAACGCGACAGCAGCTCTTTTTTGCAGAAGCACATCAAGATTTGCCCAACTTGTTTCAACTCTGTGATGCAATCTATCCAAGCGAGTTGCCGTAAATGTCAGGTACCACACAATAAGTAGGATCAGGAGCGCTGAAACTAACCACCGAGTCATTGCTTCTCCTCTTTGCTTAAGAATCGATTCCACGGTCGGGTGTCAGATGCCAATCGAACTTTCTGACTCCCCACAATCGACATTTCGTAGACCGAATAAATCTGCTGTGCAACCACGGTCCAATCAAACTTCTTTGATCGCTCTTTACCTCGAGCTGATAATTCTTTTCTTTTTGTTTCATCTCGCAGCAGGTCAATGACGACCTTTGCTAATTCGGTAGAACTCTCTGATTCAAATAGCGCACCAAATTCTCCGTGCCCCAATAAATCATCAAAGGCAGGAATGTCACTTGCTACAACGCACGCACCACCTGCCAGTGCTTCGGCCAGAATGATTCCGAATGATTCACCGCCGGTATTTGGTGCAACATAGACAGCAACTGATGACATGAAGTCCGCTTTTTCGGACTCCGTGATTTTGCCTAAAAATTCAAAACGTTGTCGCAACTGTGGATCAATGCCTTCGATCACTTCTGCCGGATCACCTGGACCAGCAACAAAAATCTTTACATCAGGAGCAAATCGAGAAATCACAGGTAGCGCATCAATTAGAACACTTAATCCCTTACGCGGCTCCTCAAATCTTCCAATGAAGCCAATGCTATTTCCAGACCATTTCTCTATGGTCTTTCCATCCGTGTAACGATTGGCATAAATACCATTAGGGATAATCACCGCGTCGGTATCTAAGTGATCGGTAAGAGTCAGACGCGCTGCCTCAGACACCGCGATTCGGGCTGATAATTTCTCGATTGCCGGCTCAAGAATTGGACCGATCGCAAAGATAATCTTCTGACGTTTTGCAGCTGCGTGAAAGGTTCCAACCATTGGCCCATCTGCAGCCCAACACGCCAACAGTGAAATTGAAGGAATCGCTGGTTCGTGCAAGTGCAACAAGTCGAATTCACCCTGTGAAATCCATTGACGTACTCGAGCAAAAGCTACTGGCCCAAATAGCACTCGTGCGACTGCGCCGTTGTAAGGAATCGAAATTGGTTTACCAGCGTTAACGACATATTCAAGCAAATTCGATTCATCAATTACTGGCGCTAGAACAGACACATCGTGTCCTGATTCGATTAAGAACTCGGCAAGATCGCGAATGTGATTTTGCACCCCACCCGGCGTATCCCAACTGTAGGGACAAACGATTCCAATTTTTAAACTTCGACTAAGCATTAAGTACGTTCCTTGAAATCGCCATCAATCCAGATGCGTTGCAACATGTGCCAGTCTTGCGGATTCTCTGAAATTCCGTCTTCAAAATACTGCGCGGTCATTTGAACAATCTCTTTGACCTTACCTCTTTCATCTCCTGAACTTGGCAAGATGACATTTCTGAATTCAATGTGTACTCCGGTTTCCGTGTACGAAACGAAAGCAGTAATCAGCGGAGCTTTGGTGCGCAAAGCTAGTAAAGCTGGACCTGCTGGCATCCGTGCAACACCATCAAAGAAATCAACCTCGATACCTGAGCGAGAGAGATCTCTGTCGGAAACCAACGCAACTAACGCCCCTTCGTTAAGTCTTTCCTCCAAAGTGTTGAGCACCCGTCCATCTAGAGGCAAAACCTCCATACCCATCGCCTGTCGATAGGCCAAAAACTTTAAGAACAATTTCTCTGGCTTTAAGCGCTCCGCAACGGTCACGAGCCGAATACCTTTTGCGCAGAAATATGCACCAGCATGATCCCAATTTCCCGCGTGCGGAACCGCAACTATGACGCCTGTTTTTGCTGCAATCGCATCAGTTAAAAGATGCTCATTAGTAACCGAGGTTGTCTGGATGATTCGTTCTTTGCTCCAGTCCGGCAATCGAAATGTGTCGCACCAATAACGCATGTACGAACGCATTGCCTCGATTACCAACAAGTCTAAATCTAGTGTGGTCATCCCCGGCTGAGTTCTAGATAGGTTAGAGCGTAATCGTTGAACGCTTTTTCCGTTGCGTTTTACCAGAAAATCAGAAACTCGATATGCAAGTTTGTAAGCAGTGCTTTCTGGCAACCATCTCACTATTCGCCAACCAGCGAAATAAACATAAGCCGACAAATTATCCTTCATTGTTACTTGCTCGCTTAACGATAAACATTCGTTGCACAACGGTGAATAAGCCGAGAATTGCGAGTAACCACATTCCGATTGAAAGAACAAAAGGAACACCTAAGCCATCAAATCCAATTGCCGCCAAAGAAATAATCAAACGTTCTGTCCGTTCGGCAATGCCTCCGGAGCAAGCCATTCCAAAACTTTCCGCCTTTGCTCTGATGTAAGGAACTAGTAATCCAGTTACCAAAGTTGCTAATGCAACATATGCCAGCTGATCATTTTGATTTATAAGATAAATCGTGACACCAATTAAAATCGAAGAATCGGTTATCCGGTCAATTGTGGAGTCCAGGAAACCGCCCCATCGACTGGAACCCGCACTGGATAATCTCGCCATAGTTCCATCGAAAAGATCGCTCAAGGCCAGAACACAGATGGCAAGAGTTCCGATAAAGAAATCGCCCCGCGGGTAGAAATACAAGGAACAGATGACAACGCCTGTCGCACCAGTCCAAGTAACCACATTTGGGGTCAGGCCTCGTCGCAAAGCAAAAGCCGCCACTGGGGTAATAACCCGAGTGACCGCTGGCTTTAAACGCGCACTTAACATCAAGGACCATCGTAGGCTGACCCAGTGCAAACACAAATCACCAAAGGCGTAATTCACGTATATGGCCACGCCAGCGCCGAGCCTGAACTTGTCGCCAAAAGCTTCGGGGGCGTCTTTGCCCAAGAAGTTCACAGCGACAGCGATCTGGCGATTTTTGCGATCAACCCATCTGCAGGTGTGGATCAAGAAACGATTTCGCGCTGGGCCGAGCTTGATGAATTTCAAATTCCCCGGCTTGTTGTAGTGACACATTTAGAAAAACAAGAAGCCGATTTTGATGATGCAGTGATGATTGCAAATCGTGTTTTCTCTGCGATGGCTACCCCATATTTAGTTTTACATGATGAAGCAGGTTTACCTATTGCTCTAATTTCATTGGCCGATTTATCAATTGTGGATTACTCAACAACTCCCCCAACTTCGCGCATGAGCGATCCAGAACATAAGACCTTGGTTCAAGAGTTTAGGGATGAGTACCTCGAATTAGTTCAAGCAAGTGGCGAACAAGCCTTTGCTGCAGGTTTACTTTTCCCGGCTATTCCCTTATGGATTGAAAGAGGAATTGGCGTTGACATTGTTCATGGCTACATCAAGGAGTTAAATCTTTAATTACCAAGCTGCTGAAAGCTCATCTCTAGTTAAGTGCAACAACTGAGGCAGAACCTTTGTTTTTCCAATAATCGGCATGAAGTTTGCATCACCACTCCAACGCGGCACAACATGCTGGTGGATGTGTGCAGCTACACCTGCACCTGAGATCGCACCTTGATTCATGCCCAAATTAAATCCTTCAGGGGCTGAAACTTTTCGGATTGTTTGCATGGCATGTGCTGACAGCGCTGATATCTCATTGCGCTCTTCATCGCTTAAATCCGTAAGGTCAGCCACATGTCGGTATGCACACACTAATAGATGTCCAGGGTTATAAGGGTAAAGATTCATTACAACGTAGGCGGTTTGCCCTCGATGAACTATTAAACCTTCTTCATCGCTCTTTTGGGGAATCGCGCAGAACGGACACTCGATGTCATTGTCTTCTAACGGCCTATTTTCTCCGCGTAGGTATTCCAAACGATGTGGAGCCCATAAGCGAGCCCATGCATCAGGCATTCCAGCACCATTTATTTCATGGCTCACTGATTACACCTGTGTTCGTTCAGCAACAACCTTTTTAATCTCAGCTATTGCATCAGCTATTGGGATTCCATTCTTCTGCTCACCGTTGCGATAGCGGAATGAAACTGCACCAGCCTGTTGATCTTCTTCTCCGGCAATAACCATAAATGGAATCTTTTGCATCTGTGCATTTCGCACCTTCTTTTGCATTCGATCATCTGATGCATCTAGCTCAGCGCGAATACCTGCTTTACGCATAGCTTTGATGACATCGCCCAAATAATCAGAGAAAGTGTCAGCAACGGGAATACCAATAGCTTGGACTGGTGCCAACCAAGGTGGGAAAGCTCCGCTGTAGTGCTCCGTCAGAACTCCGAAGAAGCGTTCAATCGATCCAAATAAAGCTCTATGAATCATTACAGGTCGTTGACGCGTTCCATCTGTCGCTGAATATTCAAGTTCGAAACGTTGGGGCAGCTGGAAATCAACTTGGATCGTAGACATCTGCCAAGTACGACCGATTGCATCCTTTGCTTGCACTGAAATTTTAGGACCGTAGAAAGCAGCTCCACCTTCATCCAGAACTAATTCCAGATTCTGCGCAGTTGCGGCTTTTCTGAGCGCTTCGGTTGCTTCGGCCCAATCCGCATCTTCACCAACAAACTTTTCTTCATTCTTGGTTGATAACTCGAGATAGAACTCATTCAACCCATAGTCACGCAGTAAATTCAAAACAAATGTGAGTAGGGAATCAAGCTCTCCCACCATTTGTTCTTTAGTGCAGTAAATGTGCGCATCATCTTGGGTGAAGCCGCGAGCACGAGTAATTCCGTGCAGTACACCCGACTTTTCGTAGCGATACACGGTTCCAAATTCAAAAAGGCGCAAAGGCAATTCGCGATAAGAACGACCACGTGATTTGTAAATCAAATTGTGGAAAGGACAGTTCATAGGCTTCATGTAGTACTGCTGGCCTGGCTTTCTGACGGTGCCGTCAGCATTGAGTTCTTCATCAAGAATCATGGGTGGGTACATACCGTCGGCGTACCACTGCAAGTGGCCTGAGGTTTCAAAGAGAGCTGCTTTTGTTAAATGCGGAGAGTAAACAAATTCGTAGTTCTCTTCTTCATGTCGAATACGTGAGTAATCCTCCATCGCTCGGCGAACGATTCCGCCCTTTGGATGGAATACAGCCAAACCTGAGCCGATCTCTTCTGGAAATGAAAACAAATCTAGCTCGGTACCCAAACGGCGATGATCTCTTTTTTCCGCTTCTGCAAGAAGTTCCAGGTAAGCATTCAATTCATCTTGTGATGGCCATGCAGTTCCATAAATTCTTTGAAGCATCGGATTCTTTTCAGAGCCACGCCAATACGCTGCAGCTGTTCGCATTAACTTGAAAGCGGGAATGTGCTTGGTGGATGGCAAGTGAGGACCACGACATAGGTCGCTCCAGACAGGGTTTCCGTCTCTGCCCAAGTTGTCATAAATCGTTAGCTCAGAGCCTCCGACTTCGACCGAAGCTTCTTCGCCCGCTGGTCCCTTGATTCCGATCAGTTCGCATTTGTATGGCTCATGCGCCAACTCTTTAAGTGCTTCTGCTTCAGTTGTAACACGGCGGCGAAATCTTTGTCCCTCTTTAACAATCTTGCGCATTGCACTTTCAATTTTTACAAGGTCATCTGGATTAAAAGTGTTGACTGGATCGAAGTCGTAATAGAAGCCATCCTTAATCGGAGGTCCAATTCCAAGACGAGTATTTGCATAAACCTCTTGAACTGCTTGTGCCATAACGTGTGCAGTTGAGTGGCGCAGAACTGCTAAACCATCAGGTGATGAAATCAGGATTGATTCAACAACATCACCGTCTGAAAGTTCAGTCCACAAATCCTTAAGGGCCCCATTGACTCGGCACACGACAACTTCTTTATTGTCGGCAAAGATATGGGTTGGGCGTTGATCTGCCTCTAGCTTTAGGGCAGCGCCATCAACTGTGATCGAAATCTGGGCCATGTGGTTAGCCTACCGAAGTCCTTAGCGCCATCGCTTCAATTTCGGCCAAGAATTCAGCGGATTGCTCAACTTCTCTTCCATCTATAGCGGTGACAGGTTGAGCTATTCGTAAACTGCTCAATAAAAATGCGGATTGAACCCGAGAAATTTCAGATCTATCAATGCTTCTGACAGAGACGCCGCAGTATTCGATCACTAAGGCACGCATGACTCCTGGCAATACGCCATCACTAATTGGTGGCGTAACCCACTTGTCATCAATGCGCAGCAGCAGGTTAGTTACCGAACCTTCACAGATTTTTCCTTTGTCATTGCAAACAATCGTTTCATCTGCGCCCAAAAGTTTGATGGCTTCGAGTATTTCTAGGCGATGGGTGTACGGATAGCTTTTTATGGGTTGGCCTTGCACCACGATCGCTTTGTCGTACGTCAACAATTTCGCCCCGCGCTTCACTGGTTCATAGGCAAGATGAACCGCGCTCCAATTTCCATTCTCTCCAAAGGAAAGTCGCAATAATCCATGTGCGTGCTGTTGAGTTTCCAGCAGATTCTCAACAGAATTTCGAACCAAATCCTCTGCCGGTATTCGAAGTCCCAGCTGTTGTGCGCTAGCAACAGCACGGCGCATATGTCTAGACAATGCCCAAGGCTTGTTTTCTACAGTCTTTATTGTTTCAAAGACTCCATTACCAATCATCCAACCCTTGTCGTTGCAATCACTTTCTTCGATCGGGACCAGAGCGCCGTTATGTATGACTCTCATTAAATTTGCCCTGCGGCAATCTTTATCAATCGCGAGGCTTTCAGTTCAGTTTCTTCCCATTCAGCTTGGGATTGGCTGCTGAAAGTGATGCCTGCGCCTGTTCCGAAATTGATTTTTTCATCTTTCCAGAAAATGCGAATAGCAACTGACAGTTGAGCTTGATCCCCTTGTACCCAACCCAATATTCCGCAATAGGGACCACGTGGCTTTTCGTGCTCTGCAATCACTGAAACCGCAGATGACTTAGGTGCACCACTGACTGACCCGGGAGGTGAGATTGACTCAAGGATGCTGTGCCACGAAATTCCAGAAACCAAATCTCCTTCAACATCAGATACCAAATGCTGCAAACCTGGATGATCCTGACTGTAAAGCAGCCGCGAGACTTCGACGGTTCCGCTTTCACAAATCATTCCTAAATCATTTCGCATCAAGTCAACGATCATGATGTTCTCTGATTGATCTTTGGTTCCAAACTCGGAAGAGCCCAGTAACTGGGTGCCCTTGATGGGAGATGTTTTTACTCTCGAACCTGAACGTTGCAGAAATAGTTCAGGTGAAGCCGATGCAATGTTGAGCTCAGGTATCTCGAGATAACTCGCCCAAGGTGCGGGATTGTTATTGAGAATCCCTTTAAACAGCCCACGTAAATTTAAGTTTGAATCATCTGTAGTTAATCGGCGACATGCGTTAACTTGATAGACCCAACCTTGAGCAATCAACTCTCGAATTCGCTCGACATAACCGATGTACCCCACTTGATCAGGAACGCTGTCCCATTGGGATTTAATGGGCGACCAACTGGCATCTGGAAAATCTGAATCAACAACGGTTGCAAACTTCGCGGCGGTAAAAGCTCCTTCAAAGGTTGTAGACACCGCCCAAAAATCTCCATCATCCAAACAGGAAGGCTCATGCGAGATCTCAACGAGATCAGTTGCTAATCGTCCCCCCATCCAAAACATGGGTTGATTCATCTGGTTTGGCACGGGATAACGCTAACCAATCCCCCTCACTTTGGCGCTTACGGCTCTCCTGCGCTAGATTTGCCCTCCTCGCGGACGTAGCGCAGTTGGTAGCGCGGAACCTTGCCAAG
>DAIMZE010000022.1:0-9757 GCA_036734125.1 Candidatus Planktophila sp.
TAATCTCCAGCCTGCCGGCAAGTACTTAATGGAAGATTTCCATCGCGCTGGTGGTTTGCGCGCAGTATTTAAAGAGCTCGAAGATCTCCTTGATCCGAAGGCAATTACAGTTCTCGGAACTCCTTTGGTTAAAGGCTTAGCAGAAGCTGAAATTTATGACACTGATGTAATCCGTACACGTAAGGAACCGTTACAGCCAAGTGCTGGAATTGCAGTTCTGCGCGGAAATCTTGCACCACTTGGCGCAGTAATTAAACCTGCTGCAGCAAGTGCCAACTTGTTAAAGCACCGCGGTAAAGCGATGGTCTTCGACAGCATTGAAGATTTCAAAGCGCGCATCAATGATCCAAATCTTGATGTTGATGAGAACTCAGTTTTGATTCTGCGCGGATGCGGACCAAAGGGTTATCCCGGAATGCCAGAAGTTTCCAATATGCCGATGCCACAGAAGATGCTCGATAAAGGTGTGCGCGACATGGTGCGTATCTGTGACGGTCGCATGAGCGGTACTGCCTACGGAACAGTTGTTCTGCATGTTGCACCAGAGGCTGCCGCAGGTGGACCACTTGGTCTTGTGCAGACAGGTGACTTCATTGAACTCGATGTGGAAGCTCGCACGTTAAATATTGATATCTCCGATGCTGACCTTGCAGCGCGCAAACCAAATACCGCAACCGTCGATGGCTTCGCTAAATCTGCACGCGGATGGCAGAAGCTATATATCGACCACGTAATGCAAGCAGATACAGGTTGCGATCTTGATTTCTTAGTTGGATCAAGCGGAGAACATATCTCCCGCGAATCTCACTAATTAATCAGTCTTAACTTTTAATCTGCAGAGCGCTTATATTTTCTGACGCTGATCGGGATGAATATCGCCATGATGATGATCATGTAGATAAATGAGGTAATTAGTGGGTTCTCACTTGGGAATGAGCCAGCGGTTGCACCGAACTGGTTTTCAAGCCCAAAAAGCTCACGACAAGCAGCAACCATCGTTGAAACAGGGTTCCACTCTGCAAAGTACTGCAGGGCACGCGGCATTCCGGTTGTTGGTGCAAAAGCATTTGATAAGAAGGTAAGTGGGAAAGTCACAAGGAAGCTGACGTTCTGCACTACACGCGCATCAGATGCGGAAAGTCCAACGTAGATACCCACCCAAGAAAGTGCGTAACCAAAGAAGAGTAGAAATAAGAAGCCAATAGCAACGCTAAGTGCACCAGATGATGGACGCCAGCCAACTATGTAGCCGGCAATACCCATAACCGCAAGAACCACAATGTTTAGAAGTGAATCACCAAGTGTGCGACCCATAACAAGTGCTGATTGCGAAATAGGTAGCGATCTAAAGCGATCGATCAAACCTTTTTTCATATCTTCGGCAAGACCAGATGCGGTTCCAGCCAAGGTAAATGCAACTGTCTGAACGAAGATACCTGGCATCAAAAGTTGTACATATCCCCCAGGTTGTCCGGTATCGATTGAACCGCCAAATACGTAGCGAAAGAGAAGAACGAACATCACTGGCTGAATTGTTGAGAAGATCAATACTTCTGGGACGCGAGTTAGCAAACGCAATTGACGTTGCGTAATGATTAGCGTGTCAGTTACGGCGCTCATTTCTTTGCCTTCTTTCTGCGTCCCTTGGTTTCAACTTCTTCTTCCTTCTTCTCCTCGGCAGCATGTCCAGTGAGCGAAAGGAATACATCATCTAGAGATGGGCGCTTGAGGCTGACATCGAGCGGATGAATTCCGGCAAGATCGAGAGAGCGAAGCGCCTCAATTAGCGCAGTTGCACCAGTTGATACTGGGGCAGAGATCATGCGCAGACCTTCATCAACTATTGCTTTATGGCCACTGACAGTTGAGACAACTTCAACCGTCTTTGCGATGTTCTGGCTTTCAACAACGATCTCAAGACGTTCGCCACCAACCTGCTTCTTCAAGACATCAGATGTGCCGCGTGCAATAACTTTTCCATGATCGATAACTGCGATTTCATCTGCAAGTTGATCTGCTTCTTCAAGGTACTGAGTAGTCAAAAGCAAAGTAACTCCGCCTTTAACTAGCTCTTCGATAACGCTCCACATTTCCTGACGGCCACGAGGGTCAAGGCCCGTGGTTGGCTCATCAAGGAATAAAACTTTTGGTTTAACGATTAGGGATGCCGCTAGGTCAAGGCGACGACGCATTCCACCGGAATAGGTTTTGATAGGTCGCTTTGCACTTTCAGTGAGTGAAAATCGCTCTAACAACTCTTCAGCGCGAGCAACTGATGCTTTCTTTCCTAAGTGATAGAGCTGACCGAACATCACCAAGTTATCCCAGCCCGTTAAAATCTCATCAACTGCGGCATATTGGCCAGATAAACCAATAACTTCACGCACTTTTTCAGGATGCTTGATCACATCGATACCACCGACCATTGCGCGACCTGAATCAGGGCGAAGTAGCGTTGCAAGGATGCGAACAGATGTTGTTTTACCCGCACCATTGGGTCCGAGCACGCTCAACACTGTGCCTTCTTCAACATCAAGTGAGAGGTGATCTAGCGCACGAACTGAGCCATTGCGATAAGTTTTAACTAAGTCTTCAGCGATAACAGATTTCACGGAGTAAACTTAGCGCAATCAACCCCAACTTTAAAACTCTCTCGCTACGCCTGAAAGGCATATGGTAAAAACTTTGAACCTTTCGGCTCGCTTTAAACCCTCAAATCCCTTTGCTGAATTCCCACGCGAAGTTGGGGTTCTAGTTTTTTCATCTTTCTTTGTTGCAGTTGGTTTCGGAATCATCGCACCGACAATTCCGCTCTTTGCTAAATCTTTTGGCGTAAATAACGCACAAGTTGGCCTAATTATCTCTTCTTTCGCACTTGCCAGATTTGCCAGTGGTCTATTTGCAGGAAAGTTAGTTGATAAATTCGGCGAGAGAATCGTTTACACAACTGGTGTTGGCTTCGTTGCCCTTTCATCTTTTGCGGCTGCCTTCTCACAGAATTACGAACAGCTATTGATCTACCGCGCGGCCGGTGGTCTTGGCTCATCAATGTTCTCAGTTGCTGCCGGTTCAATTGTTCTGCGCGCAGTCGATGACACCCGACGTGCACGAGCGCAATCTCTTTACAACGGCAGTTTCTTGTTGGGCATGATGGCAGGTCCAGTTATCGGCGGATTCTTAACCGCTTTCTCACTTCGCGCACCGCTATTTATCTATGCAGTTCTACTCGTTATTTCCAGCGCTGCTGGTGGTTTTTTACTTCGAAACTCAACACTTGCAGCCCGCCCAACTGAAAAAAGCACACAAGTAAAGACTCCACTGCGCGATGCACTTTCAAGCAAGCCATACCTAATCGCGCTAATAATCTCTTTCTGCAGCGCTTCTATCTTCTTTGGAATGAGCCGTTCTATCCTGCCGCTCTTCATGGTTGAAGATCTAAACTCAACTGCCGGTTTCCTTGGGATCGGATTTACGGTTGCATCAATCGTGCAAGGAATTCTCCTACTTAAGGCCGGAAGCCTCTCTGATGAAAAAGGTCGTAGATTCTCTGCGCTACTTGGCTCTTCTCTGGTCGCTTCATCAGTAGTAATTTTATTCTTCACCTATCAACCATGGATGTTCTTAGTATCAATGGCTATCTCCGGCGTCGGTGCTGCCTTCCTATCAACAACTCCATCAGCAATTGTGGGAGATGTCATGAGAGGCAAGGGCGGGCAAGTAATCGCGCTCTTCCAGATGTCTGGTGATGCCGGCGCCATGGTTGCACCTATCGCACTCGGCTTTATCGCAGACCATTACGGATTCCGCCCCGCATTTGCCGTTAGCGCAGGGCTAATGTTTATCGCACTCTTTGCGGCAACAAAATTGCCCGAGACGCGGGCTTCGCATCTCGGGCAATCTAGTTAATTACTTAACAAATTTATTTCAATTAGTCACTGTTACGAAGGATTGAGAGCAGTCTCAATACTTCGAGGTACAACCAAACGATTGTGACCATCAAACCAAATGCCATACGCCATGACTCTTCTTGTGGAGCGCCAGCAGCGATAGAACGTTCGATCTGATCGAAATCAAGTACTAGGAAGAATGTTGCAAGTGCAACAGCTGCTACTGCGATGAGTAGACCAGTTGCTCCACCAGGACGTCCTGTAAATACTGTGATTAGCGAGAAGACCAAGTAACCAATTAGCGCACCAACCATGATGCGTGTGAACTTAGGTGTTACGCGGATTTTGCCGCTGCGGTATGCAACCAAGATTCCACCGAATGCACAAAGTGTTCCGATGACTGCTTGGCCAACGATGCCTGAATACGCTTCGTTGTAGATACGGCTAATTGTTCCGAGTGCAAGTCCCTGCGCTGCTGCATAGGCAACGATTAGAGGTACACGAACTTTCTTGGAAAAAACATTGACCATGGCAAGAACAAAACCACCGAGGAAGCCAACAAGTGCAAGCCCTGGGCTATTAGCGCCCCATGCAAATGCACCGACTGCAACCAACACTGCAAACAAAGTTGCGGTGCGCATTACGACATCGTCCATAGTCATACGACCGGTACGAAGTGATGATGCTGCTGGTGCTGCGTATGTTGCTTCGAGTGAATCGTTACTCAAACGAGTTGGATCCATTTGAGCAAAACCACGGTTCGAACGAGTTAGAACTGGATTTGAACTGCGCACTAATTTCCCTTTCTAGGAAATCCCGCCCCCTTCGGGGCGAGGTAGGTAAGTCCTATTTAAAACCATAAACCTGAGAATTTCATTCCAAAGGTCTGGCCGCGCACAAACTGGTGCCCCGAGTGGGGGTCGAACCCACACTTGGAGGATTTTAAGTCCTCTTAAACCCTTTGGGACACTTTGGATTAGCGCCACTTATTTTTTTAACTGATTTACCCTTGATGCAAGTAATTGTGGTTTTCGATGTAGTTGCTGGGTTAGCCTCAATAAAATCCTCAGCTGCTTTGATTAGATCTAGATGTTTATAAACAGGTGAGAAATACCCCATTGCTTTAGTTGGATCATCAACACGTCCCGCCCCACAAGACCTAGTGTTGCTTCCATTTAATGCTGAGCCAAGATAATAAGTGGTACCTTTATAAACTGTTGTAACTGGACCACCAGAATCTCCAGAGCAAGCAGGATTATCTGACACCAGCACCTCATTGGCAAGACTCGTTATCCAATCTGGAGACATCCAAGGAAAATAGGACGGAGCAACTAATTTCATAATTCCTGTTGGAGATCTTGGAAGTTCACTAACTCGCATTTTTGGATCCGTCAAAGGTTTGCAGGGGCTTGGTTGTCCTGGACATCTATCTTGGTACTCACCATATCCGTGAATTCTTACCTCACTTTGAACAGCTACTAACTCTTTTTCGATTTCTGCAGTTAGTAGATTTCCTTTTGAAATTGGTACTAAATCCCTCTCCAAGACATAAACTATAAAATCATTCACGACTCCAGCTAAGGATGGCTTATAGTCGCCAACAAAAGTCTTGATGACTTTTACTCTTCCCGAGTAATCGAAGGCGTTAGAGTTTGGCTTTCCAACGGTATCTACTGCCATTCCAGATAAAATTCTATTCCTGTTGTTATCAAACGCATAGTTTGAATGAGCTGCCGTAAAAATGATTCTTGGCGAATAAAGATAACCGCTCCAAACGGCATCAACAGTCACACCTTGTAGTTGTATCCGCCCAAAAACCGGCACAACCCTTGGGTTATCCAAATTAATCGGGGAAATAGAGGCATTAGCAGGAGTAAGAATTTGAGAAAACAATAATGAGAGAGTGAGTATCTTTACGAATCTTCTCATAAAAAGATATTAGACACCCAGGGAAAAATAGGCAAGACTTTTTCGAAGGTCAGTCTGACAGAGCATCTTCCCGCTGATCTAGTAACCAGTCCACTTTAGGAGATATTTCTAGAGCAGTAGTACAGATACCCTCACGCTCAAAATCAACAACCCGGGGTCTGCTTTGGACCAATGGCAGAGGCAGGGAAGATAGCTACTTCTTCTTATATCCGGCAGGACACTTCGGTTTAACTGCTGTTACTTTCTTGGTTTGTTTGCCTTTTACGCACGTTATTGAAGACTTGTTTGGACTATTGGTAGAAGAGTTTTGAAACTTTACACCCATTGAAATTCTGATTTTATTGGTGCTGTAATGAAATCCAGATGCTGCGAAATTCAGCTGCCCATTAGATTTACCCATTGATGTAGTAGCAATTTGTTTAATGCCCTCTTGGGTTATTACGGAAATAGAAGCACCCATACCCAGGCTAGATGTACCCCAAATGCAGTTTGCAACGTCATCTGCAACACTTAAATTGTAAGTTCCAAGATTAACTTCACCATTCTCCTTCAAGGATGTTGCTGCAATCTGAAAATCAAGATTTCCATCCGAATCTAGCTTTGGGGGTCCTTGCACAAATACAGTTGCATTCGTTGAAATAACACCGCTAAATGATGGTGCTGCACTCATTACATTTTTACACTTCGAAACCCACAAATCTCCAGCCTCCTCTAGAGGGATAACAGAAAACTCCCACACCCTTTGCTCAATAGTTAACTTGGAATCAATGTATTTTTCAGTAGATTTCCATTGATCAATTGCATCCCACCCAAGGCCATACCAACTTTCACCACCACTATATTCTGAACCAATTCCCCAGTTACTTTTGAATTGCTCGAACCAATTTAGATCATATTTTCCCTCATCAAAATATTTCTTATGTGGGCTACCAGACCAGTAACTGTTGAATCCTTCTAAAGTGTGTGGAACCTGAGTGACACCCGCTTGAATTTTTACAGGAAGCCCCTCAAAAATTGCCAGAGTCGGCTTTCCTTTACCCATAGACTTCGAATAAGCCTTAGTTTCTGAAGTTCTAGAAGAAACCCAGTTAGCCAAACTTTTTTCGTTGAATTCTGGAGATAGTTGAGTGATTACTCGGAACAATGTATTTTGCTCAAAATCAGTTTTCACCAGGCAATAGTCATAAATTCCATTTTGGGGATCTGAATCAACTAAAGGATGAAAATTATTGTTTAGAAAGAAAGAGTCGCCGTATCCCGTACGAGCACACCAAGTGTTATTCGGGTCTAAGTCTTCATACTGCTTTGCATCTGTGATATTTACTTCCATCACCGGAGTCAAATTTAATTTGAATTGTGTATACCATTTGAACAGAGCTTCGTAGCCAATTGATACCGTAGCCAAATATTTCTGCTTACCGAGATTTGTATTAATTTCCCAAATACTGCTTCGAGCAGAGTCAAGCGGCCAAATTTTGTTTCTTCTTGAATCAATATCTTCCTTAGTCCATTCCAAATACCTATCTCGGTTACTTGTTTTAAAGGGCTTCGCAGTTACAGGAAGATATTTGAGAAAAGATGCTGATGACCAGTTAGATTCCCCTTGTTCCTTAAAATCTATTGAACCTATGCACCTTTCTATAATTTCTTTAGAACATTTTGGAAATACCGCATAGCTATAACTCAACCCGGGATTTTTTACGTCACTTATCTCTACGCTTGGAATATTTGTGAACTCAGGCCGCGGAGGAAGTTGCCATTGACCAACCCAAGTTAGTTGATAGAAGCCTGGAATTAGGGGTGCCATATAAGCAGGCGGTGCTAGGTGCGGGAATGATGGAACTTCTGCCCAGGAAGTCGATGGAACCAAAATGGTTATAACTGAAAGCAATGCGATCAAGGTGCGTTTCACAGTTATATCGTAATCACTTTAGGAGAAAGTTCTAATGAGGTAGTACAGATACCTTCACGCGTAAGATTAACAACCTGGGGTCTGCTTCAGCCCAATGGCAGAGGCAGCAGGAGTGAGAGCTTTGCTCGAGCGCAGATATGAGACGCAAGCCAAAAGAATTAAAATGCTCGAATTATTCTGATCCGAAATTTGTAGTTTTTTGTAGCTGGGAATTGACTGCCAGCATTAAATGACTGGTACCACGCTTGTGATACATCATATTGTGAGGAGGACCAATAGTTCTCGGAGCTAAAACCTGTGCGCAAAATTCCTGTAGGCCTACATTGAACTTGCGTATTTCCTGTCACTTGATAATTTGCGTATTTGCAAAGCTCGTTTAATTCATCTTTTGATGGTACATACCAATCATTCTTTCCAATTCCATTTTTGATACCGTTATAGTTATTGTATTGACTAACAAACCCGATTACTTTTTCATTGTCACTGTTATACGGACAAAACGTCAGCAACATTTCTGTATTCCATTTACCTTTTCCAAATTCGACACCCAGCTTTGCTAAATCGGCTTGAGTCCACCCTGAATGCATCGTCGCCTGATCTTTGAACGAGCCAGCACACCAATCGATGTAAGGATCGTGAAGTCCTTCGAGATCACTTCCTGCATTTAGGCGCCTTCCAGCCCAAACATTTGGCGCGACTTCTAAATACCTTCCCCACCATTGCTGGCTTCCTGCATCATAAAAAACAATTCCGCCACCAGGACCAGTGCTGCCAATCGGGCACGACACCCCAACGACGCACGGCTTGCCTAAATTAGAATCATAAGTTGCTTTCACTAATTGATCTGCCGAGGCCTTTGCATCAGCGGCGGCTTTAACATCCGCTGCAATTTTTGCATCCACCGCCGCTTTAGCATCAGCGGCAGCCTTTGCATCCGCCTCTGCTGCAGCATTTGCAATTGCTTGAATATCAGCTGCAATTTTTGCTTCTGCTGCCTCTTTCCACGCCTTTGCAATAAGTGCAGGTTTTTTTGCATCGCTAATAACTTTTTCTGCACGTGCTTTTTCGGTCTTTAAATGCTGATCAGCTCTTTTAGATGCCTCAACTTGATTGAAGTTACCAGAATAGGATGAAGTGAGAGTCATAACGCTGGGCTGTTGCCCATCTCGACTGATGTTAACCAAGTTTGATGAAATGCCAGTCAGTAGACGACAATCTGATAAAACTTGTGGAAAGTATTTTGTAATATTGTAAGAAACTATTAACTTTTCTTTGGCTCTTAACGGAAATACTCCGGTACCTGTCACAGTATTTCTGCTCGGCGGGAGAGGGCTATCACACCTAAAGGCAGCGGAAGCCCTTACTGAAATGTCACAAATTCCAGGATTCTCAAATACCAAAGCTCGCAACCCGGTGCTTTGATCGCTACCAATTGAGGCGAAAGCTCTTGAATTACTCGTACTGCAATACGGCGGACTGGATATTTGATTTGCGGTCGACTTCGCATCTTCAAGAATCTTTGCAGCAGTCCTTTTTGCCTCAGCAAGAAAGGCGTTAGCGAATGCTGCATCGTAGGAATCAGCTTTGGAGCTCTTACTCCAGACTAATCTTGAGCCAGATTTTGTACAGATCAACGTAGAACCGTTTACCGATGTTGTTTGCCCCACCGATTTGCAGGCATCACCTAATTTGACTGCTGAATTAGCAGGGACTGCTGCAGCGACAAAACTAAATACTAGGACTAAACCGAAGCCTAGAAACTTCCTCATATCGCAAGCATATTTCATTTAGGAGATATTTCTAGTGCGTTAGTACAGATACCTTCAGGCTCAAAATTAATAACCGTGGGTCTGCTTTAGCCCAATGGCAGAGGCAGAGGAGTGAGAGCTTTGCTCGAGCCAAGATGTGTAGGCACGGAAGGAACTGAGTACCTACACGTCGGCTTCAAATCCTCCGACGGTTATGTATTAATTGTGTATGCATTTATGTATGCATTGTTAAATGGATACTTGCTTTGCACCTAAGTAAA
>DAIMZE010000023.1:0-9532 GCA_036734125.1 Candidatus Planktophila sp.
CTGGCGCATTTCAGTCTGAGACTTCCTATGTATGCGGGTGGCGTTATTGCTTCACTTATTGCGATGAGTTCCATTAAGTTTTTCATGAGCATCGCAAAGAGCGTTGAAATTTCAGAATAGTATGTGGATATGAAAGCCAAACTGGGTCGGGCTTATTGGAAGCTTTGGTCTGCAACCGCAATTTCAAACCTAGGTGATGGCGTTTCCGGAGTTGCTTACCCATGGTTGGCATCTGCAGTCACCAGATCTCCACTATTGATCGCTGCAGCAGGTTTTGCATCCCGCCTGCCGTGGCTGGTTTTTACTTTACATGCAGGGGTTATCACCGATCGCTTTGATCGCCGAAAACTAATTCTTGCGATGGATTTATTCCGTGGGATCTTGACTGTATTTGTTGGCGTGGTTGTTTTATTGAATGGAGAATCGCTTCCTTCACTCAATGAGTTGAGTTCGATAACTGATATGGAAACTCATTGGGCCTTGTACCTGACTTTGATTTTTTCTGCGTTTTTGTTTGGTTTAGCAGAGGTGCTTCGGGACAACAGTGCTCAAACTCTGATGCCTAGCGTGGTTGCTGAAGAAAACCTTGAAAGAGCCAATGGGCGGATGTGGTCTGCAGAATCTTTGACAAATAGTTTTATTGGGCCTCCACTTGGTTCCCTTCTAATTGGAATTTCAATATTCATTCCCTTCTTTTTTGACGCTGCCTCTTTCTTTGTTGCTGTTGCACTTATCGCAAGTATTAGTGGCAGTTTTAGGCCAGTGAGTCAAAAACCACGCGAAAAAATAAATTTTAAGGTAGAAATTAAGGAAGGCTTTAGTTGGCTGTGGGCACATCCTTTACTGCGCCCCATGGCAATCATTCTCGGATTCATGAATGGTCTGGGATCAATGATCACAGCGACATACATTTTGTTTGCACAAGAGGTATTGAAAACTTCAGTCTTTGTCTTTGCAGTTCTAGGAATGGCTGCCGCAGTCGGAGGCATAATTGGTGGATTGTTAGCTCCAAAAATTTCTGAAGTTTTGGGAAGCGGCCCTTCACTGTGGTTAGCGATGATTCTTGCCCCGATGGGTAGCGCGATAATTGGTTTTACATCTACCTGGCAAATCGTTTGGATTGTGACAGTTTTTCAAACGATCACGGCAATTTTGTGGAACACAATCACCGTTTCATTAAGACAAAGTATTATTCCGTCGCACCTTTTGGGCAGAGTAAATAGTGTTTATCGTTTTTTTGCTTGGGGTTCTATTCCTATTGGCATGTTCTTGGGCGGTGCACTGGTGACTCTTAGCCAACTAGCTCTGTCCCGTGAAATGGCGCTTCGAACACCGTATTTCGTAGGTGCAGTTCTGGGATTGTTACTTTTTGCAGTTGCCGCATCAAAACTGACTACCGCCGCGATTGATAAAGCCCGAGCCGATGCTAAAGAGGGGCCTTAGCCTCACCCCATCCACGCCTTAAGTTTCTGATTTTCTCAGCCAATGGTTATCTAGGCGTTATAAAACTACGCTCATGCAAATGGTTTGCCTGTTGCCTAGACGAGTTTCCTACGGCAGACTTTCGCCACCAAAAGCGCCTACGGGGTTGGTCGACTCTCCGCAGACGTTTTTCTAAAACCCTCAAGGAGGAACTATGAAGTTCACACGTAGTGCAAAGTTTGCACTCGCAGCTGCAGCTTCTGCAGCGTTGGCAGTATCACTGCTTGCGCCTGCTCAAGCGGCAACACGTTCAACTATCGTGATTCACGATACAAACGCTTTAACATCATTTAACTCAGGCCAGCCTGATACCAACCTAACTATCAATGGCAAGGTTGGAAATCTCACTGGTATTGGTTTCTATTACATCAATGACAAGAAGAATGTTGTTCGTAATACAACATTCGGTGATTTCAAGATTGTAAAGAACAATGCATCAGATTTCCGCATTGCATACACAGTCAACAAGGGTCTTGTCTGGTCTGATGGAACACCAATCAACGCAGTAGATCTTTTGATGTCACACGTTCTATCAAGCAACGCATACTCAAAGTCTGCTGGCCTTGGAGATCCTGATGGTGATGACACACCTGCATTTGACTCAAATGGTTACGGTGGAACTTACAGCGACAACATTGTCGGAAATCCGGTTCTTTCAGCTGACAAGATGACATTGACGCTTCAATTCAAGCAGAGAATTGCTAACTGGGATCTATATGGTCCAGGACCATCTCCAGTTCACACACTTGTTCTTCTAGCAGAAGGAAAGAAGGGTCTTCAGTCAGTTAAGGATAACGAAGCTGCTCGCGATCGCTTCTTAGCTGCATACAACTCAAAGAACACTGCAGTTTTGAAGTCAATCGGTAAGGTCTGGTCAGAGGCTTACGACATCACCGAAGTTAACAACAGCACAAACCCACTTCTTTGGGTCGGCAACGGTGGATTTACAGTTGATAGCGCAGTTACAAAGTCATCTGTAACACTCAAGCTCAACCCTAAGTACAACTCAGGTCCAAAGCTAACCGGAACAATTGATACTGTGATCTTCAAGTTCATCTCTGATGGAACTGCAGCTGCACAGGCACTTGCTAACGGTGAGCTCGATGTTTACTCAGGTCAGCCAACAGCAGATGCGGTAGCTGCTTTGAAGAAGCTTTCAAACGTTAACCTCATTGGTGGAATTAACGCTTGCTACGAGCACTGGGATACTCGCGTAAACGCAGCACCAGGACAGCCTGATTACAACGGAATCTTCAAGGGACATGGCGGAAAGGGTGCAGATCTACGTAAGGCATTCCTACTTTCAATTCCTCGTGAAGAAATCAACGAGAAGTTGATCAAGCCAATTAACCCAAATGCACCAATCTTGGGTTCAACTTTCATCGCTCCTGGTTTTGATGGTTACGAGCGTCTAATTGCTAACAATGGTTCAAGCTTCTACGTTGGATCACAGGATGCACTAAACGCTAAGGCAGCTCGTCTGCTAAAGAAGCACTACCCAAGTGCAAGCCCATCAAACCCAGTAAAGGTGAATGTGCTTGTTCCAGGTAACAATCCACGTCGTGCAGCGCAGTTCGCACTTGCTAAGGCAAACGCACTCAAGGTTGGTTTTGATCTAGTAGGAGATGTTCAGGCTTCATGGTCTCCAAAGATTCAGCTATCAACTTACGATGCTCAGTTCTTTGCATACTGCCCATCAGCAGTTACACAGGCTGGATCAAATGCAAACTTCCAAGTTGGTGGAGGAAATAACCGTAACGGTATTAACTTGCCAGCACTGGATGCAATCCTTAACAAGTTGCAACTTCCAATGGATAACCGCACATTCATCTCAACAATTATCCAAGCTGAGCGCATCATTCACGCTGAGGGTCTTACATCTGGAGTATTCCTGCACCCAGCAGTTACTGCAGTAAACAAGAACCTCAAGGGAATCAAGCCGTCACCGCTTTCTGATGACGTTGTTTGGAACTGGTGGGAGTGGGGCTACTAATAGCTTGATTTTCAAGCTATTACTACTGCCGTAAAAGGCGGAAAAGTACTCAGCGAGTGGCATCTGGTTGAAAAATCAGGTGCCACTCGCGCTACTATTTGGCAATTGTTTTTGAGAAATCGCACTTAAGACTTAGCTGGCAAGGAGCGTTACATGCTGAACTTCATCCTGCGTCGAATTGGCGTATCGATCATGATCCTTTTTGGATCAAGCTTCTTGGTGTACAACCTTGCAGCGTATGCAAGCGACCCATTGGCCGAGTTGCGCCTTAGCACTGATGATGGCGCTCGCCAGCAGATAATCTCTTTAACGCGTAGTTTGAATCTTGATACTCCGCCTCCTATTAGATATTTCTTGTGGCTCAGGGGCGTTCTTGGAATTTTTGTCGGCAATTTGAATCTTGGAATAACTCGTGAAGGTTCAACTGTGCAAGAAGAACTTGCTTATGCAATTCCGGTAACAGTTCGACTTGTATTGGTTGCAACAATTACGGCAGTTCTATTTGGACTTGCACTAGGAATTATCTCAGCACTTCGCCAGTACAGCCGTTTTGACTACGGAATGACTTTCCTTGCTTTCCTCTTGTACTCACTTCCAATTTTCTGGGTTGCTGTACTCCTCAAAGAGTTTATGGCAATTCAATTCAACAACTTTTTAAGTGAACCAAATATCCCCATTAGGTGGATGGTTATATTCTCCATCTTTACGGGAATTTTCTGGAGCTCCTTGTTTGGAGGAGAGCGAAAGAGATTCTGGAGTGTTTTTGGTGGTGCTTTTGCAACGAGTTTTGTAATTTTGTGGGCAATTGATTTAACAGATTGGTATCTAACCCCTGGACTAGGCCCAATTCTGATCGGATTCCTTGCTGTTGGAATTGCCTTTGGTGTTACTGCAATTTCAACAGGTTTAAGTAATGCAGCAGCAAAAAAGGCGGCGCTCACAATGGCCGGCTTAGCTGTTGTCTGGTATTACCCAGCACAATGGATTTTTAATAACGTTGCTTCTTATTTCACAATTTTCATTTTGATTTCATTGATTGTTTTGTCCGGATTAGGGCTATCTCGCCTCTATAGCAAGATCGATCGTGGCCCAATTGCGCGAACCGCAATTATTACAGGAATCCTCAGTGGGTTTTTGATTTTGGTTGATCGAATCATGCAAAGTTGGGATGACTATCGCGCAACTGATGCGGTTAATGGTCGCCCGGTTCCTACCTATGGACAGCGTAAGGATCAGTTAGTAACCGAGGATTTCTGGCTCAATAACTTGGACATCATCATGCACTTAATCCTGCCAACGCTTGCATTGATTTTGATCTCCCTAGCTGGCTGGATTCGTTTCACACGAGGTGCGTTATTAGAGGTTCTCAATCAAGATTACATTCGCACAGCTAGAGCTAAGGGACTCAACGAGCGAGTTGTGGTCACCCGCCATGCATTCCGCAACATGATGCTCCCGCTATCTAGCCTTTTCGTTGGCGAGTTCGTAGGACTTGTTGGTGGTGCAGTTATCACCGAGCGCGTTTTTGGTTGGCAAGGAATGGGCACCTTGGGAATCAAGGCGATTAATAGTTACGACCTCAACTTGTTGATGGGCGTTAACTTGTTGCTTTCAATCCTAGTTATCTTCGGTAACTTGCTTGCAGACTTAGTGTATTCAGCTCTCGATCCACGTATTAGATTGGGCAAGTAGCCATGAGACTATTCGGACGTAAAGAAAAAGCAACAGGTGAAATCCTTGCCGGCGGTGAAAATGCCATTGCCAATAAAGAGGTAGAGGGTCTTAGCCAAGGTCAGATTGTTCGTCGACGTTTCTTCCATCACCGTGCAGCTGTGATCGCTCTGATAACTCTGGGATCGATAATTCTCTTTGTGATGACCTCTCTTGATAGCAAGATTGGTCCAATCCGTATTCCAGGTTGGTGGAAGTGGACAGTTGAAGACATTCCAGAGCTTCGCTATGAAGATTGCCCTGGCGGAACCACCGGTTGCCCAACGCTTTCATTAAAGCCTGGCCCAAGCTTTGGTCTAGGAACACACCCATTTGGTCAAGATGACATCGGCCGCGATTACTTTGCACTCGTAATGAATGGTGCACGCCGCTCGTTGATGATCATGTTCGTCATCGGCGCAGTAGCTGGATTCATTGGTGTTGTAGTTGGATCTATTTCAGGTTTTTATGGCAAGAAGGTTGATGCGGTGTTGATGCGCCTGGTTGACTTCATTCAGACAGTTCCAACGATCATCATCGCAGCGGTTATTGGTAAGGCTGCCGGTAAGGTCGGTCCGCTCTATCTGGCGCTGTTTTTAGGAATCCTCGGCTGGACTGGTCTTGCTCGTTTAGTGCGTGCGCAGTTCTTGCAGTTACGTGAAATGGAGTTTGTTGATGCCGCACGAGTTGCTGGCGCATCAAATCTTCGAATCGCCTTTAAGCACATTCTGCCAAATGCGGTTGGTCAAATTATTGTGTCAGTCACCTTGATCATGGCCGGTGCAATTTTGACAGAGACTGCACTGTCATATCTTGGCTTTGGTGTGGTTGCCCCGGATGTTTCACTGGGACTTTTGATTAGCCAATACGAATCATCATTTACGACTCGTCCATGGCTGTTCTGGTGGCCAGGTTTCTTCATTATTTCTATCGCATTGTGCGTTAACTTCATTGGAGATGGATTGCGTGATGCATTTGACCCACGTCAGCGACGTCGAATCACAAAGAAGGATCGCGAACAAGCGAAGCTTCAGGTTAAGGCTGGTGAGTAATCATGACTGAGAAAAATGTACTTCAAATCTCAAATTTCAATGTTGATTTCTGGGTAGATGGAGTTTGGTATCCAGCTGTTATCGACATGAACCTGGGGCTTGCCGCAGGTAAAGTCACCGCAATTGTGGGCGAGTCAGGTTCTGGCAAATCAACAACAGCACTTGGTCTTATGTCACTACTTGCATCAAATGCTCGCATGCAAGGCAGCATTCTGGTCAAGGGCGAAGAAATGCTCAATGCAAAGTCAGCTGTGTTGCGTGAGTTCCGTGGAAAAGAAGTTGCATACATTTTCCAGGAGCCAATGACAGCTTTGAACCCACTATTTACAATTGGGTATCAAATCGTTGAAACACTACGTAACCACTTTGATATGGGTCCAAAGGAAGCACATGCGCGTGCTTTGGAATTAATCACAATGGTGGATATTCCAGATCCCGAGAAATCAATTCTTAAGTACCCACACCAACTCTCGGGTGGGCAACGCCAGCGCGCGATGATCGCTCAAGCACTTGCTTGTGATCCTGCATTGCTAGTTGCTGATGAACCAACAACAGCGCTGGATGTGACAGTTCAGGCTGAAATTCTTGATTTGATGCGTGGACTCAAGGACAAGCTAAATTCTGCAATCCTTTTGATTACGCACGACATGGGTGTTGTTGCCGATATGGCTGATGAAATCCTTGTCATGAAGGATGGAATTACCGTTGAAAAGGGCACCGCAGATCAGATCTTCAATAAGCCAAAGCATCCATACACACAGCAATTGCTGGGCGCGGTACCAATGCTTGGCTCAACAAAGAAGCGTCCACTTCCGTATAAGGAAGATGCAAAACCTGCTCCTGTCTTGAAGCTAACTGATGTGACAGTCGAATATCCAAAGCGTGGTCGCCAACCAGCATTTACTGCTGTTAAGAACTTCAACCTTGAAATCTATCCAGGCGAAATCGTTGGCTTGGTAGGAGAGTCAGGTTCAGGTAAGACAACTGTTGGACGTGCATCCATCGGTTTGCTTCCCATCAAGGAAGGCTCACTTGAAATTGTTGGCAAGGACATCAGCCACGCAACTCAAAAAGAGCTTTTCACAATTCGTCGCCACACCGGAATTGTTTTCCAAGATCCAGCCTCATCTCTTAATCCACGCCTTCCAATTGGTGAATCCATTGGCGAGCCTTTGTTGTTGGCAGGCCTTGCAAAGGGTGCAGATCTAGCGCACAAGGTTGAAGAGCTTTTGGATCAAGTGGAACTTCCTCGTAGCTACCGCAACCGTTACCCACATGAGCTTTCAGGTGGACAACGCCAGCGCGTAGGTATCGCACGTGCCCTGGCATTAACTCCAGATCTTTTGATTGCAGATGAACCAACATCAGCACTTGATGTTTCTGTGCAAGCTCGTTTCCTCGAACTTCTGCAAGAACTTCAGGGCAAGCTCAACTTTGCTTGTTTGTTTATCTCTCACGACTTAGCAGTTGTTGACATTCTGTGTCACCGAATTGCAGTGATGCAAAATGGTTTCCTAGTTGAAGTTGGCGACCGTGATCAGATCCTGAAGAACCCAAAGAATGAGTACACCAAGCGACTTATTTCAGCGGTTCCGGTTCCAGATCCTGCTGAACAACGCATCCGCCGCGAGGCACGTCTAGCACTCAAAAAGTAAGCCCCACTCGTGGATCTAGACCTTTTGGTCTTTGGACTAGACCTTGTTTCAACCTTTGCATTTGCATTGGTTGGTGCAAGAGTTGCGGCCAGTAAAGGTCTAGATTTTGGTGGCATTCTTTTCATCGCCGCAATCGCATCAATTTCGGGTGGCACATTGCGCAACTTGTTTATGGGCCAGCAACCACCATGGATTCAATACCCATGGTTGTTCGCACCGATCATCGTGGCATTCTTAATCACCATTGCAATGGGCAAGACCCAAGATGTTGGTCGCCTTGCTTTATCGCTAGACACTTTAGGGTTGGCTGTTGCTACCGTTTCAAGTGTTCAGTTCGCACTCATCAACAATGCACCCCTTGTAGCGGCGGCAGTTCTTGGTTTAATCGGTGCGGTTTCGGGTGGTTTATTCCGAGACATCATGTGTCAGACCGAGCCGGTGCTGTTGCACCGCGAAACCATCGGCACTGCATGTCTTTCCGGCGCGGTTGTTTACTTAGCCTTGGATGCCATAGACCTTAATGAAGCCGCTGTAGTTGCGATTGCAGGCCTTGTGGTGGTGCTGGTCCGCGAGCTATCAATCAAGTACAACTGGAATCTGCCGAAGGTCGTCAAGAACCCTTAATCCCGTGACTGACCGCTTCGGTGGGTGTATCGGCCCAAGAAATCTGCCTTCATGTCGGCAAAGTTTCCATCCAGAAGTGCCTGACGCATCTGATCCACCAATCGAACAATAAATCTTTCATTGTGAATCGTCGCCAAGGTCGCGCTAATGATTTCTTTACCGCGGAATACATGGTGCATATAAGCCCGTGTGTAGTGCGTACAGGTGTAACAGTCGCATTGGCTGTCTATGGGCGTGAAATCCCGCTTAAAACGGCTGTTAGACAGGTTAAAACGCCCTTCCATCGTGTACACAGCGCTCGTGCGTGCAATTCTGCTCGCAAGTACGCAGTCAAAGGTGTCACAACCGTTTTCAACGCCGACAAATAGATCTTCTGGCGCTCCGATTCCAAGCAAGTGACGGGGTTTGTCTTCGGGCAAAATTTCATTGACCCAAGAAACGATTGTCCCTAGTTGACCCTTGTCCAAGGCCCCACCAATTCCAAAACCATCAAAGCTCTGGCCACTAGATTCCAAAGTGCCCAGATCAGTAGCTGCCTTTTTGCGAAGGTCTTCGTATTGGGCGCCCTGGATTACTCCGAATAAGGCTTGGTACGGCTTTCCAATTCGCTCTTCGGTAAGGCGCTTATGTTCATCAAGACAGCGGATCGCCCAGGCATAGGTGCGGTCCATTGCTAGCTCTTGATAAGGACGGGTGTTGTGCAAGGTCGTGCACTCATCAAAAGCGAACATGATGTCGGCACCGATTTGATGTTGCACCTGCATGGAAACTTCTGGAGTAAAGCGATGCATCGACCCATCAAGGTGAGACTTAAAGGTCACGCCTTCATCATCGACATGTGCCAAGCGATCTTTATTTCCTGCGATCACATCATCTCGCCGGAAGGTTTGGGCATCCATCGCCAAAACTTTTTTGAAACCAACACCTAACGACAAAACTTGAAAACCACCAGAGTCGGTAAAAGTTGGCCCCGGCCAGTTCATGAATTTGGCCAGCCCGCCAGCTTCATCTAAAAC
>DAIMZE010000024.1:0-9410 GCA_036734125.1 Candidatus Planktophila sp.
TTCGGGCGAAAAGGCGGTTTTAGCTCTGGAAATCCTCGCGGCGGACCCAGGTGACGAGCACCCAGAGAGAGCAGACCAAGGTCACGATCAGGGCTGGGAAGTAGAAGATCTTGTCTACGAAGATGCCGATCGGTGGCGATCCTGGCATTAGCCCGCGAAGTGAGATCAAAGAATAGGTAAGTGCTGCAGCCCATGTAAGGGATGAAAGTGTTGGTGGGCGCTGACCGGTAACCACCATGTAGGTCATGATCGTCACCGAAATCATCGCAGTGATCATGAGTAACAAAATGATTGTCACGAGCAACTTAGTTGAATTAGAGCGAACTGCTTCAAATACTGAAGAAGATTGGCCGTTGTTAAATTCATCTACGGCCATATCAAATGACTTTGCATCATCCATTTTCACAGTTGTAAATGCATCGTTCCAAAGGCCATGGATCATATGGATATCAAAGGTATCGATCTTCTTTGTGTAATCCAGCGGCAAGATATTTAGCGTTGCTTGATCGCCATTTTCCAAAGTACCGATCGCGCTCATTGGAATCTCAAATGAATACTTATCCATTGGATACCAGCCCACATCAGAACGTGCACCAGCACCTGGTTGCTCATCTATCTGAACGTCAAAGCCGCCAGTTGGAACATCTTTCTTAAAGCTATAGGTATTACTTCCACCATTGCTGGCACCGATCACTGAGTCAACAACTAAATCGACATCTTGGCTCGGCACCCAGCCACTCTTTAAGCGATAACCAACATCATCGCTATTAGGCCATGGCAGAACGCGCGCATTTGCCGTTCCCTCAAGTGGGTTAACACCTGTTACCTGCACCAATAGTTCCAGGCGATTATCAGAGCTCATCTCAATTAACTTGTCGTCAATTGCCACTGCATCATCTGCTGGGCTCTGTGAAATCACCACAACTATTCCGAGATAGGCAACCGTAATCAAGATAAAGGTCTGAAAGAACTTGGTGCGGAAAACTTTCACAAGAGCCCCTACTTCTTCTTATAGCCAGCCGGACACTTTGGTTTTACCGCAGTCACCTTTTTACTGGTCTTGCCTTTGATGCAGGTAATTGTGACAGCCTTCGCAACCGGTTTGGCTGAGGCGCTCGGGGTTGGAGTAGCAGATGCAGTAGGAGTTGGTGTTGGCGCTGGTGCATCTTGTTCAAGTTTTACCTTGATAGTTGGTGATGAATAAGTGAATCCGCCTGCTGAAAGATAGAGCCAGCCGTTCTTTTCACCAAGAATTTCAGTTGCAACTTTTTGATTTCCTTGATCGTTAACAACTGAAAGCTCAGCCCTAATAGGTGCACTCGTAAATCCATAAACACAACGGGCAACATCTGAGCGCATAATCAAGTCATAAGTACCAAGGAACTCATCACCCTTTGTCGTGAAGTGAGGCGCAGCAACTTGGTATTCAAGTGTGCCTTCACCCTTATTTAGAGATGGTGGCCCAGCGGAATATTGAGTTGCATTTGTTGTGACAATTCCGGTTACACCTTTATCGCCACTGGTGAAGCACTGCGAAGCACCTTGGGTTTCATTCTCATCAAGTGTACGTACCGACCATGTACCCATGAGAGTTGTTGCCTTATCCCCCACAAAAGGTAGCCACACCTTTAATTGATCCATACCAAATTTACTTGAAGCCGAAGGAGCAATGATCACATTTCTCGTCATTGGATCTTCTGTACAGGCGCTACGTCCACAACCTTGCGGCGCTCCATTTGAATTTGGAGATCGGAGTGCGACCTCTGGTTTGTATCCACCTGTTTTAATGTCGTACTCATCTTTGAGTGCTTGTGGCATCTCTGGATAGCGATACATCTTATAAACCACTGGAACAGCGACAGGATTTGCTGCGATATAGAAGGAATATCCACTGCTAATTTCGGTAAATGACACGTCTGGCTTTGCAATTCTGCCGTGCAACCAGCCCTTTGGCTTATTTTGAAGCTTTAGCTTTATATAGAACTTCTTATCGGCAGGGAATGAATATCTCTGAGCGCACAATCTTTCCTTTGCGCTACCTGCCACACAGAAGCTAGTTCCAGAAAAACCGAAGCTAGCAAATCGCCATTGACCCACAGGATGTCCAGATCCGCCATTGGTCTCTTTTGACATACCAGAATCAATTTCTTGGATTGCACTATCGCCAGATTCAAGTTTCACCGGATAAATCTCGATATTTAGCGCCTGCAAGTCAGCACCCGTTGATTTATTCAAAGTGCCCTGCGTTAAGGCGGAAACGTAATACAAAGTTCCACCGTCGTGTGGAGCACTCGGTAAATCAAAGATACTTCCCGTGGCGCCAAACGGTAACCGTAATTTCTCGGATGCTTCAAATTTATTTAGCGCTTCATTAGGAAAGTATCGAGAAAATGCGGCCTTAGTTGTTTCACCACCGGAACTAATCACACCAAAATCTTCAATGCAGTAGACCGTACTAATAGTTCCGCACACAGGCAGCATCGATTTAAAATCGAGTGATCCTGCGGTGCAATTAGGGTCTTCTGCGCTCTTACATGTTGGATCTTTATAAGCATCGCTTTGGTACTTCTGAAAATCAATCAAATATGAGGCTGGAGTTCCTGGAGGGGAATCCAAGAATCTCTGGATATGCATACCGCGATCCGCATCGTTCGGAACGGCCCAGCTTCGTCCCGCATCTCCGACTGTTTCACCTGCAGCAACTACGGCGGAAGAGCCACCAAATACAAATGCGATGGCAACGATTATTGAAGTTAGTTTTTTCATATCTCTATCTCTTCTTATATCCAGTTGGGCATTTTGGTTTTACAGCAGTAACTTTTTTGGTGGTTTTACCTTTAACGCAGGTTATTAAACTCTTTTTAATTGCCGAAGGCTTAGTTGAGGCGCTTGGTGATGAGGTTGGTGCCGCCTCAACTGCTTGCGTCAGCTTTACTCGAACCGTTGGGGAAGAAAATGTAAATCCATAGGCGCCTAGGTGCATCCAACCATTGCGTTCATTCAAGACGGTGGTTGCAATCTTTTGAACTGTTCCATCACTAGAAGTTACGGAAACTGTAGCTGAGACTGGAGCGGCGGTAAATTTATAGATACACCTAGCTACTTCAGACTTCATTATCAGGTCATAGGTGCCTAAGAATTCGCTACCATCTGGTGCGTAATGTGGCGCAGACACCTTGTAATTGAGAACACCTTCGGCTGAGTCGAAAGAAGGCATGGTACCGTCGTAAATCGTTGCGTTAGTTGTTACCAGGCCCGCAAGGCCAGATGCTTTAGTTACGCACTCCTTTGCGCTTCCTAGAGAACTTGAAGCACCTGCAAAATTATCGGCTGTAAGCGAGCCGTACATCCACATCTTTGGGATTGCGTTTGATTTATCCTTGACTAAAGGAATCCAAAGAGAGAAAAGATTTATCTGTTCTTGATTGAACTGACCATTAGTTTGGTACCTGATAGAAGTTCCACCGCTGGAGATACCGAAAATTGTCCCTGCTTTCTTGACGTAAACGCTTTGCAACTCATTTGATAGCTCAGAACGATTCCCCCAATATGCCATCACGGGAACTGCGATTGGTTCGCCCGTAACTTCAACATTCCAAAGTTGTCCACTGCCAGTGATGGAGACCTCAGGCGTTTTCATGCGTCCGTGGATCCATCCACCAATAGATGAAGATAGACGAATTTTTACTGAATATTTTGTTCCAGAAGGAAAAGGTTCTCTCTTAAAGCAAATCCCCTCATCGACGGCAGCGCAGTTTTTCTCCGCACTACCTTTCTGGCCCCCAGTCCAAGCTACTTCGTTATCAATATCTCTTTGAGTCAAGAAATTCAATTCTGTGTCCATCGCCCGAACGCGATTGACATCTGCATCTCTTACTTCACTAACAGGCTGTATGACTGTCTGCAATCTTCCAAATTTTGCACCTTGCCCTCGCTTGTAAGTTCCGTCAAGAATGGAAGAGACCATGAATTCAGAACCTGCTGAGTGATTCAAGTCTGCAAAAGTCCATAACGATTCAGAGGATGAATTTGGTAACCCGGCAGAGACGTCGCCAGTCCAATAAGTGGACTTGTCCAAAGTGACAAACCTTGCGAATTTTCCTTCAACTTTTGATCCATCTGCCCTTGAGGCTACGACAGATGCTATGCAGTTAATATCGGTACCAGTTAGACAGGGATTTAACATCGCTTTAAACGAGAAGAATGACGCACTGGCGCACTTTGCATCTGCTAGCGAAGTACAAACTTTTGATTTCCAGCCACCATCGTTAACGGCACCAGTTAGGGCTCCTATGTAGAAGTAGTCAACGCGATCATCGAATACAACGCCCAATTGATCTGAAACAGTTGATTTAGGAGCCTGCCAATGCTCGTCTACGTCCGAGGCATGAACGCTTACTGGTGCAATTGCCATAGCAACAGTCAAAATCAAGGTTGATAATTTTTTCATATACTTACTTCTTCTTATATCCCATAGGACACTTTGGATTTACGGCAGTCACTTTCTTTATTGTTTTGCCTTTAACGCAGGTGATAGAAATCTTCTTCCTTGCGGCAGGTTTAACGGCAGGCGCCAGAGTTGGGGTTGCCTCAGGAGTTGGGGTTGCGACCACGTCTGGCTTTTCTTGAGATAGTTTTACTTTCACAACTGGGTTCGAAAATGTGAATCCGTTTGCGGAAAGTTTTAACCAACCACTTTTTTCGGTGAGAGACGTTGTAGCAACTCTAGCTTGGCCATCCGAGGATGTCACAGAAACTGTGGCCTGAATCGGAGCATCCGTGAAACCGTATAGGCAGCGCGCAACCTGTGCGTTAATAACTAAGTTATACGAACCTAGAAATTCTTTACCGTCTGGCAAATAATGTGGTGCGGCAACTTTGTAATCAAGGGATTCTTCGCTCTTATTGAATATGGGTGGACCAGATAGATACTGGGTCGCGTTGGTGCTCACAAAACCACTCAAGTTTGAAGTGTTGCGATAGCAAACATCACTAGTTCCATCAGAACCCATCGTTTCCCAACGCCAAATTGTTGGCGCCTTGCTTGCCTTATCTTTCAATGTAGGCATCCATGCTAGGAATTCATCCATCGATTCTTGATCGGGACGCAAGAAGCGCAATACGGAAACCCAGAATTCTGAAGCGCATCCATTGGTTGCTGCTCCGCCAGTTGGATCGTTAGTGCATCCAAAACCAGCCCCGCCAACAGGTTGTCTTACCTTTGCATAGAAATCCGCCATTGACTTTGTAACTTCGGATTTCTTGATCCATCCGTACGCGCTCGGGACCAGTATGGGGTTGCCTTGAATTGAGACAACTTGATTGCCGCTCGAATCCAAGCTGATTTCGGAAGTGACGCCATCCATGCGCCCGTGTAACCAACCTTTTACTGGGTTAGATAAGCGCAGCTTGAATCCAAATTGTGCATTCAGTGGAAGTGGAAAAGGTTGTGCACATTCTGTACCCGAATAAATTGGACATGCCACCGTCGGATTTGTCCAAGCGCCTAAACTCAAATCCAACTTGTTGTACCAATTAAGCGATGTTTGAATGCCGGGCAAACTATTGTTTTTGGATTCAACCTTTACTGCGTAAATCGATGCTCTGATATTTGGCGCATCAAATTTACTTGAGTTTGGAAGACGATAACCATCTGCGGTAACGACAACTAAATATTTATTTCCGCCAGCATGTGGAAGTCCCGGAATCGTAATCAGCGGAGCAGATCCACCCGATGGCAGCCCTACAGTTGAATCCCCTTTGAAATCTCCTGCACGCACGCCTGGAAATTGTTCTTTAGACGAGATTTCTAAGTTTGCCCCATCCTGATTTTTGACCGTTATTTCTGAAATACAGTCGGTTGAATCAGCAGTGGCGCAAATGCCTAGTTGAGCTTTGTATTGAAAGACTGAAGCACCAACACATGAAGTGTCAGAGAGTGAGTTACAGAAACCAACGCCCGTAACTTTGCTAACACCTATCTCATTTCCATCACTTTTCTTTCCAACTAGATAGTTGATATTTGTTGGGTATTCACCTAAACCATTCGCTGACAAGCCGTAAGTTGGAAATAACTTCGGACTATCGGCAGGCATCTCAAGAACGTACTGTTCATCAGGTATTTCTGCACCAGTCGCCGGAATCGCAATTCCTACGAGAACTACCGTTGATAAAAATGCCGATACTAGTTTTTTCTTCATTTCTTCTTATACCCCGTTGGACACTTTGGATTGACGGCTGTTACTTTCTTAGTTGTCTTACCCTTCACACATGTAATTGAGGTTTTCTTTGCGGCAGCTGGTTTTGTAGCAGCTGGAGTCTGGGCAGGCGTTGGAGCACCTTCTTGCGACAGTCTTACTTTGATTGTTGGGTTTGAATATGTGAAACCTTTAGCTGAAAGACGTAGCCAATTGTTTTTCTCGGATACGAGAGTTGTTGCTTTCTTGGCTTCACCGTCTGCATAGACAACGCTTAGCGTTGCCTGAATTGGGGCGCTGGTGAATCCGTATATGCAACGTGCAATGTCTGAACGAATCGCTAGGTCATAGGTTCCAATTTGAATTTGGCCTTTAGAGTCGTAATGCGGTGAAGCGACTTTGTATGCCAAGTCTCCGTTTTGGAATTTCGGTGGTCCCGCAATATAGGCATTTGAGTTAGTGGTAACCATTCCAGCAACACCAGAATCTCCAATGCATTTCGCATAATCTTGATAACCCTGCATGGTTCTAAATGACCATGTTGATACGGTGGCGTAAGCCTTATCTTTAGCCACACCCACCCAGAGCATGTAACGTTCGAAGAATTTATCGTCAAATGAAGGATTGCGTTCATCCATTACTGCTTGAGTATTTCGATCTTTTGAATCGCCGATGAAATAAGCAACACCTGCAAATTGGTTACCACGAGAGATGAACTCTTCTTGAATCATTGAATCTAACTTTGCTGGCAGGTCCGTATTTTTCGCCCAAACAGCAAGAGTGGGAACGGTGATTGCCGAACCTTCAATATTGATAAGTGTCTGTCCATCACTGGTTTTTTCGCTGCTGATTTCAGGCGAACTCAAGCGGCCATGGAACCAGCCAATGATCTTGGCACCGGTTTTAACAGAAACTTTAAATGAGGAATCCTGCGGGAATGGCCACCGCTTGAAGCAGTTGGTCTTAGTAGTAAAGAAACAGGTATCCATCTGTGCGCCATCGATTGGAAGCTTAGATACTGCATAAAGACCGACATCCAGATTTGATGGGCCTGTTCCAGCAACATTTTGAAATTCAGCATTTAACTTTGGAATAAGTAGATACTGATCTCCTCCTTGGTGAGTCATTCCAGGTATTGTCCAAAGTGAAACGTTTCCGCTATTTGGAATACCTCTCTGGATATCTCCCGTAAATGGCGTGTTATATCTATTTCGAAGATTTGTACTCATCTGTGTAAAAGAAGAAGTGAGAGTTTCGACAAGCGTTGCGGAGATTAATGGGTTTTCTCCAATGCGGCCTGAAAGGCTGACTACGCAATCCCTTGTTCTCAAATCAGAACAAGGAGAGAGCGGGGTTTCGAAGAAGAGGTAATTGCTACTCTTGCAAGGTTCTTCTTGCGAAGATAGACACGTGGTAGCCCCACTGTCGGCAAAGTTTGCGCTCCCCCATGCTTCCACATAGGTAAAGGCACGATAAAGAGTTCTTTGGTCATCGTAATAGGCACCGGAGTAGCCACCAGTGTTTTCAACTGGAGGACGCGGAGTAGTTAATTGTTCATCTGGAATATCAGCAGCAATAACTGGAGAAAAGACTCCGAGTGTTAGCGCAAATACCGTGCAAAGTGCAATGAAGAACTTTTTCATTTCTTCTTATACCCCGTTGGACACTTTGGATTGATTGCAGTTACTTTTTTAGAAGTCTTTCCCTTTACACAAGTAATGGTCGCTTTTTTGGCCGCGGCAGGTTTAACAGTTGCAACCGGTGAAGGAGTTGGTGCCGGCGCTGCTTCTTGTGTCAACTTCACTCGGACAGTTGGAGAAGAGAATGTGAAGCCATAAGCACCGAGCTTTAGCCATCCATTCTTTTCATTAATGACTGTGGTTGCCGCGTTAGCCTCGCCGTTTTCAGAGGTAATTGAAACGGTTGCGCTAATTGGTGCAGCGGTAAATTTGTAGATACAACGAGCTACTGCAGAGGACATGATTAGTTCGTATGTTCCCTTGAATACTGTGGTGCCATCTGCTTCGTAATGAGTTGAAGCAACTTTGTAATCTAGGGTGCCATCTTTATATGTTGGTGGGCCATCGATGTACATAGTTGAATTTGTTGTTACCACGCCTGCCAGAGCCTTCTCTTTATCGAGGCACTCGCGTACAGGACCGGAACCATTGTCAGTCATTGTCCCAAGTCGCCACTGGGTAGGCATGGCTACCGCTTTATCTTTAGCAACTGGTAGCCAGAGCATAAAATTGTCCATAGAAGATTTCGAGAAGTTGGTATTTAAGTGCTTAAAGGAAATGTTCTTCATGCCAGCACGAGTCTTCTCGGAATCAGCGATTGGAAGACCTAAGTTTTCATTGGTAACTGGGTAATGCATCGCTTCGCCGCCCCAGAATTGTGGAAGATAAGCCGAAACATGAGCGTCAGAAAGATCATCGCTCTTGGTCCATACATCGATTAATGGAACGGCGATTGGATTAGCGTTGACGGTTAGGTTTGTAACTCCGTTAGTAGTGCTGTAATCAATAACTGCATTTTTCATTCGGCCATGTAACCAACCAGAGAGGTTCGTGTTAAGGCGAAGTGAGAACCCGAAAGAGACTTCCTTTGGCATTGAGTAAGGCATCGCACATTGAGTTGTTGAAACTGCAACGCAAAGCTTGGATGGCTTAGGGTCATTTATAGGTTTAGTTTGAGTTGTTCCGACCTGGATCCGGCCTACTCGGTCGTATTTCGCAGTTGTTGTATCTGTTGCGAGATCGAAGAAATCTCCTTCGATAACTTTGACCGCAGAGATAGAAGCGCCAAGTCGTGGAGTTTCAAATCCGGATTGTTCATTTGTACGGCTGGCAGAAAGCGTTGTCTTAATTAGGTACTTATCTCCCCCAGCATGAGGTGCATCTGGAATAGAGACAAGGGCTGCACCTGTTCCGCGAGGAACATTTAGCGCTTTATTTCCGACGAATGCTTGAGGGTTATCTTTAGGGAAAACAGTTGCTGAGCTAACTGTTAGCTTTTTCCCCGTTGCATCAGTTGCGAAAATTTCAGAGATGCAGTTGATATCCGATCCATCAGCGCAAACTGGCAATACTGCACGATAGAAAGAGTGCACTGTAAAGGTACATCCATCTTCAGCACCGGTATTGCAGATGGCAACCTTTGTTACCTTGCCATCGTATTTTCCATTATCGGAGGTGAAGTTAATCCAGGTAG
>DAIMZE010000025.1:0-8677 GCA_036734125.1 Candidatus Planktophila sp.
CAAGTTCTTTTAACAAACCTGATTGTTCAAGGGCTGCCTCGACAATTACAGATGGCTTCGTCTTTGCCTCAACCAAGACACTTAGGGCACTGATCATTGAAGTAAATTCATTAATGGCCTGCGCTGCACGTGCAGGTACCGACCCAACTTCATTGCATCGAAGCAAGCCTTGCCAAAACGAAATGTTGTTATCTCGGGCAAATAAATCTACATAATCCAAAGATGCGTCACCAATTCCACGTTTTGGAACGTTAATAATTCTACGTAGCGAAATCTCATCTTCAGGATTAGCTAGAACCCGTAAATAGGCCAATAGATCCTTAACTTCACGGCGCTCGTAGAATCGCAGACCACCCACAACTTTGTAAGGAAGAGCGCTGCGCATAAAGACTTCTTCAAATACGCGCGATTGAGCGTTGGTTCGGTAGAAAATTGCTGTGTCTCCTGGATTCGAGACGCCTTCTCTTTGTAGAGATCGGATTTCATCGGCAATAAAATTGGCTTCGTCGTGTTCGCTCTCTGCAACATAACCAACGAGCGGAGTTCCGGCACCTGCATCAGACCACAAGTTCTTTTCCTTGCGACTTTCGTTTTGAGTGATAACAGCATTAGCGGCGTTAAGAATGTTTTGGGTAGATCGATAGTTTTGTTCCAGCAATACAGTCCTGGCGTTTGGGTAATCCATTTCAAACTGCAAAATGTTACGAATTGTCGCGCCGCGGAAACCATAAATGGATTGATCAGCATCGCCTACAACACATAGCTCGGCGGGTGATTGGCCTTCAAGATCAGTGCCAACTAACTCCTTGACCAGAATGTATTGGGCATGGTTTGTATCTTGGTATTCATCAACTAAGACATGTCGAAAGCGTGATCTAAATCGCGCTTTGGCTTCTGGAAAACGTTGCAAGACTTCTACAGTCTTTAAGATCAAGTCATCAAAGTCCATTGCATTGGCCCGCATCAACCGTTGCTGATACACCGCGTACACATCGGCAACTACTTGTTCAAATTGATTGGTTGTCGCATTGAGATAGTCCTGGGGACCCAATAACTCATTTTTCGCGTTAGAAATCATTGATTGAAATTGGCGGGCTGGATATCGCTTTGGATCAAGGTTTAACTCCTTGGCCACAATTGTTATCAACCGATTTGAATCAGCTGAGTCATAAATACTAAATGAGTTGCTATATCCCAGGCGTGTTGCTTCTTGGCGCAAAATGCGAACGCACGCCGAGTGAAAAGTTGAAACCCACATGGACTTTGCAATAGGCCCAACTAGTTCGGCAACACGTTCTTTCATTTCTCCTGCAGCTTTGTTTGTAAAAGTAATTGCAAGAATCTGATACGGAGCAACATTTCTGCGCGACATTAAATATGCGATTCGACGGGTTAAAACTCGAGTTTTTCCTGATCCAGCACCTGCGACAACCAACAACGGTCCGCCCGCATGGGTAACCGCCTCCGCCTGTTGAGGATTAAGTCCCTCAATGAGTGGATCGATTTCAGTCATGAGGTCGAGTCTATTAGGCTTCATGCATGGAACCGATCGCAGATACCGAGATCAAGCGAGTTTTGGTCGTCAACGCCCACCCCGACGATTCAGATTTTGGAGCATCGGGAACAATCTCTCAGTGGGTAAAAAAGGGAATTGAAGTTGCCTACGTGTTTTGTACAAATGGCGATCAAGGTGGCGAAGAGTCAGGTTTTACCAAAGAGGAAATGCCGGCAATCCGTCAACGCGAGCAACGCGCAGCCGGTGCTGCAATTGGTGTCACTGACATTACTTTTCTGAATTATGTAGATGGACATTTAGAACCAACGATTGAACTTCGTAAAGATATTGTTCGACAGATTCGAATCTCACAGCCAGATCGAATTGTCTGCCAGAGTCCTGAACGCAATTGGGATCGAATCGGTGCAAGCCATCCTGATCACTTAGCAGCGGGCGAAGCAACGATTCAGGCTGTTTATCCTGATGCACGTAACCCTTTTGCTTTCACTGATTTGCTCGAAAAAGAGGGTCTGCAGCCTTGGCGCGTTAAAGAAGTTTGGGTATCTGGCTTTGCACACCCAGATCATTGGGTAGATATCACCGACACTTTTGATTTAAAGATGGCAGCGCTGCACGCTCATGCATCGCAAACTGCGCACAATAAAGATTTAGAAAAGATGGTTCGCGAGTGGGGTCAACGCAACGCAGGTATGGGTGGACTTCCAGAAGGTCGAATCGCTGAAGCGTTTAAAATTGTACATACTGCTTAAAACTATTTGGCAAATTAAATTCAGTTTGAAACAGTTACACGCTTAATTTCGATTTGCTGACTTGGTGCACCATCTGCGCCGCCACCTCTAACACCAGCTTTAGCAATCGCCTTAACGATGTCCAAACCTTGAGTAACTGTTCCCCAAATTGTGTAGTTCGCACCCAACGTTGTATCGGCAAAAACTAGGAAGAACTGACTTCCGTTTGTTCCAGGTCCCGAATTAGCCATTGCAACAGTTCCGGCTGGATAGTTGTTCAAGCCTTCAGCCGGCAAGTTTTCATCACGGTAAGTGAAGTTAGGTCCCCCACCACCAGTAGCAGTTGGATCTCCGCACTGTAAAACATATAAACCTTGGGTTGTTAAACGGTGGCACAAAGAGTTATTGAAATACCCACCACGTGCAAGAGTTGATAACTGTGTCAATGTAATTGGTGCTTTAGCGCCAACAGTCGTCACAACAATATTTCCGCAGTTTGTTACAAAGGTAAAGGTGCGTGGAATTCGCTTTAGTACTCTGTCAGCTGGTGCAACTGATGGAGGTGTATGTCCAACTGCTTTAGTTGGTGTGCACTTAATTGCAGGAACTTTTGCAGATTTAACAGTTTTATTCTTCGTATCTACAGCGAAGGCAGAAGGTGAAACAATAAGAGTTGAAGCAGTTAGCGCACTTAGTGCTAATCCCGCAACGATCATTCTCTTCATGTGAACTCCCCTTGACATGGCCCTAATGGTAAATCGAAACCCTGTGAAAACCCTTAAATTATTCCCATTCAATGGTGGCAGGTGGCTTGCTCGTTACATCCAGTACGACTCGATTGACCCCGCGAACCTCGTTGGTTATGCGTGTAGAAATCTTTTCAAGCACCTCATAGGGCACGCGAGACCAATCAGCGGTCATGGCATCCTCAGAAGAAACTGGGCGTAGAACAATTGGGTGGCCATAGGTGCGGCCATCTCCCTGAACGCCAACGCTTCTAACATCAGCCAATAAAACAACTGGGCATTGCCAGATCTGTCGATCTAACCCAGCAGACTTTAACTCTGCTCTCGCAATTGCATCAGCTTCGCGCAGTAAATCTAAACGTTCTTGGGTTACCGAACCAACAATTCGAATTCCAAGTCCAGGACCTGGGAATGGCTGACGCCAGACAATTTCTTCGGGTAATCCAAGTTCAAGACCGACTTGGCGAACCTCATCTTTAAACAATGTGCGAAGTGGTTCTACTAATGTGAATTGAAGATCATCAGGTAAACCACCAACGTTGTGATGTGACTTGATATTTGCAGTGCCGGTGCCTCCACCTGATTCGACAACATCTGGATACAAAGTGCCCTGAACTAAGAACTCAACATCTCCGCCTGAAGCAATTTCTCGGGCAGCTGATTCAAATGAGCGGATAAATTCGCGGCCAATAATCTTTCGCTTGTCTTCGGGATCTGTAACATCCTTGAGCGCATTGAGGAATTGTTCCTTTGCATCAATAACTACTAACTGGACTCCAGTTGATGCAACAAAATCGCGTTCTACTTGCTCAGCTTCACCTTTACGTAACAATCCATGATCTACGAAAACACAGGTCAGCTGTGTGCCAACTGCTTTTTGAATAATTGCTGCCGCTACAGCTGAATCAACTCCGCCAGATAAACCACAAATTACTTTCTTATCGCCAATTACTTGCTTAGCTTTTGCAATCTCGGTTTCTGCAATATTTGCCGTGGTCCATGTTGCATCACACTGCGCGATGTTAACTAGCCAGTTATGCAAAATAGCTTGGCCGTACTCACTGTGCAGGACCTCTGGGTGGAATTGCACGCCTGCAAACAACCCTGTCTCATTTTCAAATGCTGCAATGGGAGTATCTGCGGTTGCGCCACATACAGTAAATCCTGCAGGTGCCTGTGAAACTGCGTCGCCATGTGACATCCACACTTTTTGTTGTGCTGGCAACCCTGCAAATAACTTAGAAGTTGTAACGACAGTTGTATCTGTGCGGCCGAATTCAGAGTTACCTGTTTGGCTTACGACGCCACCAAGGGCTGCAGCCATTGCCTGAAATCCATAGCAAATTCCAAAAACCGGAATACCCAAAGTGAAGATGTCTGCATCAACTTTTGGGGCGTTCTCTGCATAAACGCTCGAAGGTCCACCTGACAAAATGATTGCAGCTGGTTTTTTAGCCTTTACTTCTGCTGCAGTGATTGATGATGGGACAATTTCTGAATACACATGTGCTTCGCGAACACGCCTAGCAATTAATTGTGCGTACTGTGCGCCAAAATCAACGACCAGTACTCCGCGAACTTCAGCCACGATGAATAAGAACCTCTACGCGCTGGAACTCCTTAACATCAGAGTAGCCACAAGTCGCCATTGCGCGACGTAGTGCACCAAACAAGTTCATTGAACCATCTGATGTATGTGAAGGTCCGAGCAAGATTTCTTCAAGAGTTCCAACAGTTCCAACATTTACGCGCTCTCCGCGAGGAAGAACTGGGTGATGTGCTTCTGATCCCCAGTGCCAACCTAGACCAGGTGCTTCCACTGCTTTAGCTAATGGTGAACCCATCATGACCGCATCTGCGCCACATGCAATCGCCTTTGCGATATCTCCGCTGCGACCAACTGAACCATCAGCAATCACATGAACATAACGTCCACCTGATTCATCTAAATATTCACGGCGTGCAGCAGCAACTTCGGCAACTGCAGAAGCCATAGGAACTTCAACACCTAAAACCTTGCGAGTTGTGTGTGCTGCTCCGCCACCAAAACCGACCAAGACACCCGCTGCTCCAGCGCGCATTAAGTGAAGGGCGGCAGTTGATGTTGCTACTCCACCAACAATTACTGGAACATCGAGTTCGTAAATAAACTTCTTGAGGTTAAGTGCTTCATTTTCTGCAGCAACATGTTCGGCAGAAACCGTAGTTCCGCGAATAACGAAGATGTCTACGCCAGCTGCGATAACAGCCTTATGGAATTCGGCGGTGCGTGCAGGTGATAGTGATGCAGCAACGGTTACACCGGCATCACGAATCTGCTGAATTCGGTCCTTGATTAATTCTGGACGAATTGGGGCGCTGTAAATTTCCTGCATGCGCTTTGTTGCATGCTTATCTGGCATTGAAGCGATTTCGCCCAATGGAATTCGAGGATCTTCGTAACGAGTCCACAAACCTTCAAGGTTGAGAACTCCCAATCCCCCAAGCTTTCCAATAGCGATAGCGGTTTCTGGTGAAACTACTGAATCCATTGGGGCTGCCATCATCGGTAGTTCAAACTTGTAGGCATCGATCTGCCAGTTGGTAGAGACATTTTCAGGGTCACGAGTTCGGCGGCTAGGAACAATTGCAATGTCATCAAAGGAATACGCGGTGCGAGCGCGCTTTCCTGGGGCGATTTCGATGTTATTCATTAGCGGCCCTTCTTCTGGTAGTTCGGTGCATCAGCAACATGTGCCACATCATGTGGGTGGCTTTCTTGCAATCCTGCTGCAGTAATTTGAATTAATCGACCTTCACGTCGAAGCGTTGCAATATCAGGGGCTCCTGCATACCCCATACCTGATCGCAAACCGCCAACCAATTGATGAACAACATCAGCTACAGAACCACGGAATGCAACCTTGCCTTCGATGCCTTCAGGAACAAGTTTGTCCTCGGACAAAACATCATCCTGCATGTAGCGATCCTTTGAATATGACTTTTGTTCCCCGCGAGATTGCATTGCAGCTAATGAACCCATGCCGCGATAAGCCTTGTACTTCACACCATCGATCTCGATTAATTCGCCAGGAGATTCTTCGCATCCAGCAAGTAAAGAACCCAACATCACTGAATTTGCACCCGCTACCAAAGCTTTAACGATGTCACCTGAATACTGCAATCCGCCATCTGCAATCAATGGAATGCCAGCTTTGTTGCACGCCTTAGATGCTTCCAAAATTGCAGTTATCTGTGGAACGCCAACACCTGCAACAACACGAGTTGTACAAATAGATCCAGGACCAACGCCAACCTTTACCGCATCTGCACCAGCATTGATTAATGCCTGCGCACCTGCACGTGTTGCAACATTGCCACCAATGACTTCAGTGGTTGGAGAAAACTTCTTAATGCGAGCAATCGAATCCAACACTGCTCGATGATGGCCGTGTGCGGTATCTACGACAACAACATCAACGCCAGCTTCGATTAAAGCTTGGGCGCGAGCAAAACCATCATCGCCAACTCCTACGGCGGCTCCGGCTAAACCAACATTCTTAACAAGTTTGACGTGAGTAACTTGGGCTTCAATCGGAAGGTTGCGGTGGATGATTCCGATTCCGCCGGCCTTTGCCATGGCGATTGCCATTTCAGATTCAGTAACTGTGTCCATCGCTGAAGAAACCAGCGGTACTGCAATTGAGATGTTTCGTGTCAACTGAGTCGAAGTGTTGACTTCAGATGGGACTACATCGGATGCATCTGGCAGTAGCAAAACATCGTCATAGGTCAGTCCAAGCATTGCGACTTTATCTGTATCGCTCATCTGGCCTCCCCGATCAATGAAGGCGCAAGTCTATCGGGGCTTTAGAGCCCTACTGCACGCTCGATTTCAGCGCAGGCTTCAGATAAATCGTTGACATGGGCCACTGGACAATCAGAATCGATACCCCAACCAGGGCCACCGATGATGACGCGAGGGGCAGGACGGACCGATGGAATATCTGTATAAAAACGTGGATCACCATTGCGCGGCAGTTGTGCCCATAGAAAAACAGCTGGTGGGGCCGAACGTGTAATCACGCCATTGAGCGCTTCCAAAGGTGTGCGCGCACCAAGAAAATAGGTTGAAATGTTTTTCTCTGCCAATGCTGATGCCAATGCATGCAATGCCAAGGAATGCATTTCTTCACCCACCGATGCCAGCAAGACTGGGCGCGGGTTACAAGGTTCTGAAACTGCCGAAGATTTCTCACGCAGGACACCTTTGAGAATTTCAGTAAGGAGGTGTTCTACCTCAATACCAGTTTGCGTTTTTTCCCAATCTTCACCGATCAAAAACAACAGCGGGACAATCACTTCAGACCATGAAGCAATTACTCCATGTTTTTCAATGTCTTGTCGCAGTGCATCCTCTACAAATGTCTTATCCAACAATTTAGATGCGGCATAAAGGGCTTCGACTAGATCTTCACGAACTTCAAAGTTATCAATGATGTGTTCAACTGAAATAGGACCCTTGAAATCTTTTGCTTGCGCAGCAGCTTCTGCTGGTGCGACCCCTGCAGTAATCAACTTTCGCATTGCTGTCAGGATGGCTAGATCTTGTGGGCAGTAGCGCCGATGTTCTCCGGCCTCGTGGGTGGAAGGCCCAAGGCCATAGCGGCGGTCCCAGGTTCGAAGGGTTGCTGGAGCCACTCCTAAGCGGCGAGCGACCGCGGCAACGGTCAATAGCTCCTCTTCCATGGGGCTATCGTGTCGTGAAGTGGCTCAACTCACCACCTGAAAACGCCATTTGAACAACTTATGGCACGGAAATACTTGAACAACCTATGGCGCGGTTGTACAGTATCGCCATGGCCGAAATTTCACGCTTACCCCGCCCCGTTGCTGATGAATGGGAGTGGCAGTACCAAGGTTCATGCCGCGAGCTTCCTTCTGAGATGTTCTTTCATCCAGATGGAGAACGCGGACCTCGTCGACGCAATCGCGAGAACACTGCCAAAGCTGTCTGTGCATCATGTCCAGTAATTGCTGCATGCCGTGCACACGCACTTGCAGTGCAAGAGCCATATGGAATTTGGGGAGGCCTATCTGAAGATGATCGCCTAGCAATTTTAGGCAAGGACATCACTCCAGACGTTTCCCACGCATCATAGTTTTCTTCCTCCTAAGAAGATAGAAAAAGCCCCGCAGATATTTCTGCAGGGCTTTTTTCTTTTCTAACCTTGTTGTGCCAAGAAATTAATGCGAGTGTCCACCTGGGCCATGTGAGTGACCATGTCCGCCGGCAGCATCAGCAGCTGCTTGCTCTGCTGGCTTCTCGTAGACAACTGCTTCAGTTGTAATAAACATTGCAGCAATTGATGCAGCGTTTGCTAGGGCTGAACGAGTTACCTTCACTGGATCGATAACACCATCAGCGGCTAGGTCGCCGTAAACATCTGTTGCAGCGTTGAAACCTTCGTTGTGCTTCATTGCGCGAACCTTTGCAACTACTACGTAGCCTTCTAGTCCAGCATTTTCTGCAATCCAGCGAAGAGGTTCATCACAAGCCTTGCGAACTAAACGAACACCAACAGCCTTATCGCCAGTGAATCCGAGATCGCCTTCAAGAGCATCAGCTGCATGCACAAGTGCTGCGCCTCCACCAACAACGATTCCTTCTTCAACAGCGGCGCGGGTTGCAGAGATTGCATCCTCTA
>DAIMZE010000026.1:0-8375 GCA_036734125.1 Candidatus Planktophila sp.
CCATCGCGAAGTTCTGCAGCTTCAAATGCACCCGTTGATGCACCGCTTGGAACTGCTGCGCGAGCTTGTGTGCCATCTTCTAATTGGATTTCAACTTCAACCGTTGGATTTCCACGGGAGTCAAGAATTTCACGGGCACCTAAAGCTTCGATAATTGCCATTGCATTACTCCTTCAATACAGGTCTGGGTTCTTAATCTGTTGCCGACCTCAACGCTGAAATGGCAGGTACTTCAATAATCGAAGTCTACCGCGAACCTGCGAAAGACTATGCGGGCCCAATTTCTTGGCTAATGCGCATAGCCTCCTTGCGAAGGGCCGCCTCTGCATCGATTCCGTTGGCATGGGCCCAAGCAATAACGGCTACAAGGGCTTGTCCCACAGCGCTTTCATCAGCTGGTCCATCAATGGAAACCGAATCAGGAGTATTTACTTCGACACCGTATTTTTCAGCGCGATACAAGAGTTTTTCAAGCAAAGGAAGTGCTGGTTGAGACATCGCAACGCCATCCAGGGGTGAGGTGCGACCCTTTTCCTTTTTCTTAATCTCTTCCCAATTTTCAAGAACTTCTTGCGAATCACGGACTTCGACACCGGCAAATACATGAGGATGTCTGCGGATTAACTTGTCTGCAATTCCTTGTGCAACATCTTCGATTGAAAATGGATCTGTTGGGTGTTCCTGCGCCATACGTGCATGGAAATAAACTTGCAGTAAAACATCACCTAGCTCTTCGCGCATATCAACACGATTATCAGCTTGAACAGCATCAACAAACTCGTATGACTCTTCGAGCAAATATTTCAGCAGTGATTCATGAGTTTGTTCTGCATCCCATGGACAACCGCCAGGCGAACGCAAAGTGTTCATGACTTCAACAAGTCGTTGAAGTTGAGAACCTTGCATATTCTTAAGTGTTAGTTGCCTGAAGGAGTAACAGCTGATTCTGCAGAATCTGCAGGAATTACATCAGCAGTTGTTGCATCCCACTTGCCGTAGCGAGGGTTGACGGTTACGCCAATTTCCTTAGCTTTGGCAACAACGAGCTTCTGAATTTCTGCGCCTAGCTGATCTTCAGTTACACCAGCTGCAACTAACTTCTGGCTGATTTTGTCAGAGTAAGCAATTGCTTGAATGTATCGATCTAAATCTTGAGGTGCTATTCCGGCATTTACAAGAGCACCAGGTAGACCTGCTTCGCCACCAACTTGTTCCAGAATGCTTGCACGACGTGAATCAATTTCTGCCTTTGTTACATTGATCTTTAACTCTTGACCAAGTTCGCGGAGCAAAGTTCCTAGTAGATGAAAACGAAGCTGCGAAACATTAAGAGATGCGCCGGTTTCAAGCTGCATCTGTGATGTATCGACCTTGGCGCGCTCAGAAAGAATCGCATCGACGCTTCCTTGAACAAGAGCTTGAGTGATCTTTGTATCGCCCACTGTTGCTGCTGCACCTATTTGTGAGCATCCCGCTAATAGAAAGGTTGCGATTGCTGTTGCCAGGATCTTCTTCATTCTGTACTCGCTTTCGGTGCATCGCTTAATTGATGTACGGCCTCAGTGACCCAGGCCAGAAGAGAAGTATCCACTATTTCAGGCGCATTCTGTGACGGATTCCAAGAGGTGGCCTTCGGAAGCGCGACTAAAACCGTGCTTGTTGCGCCCTTATACAGAGAACCTGGGTATAAACGTGTCAAACGTAACTGACGAGATTCAGGTAAAAGTAGCGGCGCAAGTCGAAGGAACTTTCCTTGCACAACAACTTCGGTCAACTTCACAGCCTTTGCTTGTGCGCGAAGAGCTGCAACTCCCAACAACGCTTTGGCCTCTTCGGGCAAAACACCAAATCGATCAATTAATTCTGCCTCGATTGAGGAAACATCACTTGGTGCTTTCACATCTGCAAGACGTCGGTAAAGATCGAGTCGCAAACGTTCTCCGGGAACAAATTCGGATGATAAGTGAGCGTTGATTGGTAATTCAACTTTACATTCTGAAACCTTTTCTTCAGTTTCGATAATGCCAGATTTGTATTCTTGAACCGCTTCGCCAACCATCCGCATGTATAAATCAAATCCAACATCTGCAATGTGTCCTGATTGTTCGCCGCCCAAAAGATTACCGGCACCACGTATTTCAAGATCCTTCAGCGCAACCCGCATTCCTGAACCCAAATCGGTGTTTGTTGCAATTGTCTTTAAGCGCTCGTGAGCAAGCTCAGACAATGGTTCATCATTTGAATACAAGAAATATGCATAAGCTCTTTCGCGCCCGCGTCCTACGCGCCCACGTAATTGATGAAGTTGGGACAAACCAAAACGATCTGCTCTTTCGACAATTAATGTATTGGCATTTTGAATATCTAAACCACTTTCCACAATTGTGGTGCAGACAAGCACATCAAAATCACGGTTCCAGAAAGCCAAAATCACATCTTCTAGCTCGCCTTCTGACATTTGCCCATGAGCAATTCGAATTCTGGCTTCGGGCACTAACTCTTTTAATCGCATTGCGGTCTTATCAATTGTGTCCACGCGGTTGTGCAAGTAAAAGATCTGCCCATCTCGCAATAACTCGCGGTGAATCGCTGCCGTAATCTGAGCTTCTTCGGCTGGGCCCACATAGGTAAGGATCGGATGACGCTCTTCTGGTGGGGTTGTAATCGTGGACATTTCGCGAATTCCGGTTACGGCCATCTCTAGCGTGCGCGGAATAGGGGTCGCAGACATAGCGAGCACATCAACTGTTGTGCGCAACTTCTTGAGTGACTCTTTTTGTTCAACACCAAAACGTTGTTCTTCATCTACTACGACTAAGCCAAGATCCTTGAATTGAACATCGCTAGACAAAATTCGGTGGGTTCCGATTACTACATCAACGGTTCCGGCAGCTAGTTGTTCCAGGATTTCCTTGCTTTCTTTCGCAGAATTAAACCGTGATAAGCCCGCAACCTTGAGCGGAAAGCCTGCATAACGTTCTTCAAAAGTCTTTGTGTGTTGTTGTACTAACAAAGTTGTTGGTACCAAAACAGCTACTTGCTTTCCATCTTGTACCGCTTTAAACGCGGCGCGGATTGCAATCTCGGTCTTTCCGTATCCAACATCGCCACAAATGATTCGATCCATTGGATATGGGCGTTCCATATCTTGCTTGACATCATTGATCGTAGAAAGCTGATCAGGCGTTTCGATATACGAGAACGAGTCTTCAAGTTCGCGTTGCCACGGAGTATCGGCAGAGAAAGCAAAACCAGGTGAGCTGGTGCGGGCTGCGTATAAACGAATAAGTTCTCCGGCAATTTGGCGAACCGCTTTACGCGCACGACCCTTAGCTTTTTGCCATTCGCCACTGCCGATTCGGTGCACCGTTGGGGTTTCTCCACCAACATATTTAGATACTTGTTCAAGCACATCAGTTGGAACAAAGATTCTGTCTCCGGGTTGACCACGTTTTGCTGGTGCATATTCAATGACTAAGTATTCGCGGGTTACTCCGGCAACTGTGCGCTGCAAGAGCTCTACATATCGGCCGATTCCGTGTTGTTCGTGAACAACGTAATCCCCCGCCTGAAGTTCTAACGGATCAATGGCTTGCTTTCGCTTCGATGGTAAACGTTCGCCATCTTTGACGCTTCCCTTGCTGCCAGTTAAATCTCGCTCGGTCATGAAGAAAATTTGATCCGGCGCACTTTCAAAGCCATGGGCGATGACAGAAGTGGTTAAGTGAATACTTCCCTTTGTCGGGGTTGCGCTGATTTTTTCTGAAATCTGTACTGGTAAATCAGCCCCGCGCAGAATGCCTGCATATCTTTCGAGCATTCCATGTCCGTGTGTAGCAAAGACAACGGTGCGATGTTCTTCAAGTGCTTGTCGCAAAGCCTCAATTGCACGTTCAACATCACCACGCATCGGATCAATCGCTGCAAACTCTAAGAATGTAGTTTCAGGATCCAAATCTGTTCCAAATGGACTGAGCTCCTTAGCGCTCATGCCGGCCTTGGCTATTTCATCGAAAAGCTCTTGCCAGTCCATGTATGTGCCTGCGCCATCATGAATTGGCGCACTTGCACCAAGTGCTGCATTTGACCAAGAGGCGTTCAGAAATTCTTCATTGGTTGCCAGCAAATCAGCTGCGCGAGATTTAATACGTTGCTCATCAATGAAAATGATCTGTGTGTTTGCCGGCATTCGAGTTAGCAGGCTTTCAGTCTCATCGATTAATAATGGAATCAGGGATTCCATACCCTCGAAAGTCATTCCTTCAGCGATCTTGCCCAGCATTTCTGCCGCTGCAGGATATTCATCAGCGATTTCTAAAGCACGATGCTTTGTTGCATTGTTAAGCAAAAGCTCTCGGCAAGGATAAATGTCAACGCTGCCAACAACTGGTTGAAAAGTTCTTTGATCTGATACTTCGAAATAACTTAAATCTTCAATCTCATCTCCAAAGAAATCAATACGAATTGGATGATGGCTTAGTGGTAAAAACACATCAACGATTCCGCCACGAACAGCAAATTCGCCGCGTCGTTCTACTAAGTCAGTGCGGGAATAAGCCAGCGATGAAAGATGTCGCACTAGCTCATCAAGTGATTGTTCTTTGCCGATTTCTAATCGAAGAAGTGGCAATTTTCCGAGCTGACTAATGATTCGGTGAATTGCACCGCGCACAGGTGTCACCACAATTGGATTAACTGCGTGATCACCATTAAGTGCATACAGAGTTTGAATTCTGCGAGCGACAGTGTCGCTTCTGGGACTTAAACGTTCATGGGGCAAAGTTTCCCAAGCCGGAAATTCAAGAACATTGTCGTAAAGCTCTCGTAACTCATTAACGAGATCTTCTGAGCTGCGACTAGAACTTGTGACAACTAACAAAGGGTGGCTCTGTGCTCGAGCGGCTAAAAGAAAGGGGTAGAGCGATTGGGGTGCCACGATATGAGATGCATCGGAATTAAGTGGCAAGGCTGGAATTAACCCGCGCATAATTACTCTCCAATGCCGTTAGGCCCCGACTCCTAAGGGAGGGGGGCTTGATTGGGGTTAAGTCTAATTTAGTTTTGCAATGCGCAGTTACCTGAGAGGATTGCCCAATGAGCCAGAGCCCGATCGCTGCAGATGATGCAGAGCTTCGTAGCGATGTGCGCCGTCTTGGCGATCTTTTGGGCCAGACCCTTGTTCGTCAAGAAGGTCCAGAACTTTTAGCTCTTGTAGAAGAGGTTCGTAAAGCGGTTCGTGAAGGCACCGGAGCAGAAATCCTTGCTCAGTTATCCGTTGAAGACTCGGTTCAACTGGTACGTGCATTTAGTACTTATTTTCATTTAGCAAATGTTGCAGAGCAAGTTCACCGTGCACGCGTTTTGGCAGAAGCCAGAGCAACTGGTGGTTCTTGGTTAGCTAAAGCAGTCGATCGAATTGAAGCCGCGCTTAAAGCACAAACACCTGGACATGAACTAACAAAAGAAGAGATCTCTGAATGGGTCGGCGCGATGTCGGTTCGTCCGGTTTTTACCGCACACCCTACTGAAGCTGCACGTAGATCAGTTTTGAATAAGTTAGGCAGCATTGCAGATTTACTGGATGATCCACGTAATCCTTCGCAACAAGAACGACTTGCAGAAACCGTTGATTTGTTATGGCAGACCGATGAACTACGGTTAGGTCGACCAGAGCCATTGGATGAAGCCCTTAATGCTTTGTATTACCTTGATGATCTATTCACGCAAACGGTTCCAGAAGTTCTGAATGATTTTGCGAAAGAAATGAAGCGAATCGATGTTGAAGTTCCGATTACTGCTCGCCCACTTTCTTTTGGTAACTGGATCGGTGGAGATCGTGATGGAAACCCAAATATCACCGCTGAGGTAACAACCGATGCGATGGAGCTGCAGGTATCTCATGCCATCCGTGTGACCATCGCGGCAATGAACGCTTTGCGACAGATGTTGTCTGTATCTACCAAGATTGTTGGAGCAACACCAGAACTGTCTGCTTCAGTTGAAAAGGATTTGAAGCATATTCCAGAGTTTGAAGCCCGCTTCTTGCGCCTTAATGCTGAAGAGCCATATCGCCTCAAGGCAACTGCAATCGTTCACCGCTTGGCCTTTACTCGTGATCGTCATGCAAAGAACGCTGCGCATGTTCCAAACCGTGATTATGCAAACACGGCAGAGCTGTTGGCGGATCTGATGTTGATGCGTGATTCGTTGCTGGCGCATCGCGGTGAACTGATTGCAACTGGCTTACTTGAGCGCACAATTCGCACAATCGCAGCTTTCGGAATTAACCACGCAACCATGGATGTTCGCGAACATTCTGATGCGCATCACAATGTGCTCAAGCAGATCACTGGCATCGATAGCTACATCGAAAAGTCACATGATGAAAAGTTTGAGATCCTGACCCAATTCTTGGCCGATGATGTGCGCTTTGATACATCTAAGCTTGAAGCTTTGGGTAAGAAAACAGTTGATACCTTTATCGCAATAAATGACTTGATTGATCGCTTTGGTCCAGAGGCAATTGAGACGTACATCGTTTCGATGACCAAGGGTGCAGACGATTTGATTGCTTCAGTTGTAATCGCTCAGCAAGCAGGTCTTGTTTCACTGAAAGAGAAAAAGGCGCGAATTGGCTTTGCTCCACTGCTTGAAACTGTTGCCGAACTTCGTGCCGCGGGTGAAATTCTCGAAAAACTCTTGAGCAATCCTGCCTATCGTGCAGTTGTTGCACTTCGCGGTGATGTGCAAGAGGTAATGCTGGGATATTCAGATTCCAATAAAGATGCAGGAATTGCAACTAGCCAATGGGAAATCCATAGAGCTCAACGTTCTTTGCGCGATGTCGCAATCAAACATGGCGTGAAATTGTGTTTGTTCCATGGTCGTGGCGGTTCTGTCGGTCGCGGTGGTGGCCCAACTTATGATGCTTTGATCGCGTTGCCTTGGGGTTCAGTTGATGGACAAATCAAGATGACTGAACAAGGTGAAGTAATCAGCGATAAATACGCACTTGCATCCCTTGCTCGCGAGAATGTTGAGTTAACTCTTGCGGCATCCCTTGAAGCAACGATTCTTAATCGTGGACCACGACAAAGTACCGAAGAGCTTGCTGCTTGGGGTAATTGCATGCAGTTAGTCAGTGATTCTTCATTCAAGCGTTACCGCGCTTTGATTCAACAACCAGATCTGCCTGCATACTTTTACGCTTCAACACCGGTTGAACAACTAGGAGAACTCTTTTTGGGTTCACGACCATCTAGACGCCCAGATGCTGCAAGTGGACTTGATTCATTACGTGCGATTCCGTGGGTATTTGGTTGGACTCAGTCACGACAAATTGTCCCTGGGTGGTTTGGCGTTGGCTCAGGATTAAAGGCTGCACGCGAAGCGGGACACTCAGCCCTGTTGGAACAAATGCTCAAAGAGTGGCACTTCTTTACAACATTTATTAGCAACGTAGAAATGACCTTAGCTAAAACTGATTTAGCGTTGGCCAAGCGTTATGTCGAAGCATTGGTACCAAAGGAGCTTCATCACTTCTTGGATGAGATCCAGGAAGAGTTTGATCTGACAGTTTCTGAAATCCTTGCGCTGACTAAGAAGACTAGCCTGCTTGGTGATCAAGAGATTTTGGCACGCACATTGCAAGTTCGCGATGCTTATCTTTCACCAATTCACTTACTGCAAGTGAATCTACTGAAGCGTGTGCGTGATGCCGGCGATTCTGCCGATCCAATCTTGCGACGGGCTTTACTGCTAACTATCAATGGAGTGGCTGCAGGCTTACGCAATACCGGCTAATTAACTATTGAAGGCTGACTGTGTTGCTTCTAAACCTTTTGTAATGAGAGATTCGACAACATCTGCCCCGCGAACAGTAAATTCAGCTAAATCTTTTTGTTCTACCTTTGAAAAAGCCTTCAACACAAAATCAGCAGGATCTTGTTGGCCCATAGGTCGACCGATACCTAAGCGAACTCGGTAATAATCAGGACCATTAAATGATGAAGTCATTGATTTCAAACCATTATGGCCGTTGTCTCCACCTGCAAACTTGGTGCGAATTGCTGCAAATGGAATATCTAATTCGTCATGTAGAGCAATTATGTTTGCGGGCTCTACTGAATAAAAGTTAGCTAACGCTTTAACTGGTCCACCAGTTTCATTCATGTAACTCTTTGATTTTGCAAGAATTACAGAATGGGTACCCGCATCTAATTTATAGGCGGCAATATCATTGCGTGATTTATGTGAAGAAAATTTCAATGAATGGCGACGAGCAAGTTCATCAATCACCATCTGGCCGATGTTGTGACGGGTGGCAGCGTATTGATCTCCTGGATTACCCAGACCCACTACCAACCACGTCATAA
>DAIMZE010000027.1:0-2701 GCA_036734125.1 Candidatus Planktophila sp.
GGTATCCATAAGAGCAACACCAATGTACTTATTGCAAAAGTTGACCAACCCATAGTGATATCAAGCTTGCCCGAAACGCCTTGTGCCAAAACTGACCATGGCGCATTTCCAATTGTGCTTTGAATAAGAAGTGAATCACCGAGTCCAAATATGAAAAGCCCGAAGAAAAGTACGCTTACTCGAGAAAGATTGAGATCCCAACGTGATTTTGCCGTCCAAGGAGTATTCGGAACAGTCTTATGTGGACGAAGAAACTCTAGAAACAGATTAGACATTGAATGAGTATAATCATCTAATGTTTCCTGGCGTCGGCACAATCATCAATATCATCACAATTATTTCCGGAGCATCCTTAGGGGTGCTCGTCGGAAATCGGATGCCAACTAGAACTAGAACTCTACTTACCGATGTCCTTGGTCTTGTTACCTTGCTCGGTGCGGCCTCGGCCCTCATTCCGTTGTGGTCAGATCGTTACAACAGCGCTCTTCCGCAGGGTTGGAGTTTGCTGGTCGTTCTTGGTTCACTGTTAATTGGCGGACTAATCGGTTCTGCTTTGAAATTAGAGAACAAACTTGATTCTCTGGGAGAAAATTTGCGGGTGCGATTTAAGGCCTCGAGTGAATCCAATTTTGTTGAAGGTTTTGTGGCCGCATCCTTGCTTTTTGCAATCGGGCCTCTTGCAATCCTTGGAAGCATTAGTGATGGAATGGGAACAGGCATTGATCAGTTGATTCTGAAAAGTACCCTCGACTTTTTTGCGGCGATGGCCTTTGCAACCTCTTTAGGGTGGGGAGTAGCTGTTTCGGCCCTGCCTGTAGGTATCTACCAAGGGGTTTGGACGGTTATTGGATTTGGTCTCGGTGAAGTACTAGATGGCTACCAGATTGATGCAATGACGATCGTCGGTGGCATCATGTTGATTTGTATCGCACTGAAGTTGCTCAACATAAAAAACGTAGCAGTAGGCAACTTGTTACCAGCTTTGGCGATTGCACCAATTTTTGCTTTGATTGTTCAGAGTATTTAGAAGGTCGACGCGTCAATCACAAAGCGATATTTCACATCACTTGCCACTGTGCGCTTATAAGCCTCATTGATGTAATCGGCTTTAATTACTTCAACATCACTAACTATTGAATGTTTGGCGCAAAAATCAAGCATTTCCTGCATCTCGGGGATGCCACCAATCATTGAACCTGCCATTACGCGACGTCCGTTGAGAAGAGTGCCGGCATGGACCTCGTAAGGCTTTCCTGGCAAACCGATTACGACCAATGTGCCATCTAACGTGAGAAGGTTGAGGTAGTCGTTGATGACTAATTCGGCACTGACTGTATTTAGAATCAAGTCAAAACTTTTGGCAAGTGGGGCTAAGTTTGCAGCCTCTTTTGTGCTGACAAAGTGATGTGCCCCCATCGCGAGTGCATCAGATTCTTTGCTGGGGGAGTGTGACAAAACCGTCACTTCAGCTCCCATGGCTACTGCGAATTTCACGCCCATGTGGCCCAAACCGCCCAGTCCCATAACGGCAACTTTCATGCCTGCTTTTACATTCCAATGTTTAATCGGTGAATACAAAGTGATTCCGGCACACAGCAACGGTGCAACGCCATCCATCGGCAGATTGTCCGGAATTCTCACGGCGTAATCTTCGTTGATCACAAAATTGTTTGAATAACCGCCCATCGCAACAGTGATCCCATCACGTTCCAGACCGTTGTAAGTTCCCGTCATTCCTTCAACACAATATTGTTGCAATCCTTTAATGCAGCTTGCACATTTGCGGCACGAGTCAACAAAGACGCCGACTCCAATTTTGTCCCCGACAGAAAACTTTGAAACCTTGCTACCCACAGATGTAACAACGCCCGCTATTTCATGACCTGGAACCATGGGAAAAATAGCCGGTCCCCATTCTTCGGCCACTTGGTGAATATCGCTGTGACAAATGCCTGCGTATGAAATATCAAGTGCGACATCGTGCTCGCCTAGATCACGTCGATCGAACTCATGTGAAACAAGATTGGATTTTGCCGATAGAGCTGCGTAGCCGCGAGATTTCATGTTTACTCCTTGAAAGGTAGTGGGAGAGAAGATGTATGGGCCGCTCGTGACACCCGAGCCGTTACTTGGCGCATGTGGTGTCTGCGACATAAAACTTCGTATGCAACTTCTGCGCCCGGTGCGACATCGCCAACGACAACTTGTTCACCTTCAACAACCATCACGCCACCGACGGTGCGGGCATTGTGCGTTGCTCTCGATCCACACCAGCACAGCGCTTCAACCTGCAAAGTGTTAACGCGATCGGCCAGTTCGACTAATCGCGCTGAACCTGGGAAAAGTTTTGTTCTAAAGTCGGCCAGAATTCCGAAAGCAAACACATCGATCCCAAGACCATCTACAACCCGTGCAAGTTGATCAATTTGGGTACTTTCGTAGAATTGAGCTTCATCGCAAATGATGTAATCGACCCGCTCGCCCATGGACAGTTTGTCGACAACCAATTTATGAATATCTAATTCAGGATTTACTTCGATGGCCGGGCTAGATAGACCTAGGCGGGATGAAATAACGCCAGATCCAGCTCGATCCTTGTTAGTGAAAATTAGTCCTGTACGCCCGCGGCTCTGATGATTATGTGCGGTTTGCAGGGCGAGAGTGGATTTTCCACTATCCATGGTTCCGCAGTAGTAAATCA
>DAIMZE010000027.1:2801-5932 GCA_036734125.1 Candidatus Planktophila sp.
CCATCTTCGTAGACCGCTGGTTTAGCCATCACCACCTTGAGATCAAAGGAGTAATCCGTACCTTTCACATTGATTACAGATGAAGCCGTCGAGGCGATAACTAATCCGGCCAAGAGCGAAACTACGGTTGTGGTAGCGAAGAAACCATAGATTTTCTTGGTAGAAAACTTACGATGCCTTAGCGGCGATTCAATATATTTGCTTGTTAAGTGGGCTAAAACTATTGTTAAAACGATGCAAAAAAAGCGCTCTCTAATCTGGAGTGGACGACCCAAAGCACTGCTTGGCAGAACAAGTGCTGGCCAATGCCACAGATACAACGGATAGGAAATTGCTCCGAGCCACTGCATCAAACGGTTATTACTTAAATCGTTAAAGAACCGCGGCCAGACAGGGATAGTTCCGATAAGAATCGCTGTTGCAGCAACTGGCAAAACTGCGTTGATGCCCGGGAAAGCGGTACTTTCATTGAAGTTGAAGGTGGCTATTGCCAATCCCAGTGCACCTAACCAAGGGAAGTACCGATTACGTAAATATTTCTCTGGAATGAAAAGTAGTAAGGCTCCTACTCCTAGTTCCCAAGCACGAGTTGGCAATGAGTAGAACGCCCAGATCGGAGCTACCGCCGTCAAGTAGACTGAGAGTAGAAGCGATAAAGCGGTAACAATAGCTACGCCGTTTAGTATCGCGCGTTTACCATATCTCGATAAAATCAAAATAAAGATTGGCCACACAACATAAAACTGTTCTTCAACGGCTAAAGACCAATAGTGAATAAATGGGGATGGCGTTGCATCCAAGTTTTGGTAGTCATTTTCCCACCAGGCAAAAAGGTAGTTCGATACATATGCCGCAGCGGCAAATAAATCGCGACCTAATGCATCGCGCGTGATTGCAGGTAAAACAAAAAGTCCGACTAGTGCCGTGATGAACAGGACAAAAACCGATGTCGGTAAAAGCCGCTTGATACGTCGTTGATAGAATTCATTTAAATCCAAGCGCCCGGTCTTGTCGATCTCGCGGATGATGAGCCCAGTAATCAGATAACCAGATATCACGTAAAAGATGTCAACGCCGATGAACCCACCTGGCATGAGGCGAGCATGAAAGATCGTGACAAGGAGCGCGGCGACCGCACGCAATCCTTGAATTTGAAGGATACGCATTACTACGAAACTACCAGCGAAGTAACCGGAATCTCTGGATATTTTTGGTTAAGTCTTTCGCGACCAGGTAAACCATTGATCTCAAGTAAAGCTAGGACATGAGTTACCTGTCCACCAAGACGTTGGATTAGTTCGATAGCAGCACCGATCGTGCCGCCAGTAGCTAGAACATCATCAATAAGCAGAACTTTCGATCCAGGTGCAACTGCATCTATGTGAACTTCTAAAGTGTCATCACCGTATTCAAGACCGTAGCTTTCAGAGATCGTTAAATGCGGCAGCTTTCCCGCTTTTCGAATGGGAACAAAACCACTTCTTAATTGATTGGCTACCGCCGAAGCGAAGATAAAACCACGAGCTTCAATTCCGGCAACCAGTGTTGACGAGTCCGCATACGTTGCAAATTTTTCCGTGATTGCGATGAAGGCTTCACCGTGTGCAAGTAAAGGGGTGATGTCTTGAAAACGTATCCCTGGTTTTGGATAGTCGGGAATTTCACGGATGAGCGATAGAGCGTCATCTATTTTCATGTGTCCGAGAGGGGACTTGAACCCCTAATCCCTTGCGGGAACTAACACCTCAAGCTAGCGCGTCTGCCAATTCCGCCACCCGGACTAAGTGATAGGAAAGGATAGCAATTGGGTGCAAGAATAGCGAAATGAGTACAACACATAGCGAACTTGAACTAGAGGCCATCCGAATCTGCCAGGAATTAATTCGAATTCCAAGCGTTAATTATGGAGAAGGCAAGGGCGACGAAAAAGCAGTCGCTGATTACATCGCGGCGTTGTTGTCTGAAGTAGGAATCGAACCAACTATTTATGAATCAGCGCCAGGTCGCTGCAATGTTATTGCACGTATTAAAGGAAGTAATTCAGAACGTGCAGGTTTAGTTGTGCATGGACATATCGATGTTGTACCGGCAAATGCAGATGATTGGTCTGTAGATCCATTCTCAGGTGTAATCAAGGATGGCTTTATTTGGGGTCGCGGCGCGGTAGATATGAAAAACATGGATGCGATGATTCTCGCAACGGTGCGAGATTGGAAACGCACTGGTTACATTCCAGAGCGCGACATAGTTTTAGCTTTCTTCGCCGATGAAGAAGCCGGAAGTATTTTTGGTTCGCACTTTATGGTCAAGAATCATCCAGAAGTGTTTGCGGGTTGCACCGAAGCTGTTTCAGAAGTTGGTGGTTTCTCAGTGACAGTCACGGGTGGAAAGCGTTTATATTTAATTGAAACCGCTGAAAAAGGTATTCATTGGATGCGCCTTACTGCCCAAGGTAAAGCTGGTCACGGTTCGATGATGAATGATGACAATGCAATCACTCGGCTTGCAGAAGCAGTAGCCAAGATTGGACGTTTTGAATGGCCACAGCGCTACAGCAAGACAGTCAAGGCCTTTTTCAAGCGAATCGCAGAAGAAACAGGTAAGCCATACAACGAAGAAGATCTTCGTCCTTTGTTGAAGGAAATTGGCTTTGCTTCAACGATGATTGGTGCAACCTTACAAAACACTGCTAACCCAACAATGTTGGATGCGGGATACAAGGCAAATGTCATCCCTGGATCGGCCAGTGCAACTGTAGATGGTCGCTTTATTCCAGGTTTTGAGGATGAACTTAATGCAACGATCAAGAGTTTGATTGGTGAGAACATCACCGTTGAAACAATCACCCGAGACAAAGCGCTTGAGGTTCCATTTGAGGGAGATCTCGTAGAAGCTATGTGCAACGCGCTTATTAAAGAAGACTCCGTTGCGATCCCGGTTCCTTATGTTATGAGTGGTGGAACCGATAACAAGGCGCTAGCCGATCTTGGAATAATTGGTTACGGGTTCTCACCCTTGAAACTTGATGCAGATTTCAACTTCAGTGCAATGTTCCACGGAGTTGATGAAAGAGTCCCCGTTGAAGGTCTAACTTTTGGAACTAGAGTTTTGAAGGACTTCTTAGAACACGC
>DAIMZE010000027.1:6032-8213 GCA_036734125.1 Candidatus Planktophila sp.
AGAACTCCACGAGCAAGCGGTGCCCACGCCAAGAAACCCAAACCACATTCAAGTGAAGCATCGATAAGTTCATATTCAGCTGATCTGTTGAGCAGCGAGTATTCACTTTGAATCGTTGTTAATGGGGCTTTCATTGAATTGCTCTGTTGTTTTGTTGCAGCTCGAGCTAATTGCCAGCCCGAGAAATTACTAATTCCTACATAGCGAGCACGTCCGGTCGTATAGGCATAATCAAGGGCAGATAAAGTGTCATCTAACGGAGTTAACTCATCCCAGTTATGAACCTGCCACACATCTACGTAATCGGTGCCAAGTCGGCTCAGAGAGCGATCTAGATCTGCAATCAATGAGTGTCGAGACGCATCAACTTTTCTCACACCATCTGAAAAATTAATGCCCGCTTTGGTAGCAATAATGACTTCATCTCTTTGGAAAAGTGTCCCAATCAACCCACCGATGACACGTTCACTATCACCGTCGCCATAAGTTGCTGCGGTATCTAAGAAGTTTCCACCCGCGTCCAGAAAAGCTCGACATTGATCGGCAGCTTCAATTTCATCAGTATCTCGGCCCCATGTCATTGTGCCTAAGCCGAGGCGGGAGAGCACTAAACCACTATTACCGGCTCGTCGCTTTTCCATGGCGTGACCTTAGCAAGGCTAGGGGGCAAAAGCTGCGATAGCCTTTCATTATGCGCCTAGTTTTAATTCGACATGCTCACTCCGAGTCCAATGCATCCGGAATATTGTCGGGTCGAATCCCTAACGTTCACCTGTCGCAAAAAGGTGTTAAACAAGCAGAACAGTTAGCACTTCGTTTGGGTACTTTCCCTATCGCACAGTTACGCATTTCTCCTATGGAAAGATGCTTCGAAACAATTGCTCCATGGCTTAATGAATGTGTCCTACAAACTAACCCAAAGTTTGAACCCATCATCGATCCCATGCTGAACGAAGTTGATTATGGCAGCTGGAGCGGCAAGCGTTTAGCCTCCCTGTCACGCAAAAAAGAATGGAAGACCGTTCAAGAATCACCTAGCCGCATGTATTTCCCGGACGGCGAAGGAATTGCAGCGATGCAGGCTCGAGCAATGAAATCTGTTCATGAAGTTGCCGCACTATCGGACTCGAAAGTTGCGGTATTCGTGAGCCATGGTGATGTCATTAAATCCATAGTCGCATCGGCATTAGGTATGCACTTGGATGAATTCCAGAGAATCATCATCGATCCAGCTTCTGTTTCAGTAATTGAATACAACTCAGTGAAGCCACGTATCGTGTTAGTGAACGACACTCGCGCCGTGGTTACCGATTTACTGCAAGCGCCGAAGAGATCTAAGAATCTTTTGGGTGGGGGATCAGGTAAGTGAGACATATCTTCACCCATCCTGAGCGATGTGTGGCGGGAACAATTGGCGAACCAGGAGAACGCGCTTTCTTTATTCAAGTGCGCAACAAAGGTCGGGTAATAAGTGTTGCTTTGGAAAAGGCACAAGTTCAAGCAATCGCGAATCGACTTGAACTCATTGTTGCTGAAGTCAGAAAAAGTAACCCGTTAATTTCAATTTCCAATGTACCTCAGGATGATGCTCCGTTAGAAACCCCAGTGGATGAAGAGTTCCAGGTGGGTGCAATTTCCCTCGCTTGGAATGAACTCGACCAAGTTCTCACCTTCGAACTCTATGAATTAGAAGATGATGAGACCGATGAAGATGGACATGTTCTAGAAATCAACTTTGACCTTGGTATGGCGATCGCTTTTGCTCAACGCTCAAAAGCTTTGGTGAATGCCGGACGCTTACCCTGTCCTTTTTGCGGAATCCCAATCGATCCACGAGGACATCTATGTCCTAGGGCAAATGGCTACCGACGATAAATTATCCAGACTTAAACTGGGCTCACTTCGAGTTACAGGTCGGTTAGTCGATGCCTCTAACGCGACCCTGTACGCAATTTCCGAACTCAATGATGTCGAAATGGTCTGCATTTACAAACCAATAGCAGGCGAACGACCTCTCTGGGATTTTCCCGATGGCTGTCTAGCTCACCGAGAATTTGCTGCATACATTGTCAGCGACTATTTAGGTTTCAATGTTGTTCCCTTAACAGTTTTGCGAGATGGTCCGTACGGTGAAGGTATGGCGCAAGAATGGATAGATATAGATGAGTCAATTGACTTAGC
>DAIMZE010000028.1:0-7687 GCA_036734125.1 Candidatus Planktophila sp.
GCTTTTTTAGCCGCCGCTTTCTTAACAGGTGCAGCTTTCTTCGCAGGTGCGGCCTTTTTTGCAGCAGCTTTCTTAGCTGGTGCTACTTTCTTGGATGAAGTTTTTGCTTTCACCTTGTTTTTGAGCGCACTAAATACAGCCACAATTGTCCTTTGATTTATTTCAGCGAAGCCGCTGAAGCGATAGGTATATTATAATTTGTCCACAGGCATAAATGCACATCCAAAAGGCCTATTTGGCCAGATTTAAAGCCTCTCTGATCACATTTCCCACACTCTCAACCTCAACTAGAAAGCCGTCATGGCCAAATGGGCTGGAAATGGTCACTAAAGGCGCTGCAGCAGGGGCTAACTCGGCGATCTCAGCCTGCAAGCGCACTGGAAAGAGTCGGTCGGTATCAATCGATACCGCAACCACCGGAACCTTGATGGTGGCCAAAGCAGCTGCAACTCCCCCTCGTTCACGGCCAATATCGTGGCTATTCATCGCCTCTGTCAGCGCGATGTAGGTGTTGGCATCAAAGCGCTGTGCCAATTTGCTGGCTTGGTGATCAAGGTAGGACTCAACGGCATAACGGCCAGTGTCATCTCCCTGCATTTGGCGACCAAAGCGAATATCCATTTCAGCTTCAGTTCGATAGGTCAGATGCGCGATGCGTCGTGCGATTCCCATTCCCTCGTCCGGGCCTTTGTCTTGTTCGTAGTAATCGCCCTTATTGAAATTAGGATCAGATTTAATCGCCCGAATCTGAATTGAAGCTGTTCCGATTTGGTCACCTGTCGCAACGGCCGAAGATCCAATTGTGCAAATTGCGCCGACTCGATCTGGCAACTGCACCGCCCATTCCAAAGCACGCATTCCGCCAAGTGAAGGACCGACGGCAAGTTTGTACTTTTGAATTCCCATCGCATCGGTAAATGCAACTTCGGCATTAACCATGTCTCTGATGGTTACAGTTGGAAAACGCGAACCCCAACGTTTTCCATCAGGTGCAAGTGAAGATGGCCCCGTAGATCCCTGACAACCACCGATCACATTAGGGCAGACAACAAAGTATTTATCAGTATCAAAAGGTAACCCTGGGCCAACCATTGAAGGCCACCAGCCAGGAACATCTGACCAACCCGTCATTGCATGATTTACTAAAATCGCATTATCTTTTGCCGCGTTTAACTGACCCCACGTTTGATATGCAATGGTGACATCCGGCAAAGTTTCGCCATTTTCAAGAAGTAAAAAACCGATCTTGATGAATTTTCGCTCACCTGGATCATGTGTTTCGAGCCATGCACCTGTTGCAACCATTGCAATAAATATCCTTAACCACACTTGCCGCACATCTCTTCGATGCCGACCTGTTCGTCACCCGGAGCACCCCGCCGCGGTGGAGGGTTGCCGCCTACTAAGCCGGGGCTAATACGTAGGACTCGTGAACGGTGTAATTCTAGCGACTAGGCCTGAAAAATCCCAGCGGTCACTTTGGGGTGAAGCTCCATTCGCATCGCCGCAAAAGCAGCGGCAGGCCAGCCTGAACCAAAGACTCGGCGTAGCAAAATAGTTAACGCATACTTTGGATCATCTTCTGTGGCTCGATCAAGTGCGCGATATGCCAGCTCGCTATCACCGCGCTCGTAAGCCAAAGTCGCAAACAAGCAAGCTACAGGTGCAATAAATCCAAGCGGTGCTACGCGCAGCAAGTACAGCCACATATTCCAATAGGTATCAAAAGTCTGTTCATTATGGGTTCCCAGTGCAAAATCTCGCACTTGAATATCCGAAAGCCTGCCGACCACTTGTGAAATGAGTTCGACATCGCAGTTATAACCGCGATCTGCAAACTGCATCGATAAATCAATTACCGCAGTCGCACCATCTCGCTGCAAAAGATTGAGATCTGCCATATCTGGCTTCACCGCAAAGGTGTTCACGCTTTCTATAAATTCATTGTCCGTTGCTAGTGGCAACGGAATAACACTTACGTAGATATTTTCTGTAGTCATTTTTATCCTTTACTTGTCGTGAAGTGGGTTGGCCCTTGAACAACTGTTATCGCAGCAACTGCAACTTTCTTCACCGTTCCTGTGACCGCTCGAATTTGCGCGTTATGGGTGAAGCTGCCATTCCAGGTAGTTAATAAAGTGATGACATAACTACCGGGTTTTGAATATGAATGCCGGATGGTGCCATTGGGATAGGCAGCCCCGTTTTCGGTTGTTGACATAACAGAACCGTCGCCAAAGCTCCAGGTAAAGGAAGGTCGCAAAGTGACATCGACAATTTCACCGATGATGTCGACCCTGCTTTGAAAAATCGTTGGCAGATCGCACCAGAAATACACATCGGTTTTGACTAACGGCTCGAACTCGGGTTGGTAAGCCACACCTGTAGTGGGAACCATCTTGGTTAAGCGATCACTGAGGTTTACTGACGTTGTACTTTTCTTTACACGTGGTTTGTAGGTTCGCTTAATTTTTGGCTTTGTCACTACCGGTTTAGTCGCAGCTGGTGGAAAAAACAAAGGACGCACCGTTGGTTTGGGGCTGGGCTTTACTGCAGCCTTTTTCGGGGCTTGGGCAATGCTTTTCTTGGCAGTTGTGTTTCCCTTTTTTGCTTCGATAATGATCTGGTTGTTCTCGGTATAGACAGTGATGCAGGCTTTTTCTGCGCAATCATCGCCCCTGGCAGGAGCTATGAAAGAAGTCAGAATAAGTGTGCCAATCAGAATGAAAGCAATCATGTGCGGCACCATAAATTAAGTCGCAGACCAAAGTGACAATCACTGTGCTAACTGTGGATAGTTGTGACAGGCTACGAACATGACAGCGCGCGATGGTGACGGATGGGTTGATTGCGCCTGTGGAAATAAGCATTGGGGGTTGAACGGAGCCGCCGGAATTTTAATTGTGCGCGGAACCCAGATTCTGTTGCAACATCGCGCACCGTGGGTACACAACGGTGATACCTGGGGCATCCCTGGCGGTGCACGTGATTCGCATGAAAGCACTATCGAAGGTGCATTTCGCGAAGCTGTCGAAGAAACCGGAATTGATACTTCGTTACTAACAGTCCTGCATACCTATACCGACGATCACGGCGATTGGAAATACCAAACCGTTATTGCCCAAGCAACTGATGGACTAATTGCACATGAAGTCAATGATGAATCCCACGAAGTTCGCTGGGTAGAGATTCACGATGTTCACGAATTACCATTGCATCCGAGCTTTGCTAAATCTTGGCCCGAATTAAAGGCTCTCCTTCAATCGCTTTAAAGAGTCGCGCACAACTGCAGGATCTGATGTGCGCCACAGTGGTGGCATTGAATTCAGCAAAACACTTCCGTAACGCTTGGTCACTATTCGTGAATCCAGAATTGCAACGACTCCCCGATCATCAACGGAACGAATCAAACGACCGGTGCCCTGAGCTAGCAATAGCGCCGCTCTGGGTAGTGAAACCTGCATAAATCCACTGCCGCCAGCAGCATCTGCTTGTGATGCACGAGCACTCATGACAGGTTCATCAGGTCGCGGAAAAGGAATTCGATCAATGGCTACCAAAATGCAACTGTTGCCAGGAACATCCACGCCCTGCCACAGCGACATTGTTCCGATCAATATAGATGTTTCATCCTTTGCAAAGCGCGCAACAAGTGGGCCTACGGCATCTCCCCGCTTTTGCGTAATGATCTTGATAGGTAGTTCTGCTAAAACTTTACGTAGGTGAAGGTCTGCAGCTTCTACTCCGCGCCAGGACGAAAACAACGCCAACGTTCTGCCTCCTGCAGCATCAATTAATTCACCTAGCTCTGTTAGAACATCCAGACTTGGGCCATCACGGCCAGGTTCTGGCAGATGCTTAGGCATGTACAAAACGCCTTGATTAGCAAAATCAAAAGGAGAACCCACATCTAGCATCTGAACATTTGCTGGATCTACTTCACCTTCTTTAAGTTCGGCATTCATCTCTTCATTCACCAAGAAGCCAATGCTCTTGGCCATCGAATCAAAGCCTTTACCGATAGTTAAAGTGGCAGAGGTTGCGATAACCGGAGTCTGGGTTAAAAGGTTTTCTCGCAAAACTTCAGATACTGACAGCGGGGCTAAATACAAAGTTGAAAAAGTTGGTTCATACCACAGCACTAAACCATCGCCCATTTTGAGCAAAGTGCTAGCAGTTGTAGCAATCTCATTAACCGCACCTTTGACACGAGCTCGCTCTGCCAAAGCATCGGTGTCGATGATTTCATCATCTGCCGACATGAACTGAACAATTGCCTTGGATGCCTCCATCACTTTACGAATAGAAAATTCCAGTGATTGTGGAATCTCTTCTAAGCGACCTTGCGCGGTGGGATCGTTCTTAACATCCTCGCCGTAATCAACCATTGATTCGTGGAAATCATTGGCAGCCTTATGAAAGGCATCTGAAAGCTTGCCGGGCATGAACTTTCGGGCCATTGCAGCAGCACGCAAAACACGGTTTGAAGTCAGTTCATCAGTAACTGCTTGAGTTGCTCGATCCATAAATTCGTGGGCTTCATCCAAAATCACGCAATCGCGTTCTGGCAAAATCGGATGTGAATCCACGATTTCAATGGCAAGCAAGGTGTGGTTAGTAACGACAATATCTGCGGTCTGGGCTTTGGCTTTTGCATTCGCCGCAAAACATTGTGAACCAAAGGCACATACATCTGCGCCTACGCATTCGCGCCCTGATGTGCTGTTAGCGGCCCATACCCGTCGATCTACTTCTGGGGCATCATCACGATCGCCCGTGACTCCCGGAGTTTTAGCCCACGCAATCAGACGCTTGGCATCTTTTTCAAGTGAAGACACTTCCATCACTAATTCTGTATCTGGGTCTATGTCTTCGCTATTCATCTTTTGCAGGCAGACATAATTCCCGACGCCTTTATAGATGGCATAGGAAATCTCGCGGCCTAGCTCTTTTTCAAGTGCGGGAACAACTGCAGGCAAGTCTCGATCTACTAACTGGCGTTGCAAGGCGAGCGTGGCTGTAGCAACTAAGACTTTACGACCGTGGACAATTCCCGGGATTAAGTAAGCCAGAGATTTTCCGGTACCAGTACCTGCTTGCACCATTAAGTGGTGACGATCGGTTAGTGCATTTGCTACCGCTTCGGCCATTTCAATCTGACCTTCACGGGCTGAGCCGCCAATTGCTTCTACGGCAACATCTAGCGCACGACGCACCTGTGCCGACATGTCGCTCATTAAAGAGCCATCAAATCCATAAACTCATTTACCGGTGTTGCCGAAAGCTTGTCGTAATCAAGGCACAAATCAATGATCTTCTTCTGCTGATCAGCATCATAGATACGTGCCAGATTGGTCTTGTATTTTTCAATCAATAGCGGAATACCTTCAGCACGACGACGAGCATGACCGATTGGGTATTCAACTGCTACCTCTTCAAAGACCGTGCCATCTGTAAATTCAACAGTTATTGCGTTAGCAATAGAGCGTTTTTCAGGGTTGTGATAATCCGCGGTGTATCCAGCATCTTCTACGCACACAATCTTTTCGCGCAGAGCATCGATGCGTGGGTCTGCTGCAATATCTTCTTCATAATCACGAGCAGTTAGTCGGCCAAAAATAAAGGGAACAGCGACCATGTACTGAATACAGTGATCGCGATCTGCTGGGTTATTCAGGGGACCCTTCTTATCAATGATGCGAATACATGCCTCGTGGGTACGAATTGTTACCTTTGCAATCTCATCTGAAGTTTTACCTGCTGCCTGCATCTGATGATAAATCGTCATTGCAGCTTCAACACCAGTTTGTGAATGAAATTCTGCCGGAAATGAAATCTTGAACAAAACATTTTCCATGACATAAGAGCCATAGGCACGTTGGAACTTGAATGGTTGCCCCTTAAAGGAGACATCGTAAAAGCCCCACGTCTTTGCAGTCAGCGCTGATGGGTAACCCATTTCGCCAGTCTTTGCGATTAATGCAAGACGCACGGCGCGAGATGTCGCATCTCCTGCTGCCCACGACTTGCGTGATCCCGCATTTGGAAAGTGGCGATAGGTGCGAAGTGATTGACCATCAACCCATGCAAGTGAAACCGCAGCAAGTGCTTGATCGCGAGTTAAACCCATCATCTGTGCAACAACTGCAGTTGATGCCACCTTGACCAAAATAACGTGGTCTAGACCGACTTTGTTAAATGAGTTTTCAAGTGCAATACAGCCCTGGATTTCGTGGGCCTTGATCATCGCAGTCAATACATCTTTAACCGTAAACTTCTTATCTGTTGTTCGTGACAACCAATCTGCAGTTGCCAAAATTGCACCCAAATTATCTGATGGATGTCCCCATTCGGCGGCCAACCAGGTGTCATTGAAATCTAACCAACGAATCATCGCGCCAATATTGAATGCACCTTGTACTGGATCTAAAACATGCTTGGTGCCCGGAACTTTAACTCCGTTAGCAACAGTTAACCCCGGTACAACAGGGCCTAAAAGCTTGGTGCAGGCTTCATATTCAAGAGCTTCAAGGCCGCACCCAAGGGTGTCCATAAAGCAGTTCCATGCAGTTTCGTAAGCAACCGGTGACTTGATTTCATAATTAAGCGCGTAATCGACAATGTCGATGATCGCTTGATCGTAAGGCTGGTTACCTTGACTTACATGGCTCGACATTAATTAGCGCTTTTCAATAGGTACAAAGGCAAGATCTTCTGGACCAACGTAGGTAGCTGTTGGGCGAATGATCTTTCCATCGTTGCGCTGCTCGATGACGTGCGCAGTCCAACCTGAAATACGTGCCATAACAAATAGTGGCGTGAAGTAGTTAACCGGAATCTTCATTGCATCGTAGGCAACGGCAGAGAACCAGTCCACGTTAGGGAACATCTTCTTCACTTCCATCATCACAGATTCGATACGATCTGCAATGTCATACAAGTTTTCCTTGCCCGCTGCGACTGCAAGCTCCTTGGTTAGGACCTTAACGATCTCGTTACGAGGATCTGACACTGTGTAAACCGGGTGACCGAAACCAATCACAACTTCCTTAGCTTCTACACGCTTGCGGATATCTGCCTCTGCTTGATCAGCTGTTGCGTAGCGAAGTTGAATTTCAAGAGCTACCTCATTTGCGCCACCATGTTTTGGACCGCTCAGTGCGCCAATAGAACCAGCAACACATGAGTAAATGTCTGCACCTGTTCCGGCGATTACACGACCAGTAAATGTTGATGCGTTGAACTCGTGCTCTGCGTAGAGAACTAGGGATGCGTGCATTGCCTTTTCCCATAGCGCACTTGGCTTTTCGCCATGTAGCAAGTGCAGGAAGTGCGCACCGATTGAATCATCATCGGTTTCTACTTCAATGCGCTTTCCGTTGTTTGCAAAGTGGTGCCAGTAACCAAGAAGTGAACCTGTCTTTGCCAGCATTGAATCTGCGATATCGCGAGCTTCTTCAGGAGTGTGCTTTGTTGATTCAGGTGTGATCGCACCAATGGCAGAAAAGCCGGTACGCAAAACATCCATCGCATGGGCAGATGCTGGAAGTTGTTCAAGAACTGTTTTGACCTGAGGTGACAGCCCGCGTAGACCCTTGAGCTTTGCCTTGTAAGTATCTAGTTGTGCTTGAGTAGGCAACGCACCATGGACCAATAGGTATGCGACCTCTTCGAACTGGCAGTTAGC
>DAIMZE010000029.1:0-3720 GCA_036734125.1 Candidatus Planktophila sp.
GAAAAGTGGCTATAAATTTCAGGTGAATAAACAACATCGCCATCGATCACATGTGCGTATGGGTCAAGTAAAAGTTTTGCTTCGTTAAAGCGCATTCCGTATTCAGGAATCCAGGGACCATAAACACGGTATCCATATCGTTGACCTGGTCGAACTCCGGCAAGGTAGCCGTGCCAAATAGGTCCATTGCGGTGCGACATGGCGTAGCGGGTTTCTACAAACTTTCCATTGACCTCATTAAAGAGGCAAAGCTCAACGGCATCGGCGGCGTTGCTCCAGATCGCAAAGTTGGTGCCGCCATCTGTGACAGTTGCGCCAAGGGTTCGTGGATCTGCAGGAAGCATGGTGGGTATCTTGCCGTGGATGGGGGCAAAAGGAGGGGTTTATGAGTGTGATTGAGGTAGCCAATTGGGGTTACTCACCAGTAACCTTTGGGTATGAAAATCGCCGTTTGCGTTAAGCAGGTCCCAGATTCATGGGCTGAAAAGAAGATGGTCAACGGAATTCTGGACCGTGAAAATGTTGATGCAGTTCTCAACGATCTCGATGAATACGCCGTTGAAGAAGCGCTGCGTATTGCAGAAGCACATGGCGGTAATGAAGAAGGTGGACCCAACACGGTAACGGTTATTTCAATGGGACCAGAGCGTGCAACCGAAGCGGTTCGCAAAGCACTATCAATGGGTGCAAATGATGCAATCTTGATTACCGATGCAAAGCTTGCAGGCGCAGACGCGCTCGCAACTTCGGCGGTACTTGCTGCGGTAATTGAAAAAGGTGGATTTGATCTAGTTATCTGCGGAACCGAATCAACCGATGCTCGCATGAGCGTTGTTCCTGCGATGCTGGCAGAGCGACTCGATGCTGCGCAGTTAACTTTTGCATCAAAGGTCGAAGTTGATCCTGCAGGCAAAAAGGTTTCGATTACACGCGTGACCGAAGCAGGCGTTGATGAAATGCATGCACAGTTCCCATGTGTGATTTCAGTTGTCGAAAAGATTAACGAACCTCGCTACCCATCATTTAAGGGAATTATGGCGGCTAAGAAAAAGGTAATCGATAGCAGAGATCTGGCAGCGGTCGGCGTCGCAGTTGAATCAGCATGGTCTTTAGTTGCAGATTCATCCCCGCGTCCACCACGTGCAGCTGGAATCAAAGTCACTGATGACAATGCCGCAGAACAAATGGTTTCATTCCTAGCAGAAAAGAAGTTGATATGAGCAATGTATTGATTTTGGCTGACTTCATTAGTTCAAAAGCCACAAAGACCAATGCAGAATTGGCAACAGCTGCTGCCCGTATCGGTGAAGTAACCGCGGTTGTTTTAGCCCCTGTTGGAAAAGGTGCAGCAATGGCTGCCGACATTAACAAGGGCCCAGTATCAAAAATTGTTATCGTCGAATCTGATGCATTTGTAAACAACGGTGTTGCCGCAGCTGCAGATGTTCTTGCTCAAATCATTGCTGCACAATCACCTGCTGCAGTCCTGATCGCATCTCATGCATTTGGCAAAGAGGTTGCCGCACGTACTGCAATCAAGAGCGGATCTGGAATCATCACTGATGCAGTTGATGTATCTGCCGATGTGACTGCTACTCAGTTGGTTTTTGGTGGATCGACAACGGTTCATTCCAAGGTTTCACACGGCACACCGATCATCACAGTTCGTCCTAATTCAATTGATGCAAATGTCACTGCTGCAACACCTGCAGTTGAAACTTTGTCACTTCAGGTTTCAGATTCATCCAAGAAAGCAACAGTTACATCGACACAGCCTCCAGTTCAGGGTGGACGTCCAGAGTTAACTGAAGCAAACATCGTTGTCTCGGGTGGTCGCGGAACAAACGGAGACTTCTCTGCAGTCGAAGGTTTTGCAGATTCACTAGGAGCAGCAGTTGGTGCATCTCGTGCAGCAACTGATGCAGGCTGGTACCCACATTCATATCAAGTAGGACAAACCGGAAAAACTGTTAGCCCACAGCTCTATGTTGCATGTGGAATTTCAGGTGCGATCCAGCATCGCGCAGGAATGCAGACAAGTAAGACCATCGTTGTAATCAATAAAGACCCTGAAGCGCCACTGTTTGAAATCGCAGATTTCGGCGTAGTTGGGGACTTGTTTGCCGTTCTACCTAAGGCAACGGAAGGCGTTAAAGCCCACAAGTCATAGACTTAGGCCCGTGCCTTCAATCTATGTAGACCATGCAGCAACGACACCACTGTCGCCTGCTGCTTTTAAGGCGATCACATCTCAGCTTCAAGAACTTGGTAACCCTTCGAGTCTTCATACTCATGGGCGTGCAACTCGCAAATCTTTAGAAGATGCCCGTGAAGCTATTGCCCGTGAAGTTGGATCTCTTGCATCCGAAGTAATTTTCACCGCATCCGGTACAGAGGCAAACAACATCGCTCTTAAGGGTTTGTGGTGGAATGGAAAAGCACAGGGCAAAAAGGTTGTCGTAATTTCAGCGATCGAACACCACGCAATTTTGGATCCTGCACATTGGTTAGAGACACATGAAGGCGCCGAGGTAATTCTTGTTCCGGTAAATGTGCACGGCGTAATCGACCTAGAGTTTCTAAAGGATTTAATTGCCAGGCGCGGTAACGAGATTGCAGTTATTTCAATTATGCATTCCAATAATGAAACCGGCGTAGTTCAACCAATTCGTGAAGTTGTAGAAATGGCTGCAGATATTCCGGTACATACAGACGCTGTCCAAAGTTTCAAAAAGGTTCCGTTGTCTTACAAAGACCTTGGTGTTACAGCCTTGACCTTGAGTGCTCACAAAGTCGGTGGCCCGCTTGGAATCGGTGCATTAATTTTGCGTCGTGCCTACGAGATTCCGGCCTTGTTACATGGCGGGGGACAAGAGCGCGAAATTCGAAGCGGAACATTGAACGCACCAAGCATCGTGGCGTTTTCTGCAGCTGCAACTGAGCATTACCCAAGTTCTAATGTTCAATCTCTGCGCGACAATTTCATTAACGCTTTACATACGGCGATTCCAGATGCTTATGTCAACGGTGAAGCTAGCCAACGTTTACCCGGCATAGTCAACGTGACCTTTCCTGGAACACAAAGCGATACCTTGCTATTACTTCTAGACAACGCTCATGTGTCAGCATCAACCGGTTCGGCGTGCAGCGCAGGTGTTCATGAAGCAAGCCATGTATTGCTTGCGATGGGCCACACCGAAGAAACCGCACAATCTTCGCTTCGCTTCTCTTTTGGGGCGGCTTCTACGCAGGCAGATGTCGATTATGTAATGTCAGTGCTGCCAGGTGTAATTGCTACAGGACGGGCGGCGCACACAGTATGAAGTTAATTGCAGCAATGAGCGGTGGAGTTGATTCCGCGGTAGCTGCTGCCCGCGCAGTTGAGGCTGGCCACGATGTAATTGGCGTTCACTTAGCACTGGCAGCAAATCCACAAAAGTATCGTTCGGGTGCTCGCGGATGTTGCACCATCGAAGATTCTCATGATGCACGACGTGCCGCCGATGTCATTGGAATTCCTTTTTACATTTGGGACATGGCCGAAGAGTTTCATGATGGCGTAGTTGAAGATTTCTTAGCTGAATATTCTGCAGGCCGAACACCTAATCCGTGCTTGCGATGCAATGAAAAGATTAAGTTTGCAGCCGTATTAGATCGCGCACGAGCAATGGGTTATGACGGTGTTGTCACCGGTCACTATGCACGGACCGAAATAGGACC
>DAIMZE010000029.1:3820-7685 GCA_036734125.1 Candidatus Planktophila sp.
CAATGGGTTATGACGGTGTTGTCACCGGTCACTATGCACGGACCGAAATAGGACCAACTGGAAAAACTCTTCATCGCGCAGTAGATCATTCAAAGGATCAGTCCTACGTTTTATCTGTATTAACCATTGAACAAATCAACGGTGCAATTTTTCCTTTGGGGGATACAACCAAAGTTGATATTCGCGCCGAGGCCGAACGCCGTGGACTAGCAGTTGCACAAAAGCCAGACAGTCATGACATTTGTTTTGTTCCATCTGGTGACAACGCAGGTTGGTTGCGCGATCGACTAGGCAGCGAAGTAGGTCCAATCGTCGATCAAGATGGAAACAAAATTGGCGAACATAAAGGTGCCTACACCTACACAATCGGCCAGCGAAAAGGTTTAGGACTGACCGTACCAACGGCAGACGGATCGCCACGATTTGTTCTAAAAATTGAGCCAGTTACTAACACTGTCGTTGTTGGTGCCCGCGAAGATTTAGCAATCACAACAATGCGCGGAGAACGTCCGGTGTGGTGTGGCCCAAGTGTTGATTCAGAAGTTAAGACCGGATTTGTTCAGGTTCGTGCTCATGGAGCGGCCTTACCGTGTACCTATTACTTCGATGGAACCTTGCTCGTTGCGACATTAGAGGAGCCTTTATTGGGGCTAGCAACCGGCCAAGCAATGGTTATTTATGATGGTGATCGCGTCGTAGGTTCAGCAACAATTTGTGAGACAGAATGAGTAACAAAGCCCGTCATCGCATGACTGAGCTGATCAATGAAATCCGTGATCATCAATTCAAATATTACGTTCTAGATCAACCAACGGTTAGTGATGCACAGTTTGATGAGCTACTACGCGAATTACAGAGTTTAGAAGATAAGAACCCAGAACTACGCGAACCAGATTCACCTACGCAACATGTAGGCGGCGGGTTTTCAACTCAGTTTGAACAACGCGATCACATCGAAAAGATGATGAGCTTGGACAATGTCTTTGATACCCAAGAGCTCGCACAATGGTTTGATCGGGTTGAAAAGGAAATTGCTCAACCACAGTATTTGTGCGAAGTAAAAGTTGATGGTCTTGCAATCAACTTAACGTATGAAAATGGTGTGCTGGTCCGAGGTTTAACCAGAGGCAATGGTGTCACCGGTGAAGACGTGACATTGAATGTTAAAACAATCAGAAATTTGCCACATCAACTAAAAGGTGATGCTGCACCAACCTTGATTGAAGTCCGCGGAGAAGTTTTCTTTCCGATTGCAGCCTTCAACGAACTCAATGACTCTTTGGAAGAAGCAGGTAAGCAGTTATTTGCTAACCCTCGAAATGGTGCTGCCGGTTCGCTTCGACAGAAAGATCCACGGGTTACTGCGTCTCGTCCATTATCGGTTGTGGTGCATGGCGTTGGCGCACGCGATGGAATTGCTTTTGAATCACAAAGCGCCGCCTACGAACAGCTCAAGAATTTAGGGTTACCTACAAGTGATCGCTTTAAGGTATGTGGCACACGGGCAGAGGTTGAAAAATTCATTCAGTACTACGCAGATCATCGCCACGATGTAGAACACGAGATCGATGGTGTAGTAATCAAGGTTGATTCTTTATCGCAGCAACAACAGTTGGGCTTTACTTCACGTGCTCCAAAATGGGCGATTGCTTACAAGTACCCACCTGAAGAAGTAACCACAGTCTTGCTAGATATCAAGGTAAGCGTTGGTCGCACCGGAAGAGTGACACCTTTTGCATACATGGAGCCGGTAAAGGTGGCCGGATCCACGGTTACTAATGCAACCTTGCACAATGCCGAAGAGATTGTTCGTAAGGGTGTATTAATCGGAGACACCATCGTTATTCGTAAAGCTGGCGATGTGATTCCAGAAGTTCTTGGTCCCGTGCTTGATAAGCGCAAAGGAACCGAGCGCGCATTTGTGATGCCCACACATTGCCCAGAATGTGGCGACCAATTGCGTGCAATGAGCCAGGGCGATGTGGATATTCGTTGTCCAAATACGCAAAGTTGTTCGGCACAACTGCGAGAGCGCATTTATTACATCGGATCTCGCGCAGCACTTGATATTGATGTTTTAGGTTATGAAGCAGCGATTGCGTTACTTGATGCCAAGATCATTAAAGATGAATCAGATCTATTTGATTTAACGGCTAAGAAACTTGCGACATCTGATTTCTTTACGAAAAAAGATGGAACACCTGCAGCAAATGTAGACAAGCTGTTAGCTGCGCTTGAAGAAGCAAAAACTCGTCCACTGTGGCGAACTCTGGTCGCATTATCAATCCGCCACGTTGGCCCAACAGCTGCGCAGGGTTTAGCAACCGCACTTGGTTCAGTGAAAGCAATTTCAGAAGCCAGCGCCGAAGAGTTAGCAGCAATCGATGGTGTTGGACAAATCATCGCCGAATCTATTGTTGAATGGTTTGGCGTTAAGTGGCACAAAGAGATTATTTCAAAGTGGGAAAAAGCCGGCGTATGCATGGTCGTTCAGCAAAGCGAACAACTTCCGCAAACATTGGCAGGGCTTACCTTTGTGGTTACAGGGGGTCTTGAATCATTTACTCGCGATGGAATTTCAGAAACCATTGCAGGCCATGGTGGAAAGGCATCTTCCTCGGTATCAAAGAAAACCGATTATGTTTTAGTAGGAAGTGACCCTGGTTCAAAGCTGGCAAAAGCGCAGGAATTAGGTGTGCCCGTCATCGATGAAGCGCGATTTAAAGAGCTATTGGCAGGTAAGTAGTAGTATTCCAACCATGATTACTCTTGCCAGCGAGGTTACTCGCGAACTTCCAGCCTCACCACTCTTTTTTGGAGTCTTCACTTTTGTTGTCATGTCAGTTTTTCTATATTTAGTACTTCGCCTAGACCGAGACTAATTTGTCCCGAGTAGGTATTTACGGAGGAACATTTGATCCGATTCACTTGGGTCATCTGCATGTAATTACCCAACTGATTGAAAAGAATTTAGTAGATCAATTGTTGGTTGTTCCGGCAGGAATGCCTTTACTTCGCGAGAACGCCCCGATTGCAACCGGCCAACAAAGACGCGCAATGTGCCAATTAGCTTTAGCTGATTTACCAGCAGATGTTGCAACCAAAGTTCAAGTGAATCCAATCGAAATTCTGCGAACCGGCCCAAGTTATGCAATTGATACCGTCGAAGCCGTTGCCCAGAATTATCCAGATGACAACATCGTTTTAGTTATTGGGCAAGATGCCGCAGATAAGTTGGAGCAATGGCATCGAATTGATGAATTACGCGACATGGTCGAGTTTCTGGTAATTGGTAGACCTGGATTTGCCGGAAATGGTGTTGATATCGGAGCCTTAGATGTTGCAGCCACCACTATTCGCCAAGGTTTGAGCGCAGATGTTTCGTCATCGGTAGCTGCATTTATACGAGAGAATAACCTCTATGACAATTAGCAGCAGAACTCTTGAGATCACCCAAATAGCCGCCAAAGCCGCGATCGACAAGATTGCAGTAGATGTTGTGGCCCTTGATTTGTCAGATCAATTGGTTCTGAGCGAAGTCTTTTTAATTGCAACTGGGCAAAATGAAGCACAGGTTGATTCAATCGCCGATGAGGTAGAACGCCAGCTTGCTGCATTCGGAGACAAGCCGGTTCGTCGTGAACATGGTGCTGAATGGATTTTGCTTGATTATTCAGATTTAGTAGTTCATGTACAAAGCGCAGAACTTCGCAAGTACTACATGTTAGATCGCTTGTGGAATGACTGCCCAACAATTGAATTAGAAGCAGTGAGGGAGGCTGCCGTTAATGGCCGCTAATCGAGTTCTTTTATGGCGTCACGGCCAAACTGATTGGAATGTTGTCAATCGTTTTCAGGGTCATTC
>DAIMZE010000030.1:0-4606 GCA_036734125.1 Candidatus Planktophila sp.
GCGACCTACCGCTTAGGAGGCGGTTGCTCTATCCACTGAGCTACGGGGACCTATTGTTATCAATTACTTCATAACAATGCCTAATCTTGTCATGAATAAAGTGAACGGGTAGACTTCCAAATCTAACGAAAAGGAAGTTATTCCCTCATGAGAGGCCAACAATGAAGGCGCTAGTTATAGGCGCGGGCGGAGTTGGCAGAGCTATTGTCAATATCGCATCACGTAAATCATTTATTACTGAGATGGTTGTCGCTGATCGAACTCTGTCACGCGCGGAAGAAGCAGTAAGCCGAGTCAAGGATGCACGATTTTCAGCAGCGGAGGTGAATGCCGCCGAACTGGAAGATATCCGTGCGTTGATTCGCAAGGTAAAGCCTGATGTTGTAATCAATGCCGTTGATCCACGTTTTGTTATGCCGATTTTCCTTTCTTGTGAAATCGAAAATACAAATTACATTGATATGGCGATGTCGCTATCTCGTCCACATCCTCACTATCCAAACACCGAAACCGGCGTGAAGCTTGGTGATGAGCAGTTTGCACGTGACTGGAACTGGGGAGAGCGTCAGATATACGCTCTTGTCGGAATGGGAATCGAGCCAGGCATGAGCGATGTTTTTGCGCGCTATGCTGAGGATCATCTCTTTAGTCGCATCGATTCATTTACGATCTTTGATGGTTCTGACTTAACTGTTGAGGGCTACGACTTTGCTCCATCATTTTCAATTTGGACAACTATTGAAGAGTGTTTGAATCCGCCTTTGGTTTGGGAAGATGGACGCGGTTGGTACACAACTGAACCATTTAGTGAAATTGAAGTGTTTGATTTCCCTGAAGGTATTGGACCTGTCGAGTGCGTAAATGTTGAGCACGAAGAAGTTGTGCTAATCCCCCAGAAAGTTGACGCTAAAAAGGTTAACTTTAAGTACGGTCTTGGTGCACAGTTCATTACAACGTTGAAGACAATTCATATGTTGGGAATGGATCGTAAAGACTTTGTAGATGTACAAGGCATTCAGGTCTCACCTCGCGATCTACTTGCCGCTGCTCTGCCTGATCCTGCAACGCTTGGTTCACGCATGAAGGGCAAAACTTGTGCAGGCGCACTTGTAAAGGGCTTGAATAAAGAAGGAAAGCCTTACGCTTGTTATGTGTACAACGTTGTAGATAACGAGTGGTCGATGGCTGAATACGGTGATCAAGCCGTTGTTTGGCAGACCGCAATTAATCCAGTTATTGCAATGGAGCTGATTCATAAGGGTATTTGGAAGCCAGAAGGTGTTGTTGGACCAGAATGGTTTGATGCAAAGCCATTCTTGGACTTACTTCCTTCTTATGGAACTGAGTGGAAGATTCGCGACGAAGACCCTTCAGGAATTGTTGTTTGATTAGATGAATAACTCATTCGATGTCGTAGTGATCGGATCCGGTTTTGGTGGTTCGGTCTCTGCGCTTCGATTGCGCGAAAAGGGTTATTCCGTTGCGGTGCTTGAAGCTGGACGTCGTTTTAAAGATAAGGATTTTCCGAAGACTTCTTGGCGACTCAATAAGTTTCTCTTCGCGCCAAAACTTGGGTTGTACGGAATTCAACGTATTCATGTTCTGCCCGATGTTTTAGTTCTGTGTGGCGCAGGTGTTGGCGGCGGATCACTGGTCTATGCCAACACTTTGTATCAACCTGGTGATGATTACTTTAACGACAAGCAATGGGCAGCAATTACTGATTGGAAGAAAGAGCTCGAACCTTGGTTTGATCAAGCACGTCGCATGTTGGGTGTAACTGAAAACCCTTATTTTTCAAATAGTGATCAAGCAATGAAGGATGCCGCAATCGATATGGGTGTTGGTCACACCTTCCAAATGGCACCGCTTGGAGTTTTCTTCGGTGAAGGAAGAGGAATAGCTGCTAAAGATCCATTCTTTGGTGGAGTCGGCCCAGATCGAAATGGGTGTATTCAGTGCGGCTCTTGTATGACAGGCTGCCAATTCAACGCGAAAAATACTTTGCCTAAGAATTACTTGGGTCTTGCCGAATCTGCTGGCGCAGAAGTATTCCCGATGACTACCGCGACAAAAATTCAGCAACAAGAAGATGGACGTTGGAAGATCACAACGACCAAGACAAAAGATCCATTTGGATCACGAGGTAAAACCTTCTTTGCTAATGAAGTAATAGTTGCTGCGGGTACTTACAACACACAAAAACTGCTGCATAAGATGAAGGATTCTGGCGTTTTGCCCCTTCTATCCGATCAGTTAGGTGAGCTCTCGCGAACAAACAGCGAAGCGCTCACTGGGGCACTGATGAAAAATACAGATATTGATTTCAGCCAAGGAAGTGCAATCACATCTTCATTCTTTCCAGATGAACACACTCATATTGAACCTGTTCGTTATGGCAAGGGCAGCAACTTAATGGGATTACTTCAAACGATTATGACTGATGGCAGTTCATCAAAAATTCGTCGCAAGCAATGGTGGAAAGCATTTTTCGCCAATCCTTATTTGTTGAAAAGAGTTCTTGATGTTCGCAAATGGAGTGAGCGGACTGTCATTGCGTTGACTATGCAAAATGTTGATTCCTATATTTCTGTAAAGCCAAAGCGCAGTTGGTTTGGTTGGCATTTAACTTCTACCAATGATCCTGATCATCCCAATGCGACTTACATCCCCGCAGCCAATGAAGTGGTGCGCCGAATTGCGGAAAAACATGGCGGTATCGCAGGTGGACATGTTGGAGATTTAATTGATGCTCCATTTACTGCCCACTTTGTTGGTGGTTGTGTCATTGGTCCAGATGCCTCACATGGAGTTGTGGATCCTTATCACCGAGCTTGGAATTATCCGACGCTACATATTGTTGATGGCTCAACAATTACTGCAAATCTGGGAGTTAATCCATCTCTAACAATCACTGCACAAGCCGAGCGCGCTCTATCGCTATGGCCCAATAAAGGTGAGAAAGATTCTCGCCCACTACAGGGCGCAGAATATGAAATGCTTAAGCCCGTAGCACCACATTCTCCATTTGTACCTAAGGGTGCTCTTGGTGAACTAACCATTCGTTAGGAGAACAGATGAGTTCATGGGCGCTTGTTACGGGTGCAACATCAGGTATTGGTGAGAGTTTTACCCGTTTGTTAGCTTCGAACAGGTACAACATTGTTCTGGTAGCTCGTGATGTACCGAGACTCCAAGAACGCGCACAAGGACTTGAAAGCAAATATGGGATTAAAACCCATGTGATTCAAGCTGACCTTGCAACTGATGAAGGTTGCCTTGCGATTGAAAAATACATTCTTGAAAATCAGATTGATGTACTTATTAATAACGCTGGTTTTGGAACAAGCAAAGCTTTCACTATGTCGACACTTGAAACCGAACAGCAGTTGCTCGATGTTTTGGTGCGCACGCCTATGCGTCTTATGCATGTAGCTCTGCCACTGATGAAGGCCCGAAATCAAGGAATTATCATCAATGTTTCATCTGTGGCTGGTTATATCGCTGGCGGTTCTTACAGCGCCTCTAAGTCCTACTTAACCGTACTGACTGAATCTCTGCACACAGAACTTGCTGCAACCAATGTGAAGGTCAGCGCTCTGTGCCCAGGTTTCACTCGAACCGAGTTCCATCAGCGTGGAAAGATGTCGATGAAGGGTCTGCCTAACTTTTTGTGGCTCAATTCCGATCGATTAGTTGAACAATCTTGGAAAGATGCGATGAAGGGTAAAGCGGTGAGCGTTCCGGGCTGGCAGTACAAGCTTCTTGTCTTTGTTGTGCAGACATTGGTGCCACGTTCGATTGTTAGAAAAGTTGGTATGAACTTGAGGTCGAAACAACGAAAGTAACGGTCATACATACTGGACTCACGGCGAGTTATCAGCCTTCTTTAAGTCCCTAATCGATAGAATGACCTCATTACTACGAAAGGCATAAATATGTTCCGCAAGATCGCATCACTTTCTGTAGCGCTCGTGGTCGCCGGTGGCGTCATGATCGCAGTACCTGCAGATGCAGCCGTCAAGATTTCTAACGGAGTTGCATGCAAGAAGTCAGGTCAAACAACTAAGACAAGTGGCGGAACCTACCGTTGCGCAAAGAATCCATTGGTTTCCAGTACGAAGTTAACCTGGCTATCTCTAGATTGCTTAACAGCTGCAAATGATGCAGTTAAGTCCCAAAAGTCAGCTGTAACTACTGCAGCAAACTTCAAGGCTCAGTTACCTGTTATTGACTTAGGAATAACAACCGAGACTGCAAACAAGGCCGAGATTCAGGCAAAACTGGATGAAGCCAATAAGCGATTGATAGCAGCGCAGGCAAAATTAGCTGCTGCAACTACCGAAGCAGATAAGAAGATTTTGACAACTGCAGTTGGCTCATGGACATCAGCTACACGTGCCTACGCAAGCAAGATTCGTAATATCGATATCACAATTAAAAAGCTGGAAGCTGCAAAGCTAGCGGCTACTAATAAGCCAGCAGAGCTTGCAAGAAATATTGCTGATGCTCGTGAAAGTGCAAAGCTCATTTGCACCAAGGGCTTCTAACGCTTCTAACTCCAAAAAAGTAACAAAAACCCCGCTGCCATACAGGTAGCGGGGTT
>DAIMZE010000030.1:4706-7519 GCA_036734125.1 Candidatus Planktophila sp.
AAAAAGTAACAAAAACCCCGCTGCCATACAGGTAGCGGGGTTTTTGCATCTAAGGGAATCCCTATCCCCTTGTCTCGATTGTGTTCCTACGCTTAATACATGCGCATGCTGCGTTTTGTTGCCCCGATGTTGTTTGTGGTCGCGCTATTGGTACACCAAACTCTTCACAGCACTTGGACTGATCTATTTCTGTTCAATGCAGTTCCAATAGCTTGCCTGGTTTCTATACTCATGGCACCTGGCCGCAACAATAAGTGGGCACAACCTTTGACCGCTGTGGCCATCGGAAGTTGGAGTTTAGGCTCAGTAACTGCAACAGCTAGCTCTTATCTAGAATTTTCGGCACTTTTGGGAAACATTTCTGATGCTCTGTATTTACTCTTCTATCCGCTAGCTCTCTTAGGTTTACAACTACTGATTTCGATTCAACAAAGGCTGACAATTCTCGAACTTGTTGATGCCTCGATTGTTGGATTGGGATTAAGCACTTTAGGTGCAGCCTTTGCGCTACAACCAGTGATTCCCCACTTTGACGGAGATCTCAACCAATCTTTTCTGGCCATCATCTATCCCGTTGCCGACTTAGTTTTGTTGTGTTTCATCCTGGCCACCGTGGTGATGCAAGGTTTTTCTACGCGAGGATTACTGCTATCAATCGGAATCTGCGTTTACGCCGCAACTGATTTTCTCTTCTTATGGCAGAACCTTAACTTGAGCTATGTTTTTGGATCTTTGGTCGATTACGGGTGGCTACTTGCATTCATTGTGATCGCTGAAAGTGCTTGGCAACCAAGTTCTGAGAAATCAACCAAAAACGGTATAAATCCAATTCTGATTACAATCTCTGTTTTCTTAAGCGCAACCTTGCTTGCACTTTTAGCAATTGCACCCGATAACTTTCCACATTTTATTTTGATTCCTGCAATTGGAACTTTGGCACTTGCTTTTGTCAGAATGAGTATCGCTTTAAATCAGGCACGCAGCATCGGTCATGAAAGAGTTCTAGCTAGAACTGATGATTTAACTACTCTTCCCAATAGAAGACGCTTGATCTCTGAAATACAAAGTTTTGCGGTGCGTAGAGGTTCACTTCTTCTGCTAGATCTCGATGGTTTTAAACCAGTAAACGACACCTATGGACATGAGGTTGGCGACAAAGTTTTGCAACAGGTAGCGCAACGATTTAGTCGAGCTTTGCCCAACAACGCCCTACTTGCACGATTAGGTGGGGATGAGTTTGGAATTTTGGTTGATGGTTCTAATGAATCAGTGATGGAGATTGCGCTGGCCCTTCGTGGAACCCTTTCTTACCCATTTCTTATTGATGGCCACGAAGTAAGCATCGGAGTCAGCATCGGTATTGCAGACAATGATGGGGCAGCTGATTTATTGCAACGCGCAGATAATGCGATGTATGCGGCTAAGCGCCAGGCATTGGGGGTTTGTCAGCTTTAATCTCTTGTAAACGAGCTAGTGCTTCATGACGTTCTACTGCGTGATCGACGATTCGCTCGGGGTATCCCTTGCTGTAGCCATCAAGAAACAACCAAGGCTCATGGATTTCAGCTGCCGAAAGGTGGGCTAGCTCTGGAACATATTTGCGAATGTAATCGCCGTTTTCATCAAAACGTCGACCTTGTTCAATTGGATTAAAGACTCGGTAATAAGGGGATGCATCGGTTCCAGTCCCTGCGGTCCATTGCCAACCATGTGCATTTGATGCAACATCGTAATCAACTAGATGATCGGCAAAGAAACGTTCGCCAAGTTGCCATTCGAGGTGCAGATCTTTCACTAAAAATGAAGCAACGACCATACGAGTTCGGTTGTGCATCCATCCCTCAACGATTAATTGGCGCATGGCAGCATCGACAAATGGGTATCCAGTCTTACCTTCACACCATGCCTGAAATTGTTTGCCGGGTTTGTCATAACGCATCTCGGCAAACTTAGGTGCGTAGTATTCGATATCGGTCATAGGGTTGTTAAACAAAACATCGGCGTAAAATTCACGCCAAGCAATCTCTTTTCTAAAGGTGTCATGCGCTTTGCTTTCACCAAGGTTTTGAAGCAAGGTCCGGGGATGGATTTCGCCAAACTTTAAATATGTACTCATCTTCGACGTTCCATCGATAGCTGCAAAGTTTCTGTTTTCGTCGTAAGAATCTAAGCCTTTGTTAGTGAACTCTTTGAATCGCTTCAGTGCTGCATTTTCTCCGGCTGCAATGACAGAAACGCCTTCAGGCATAGGGAAATCAGGAAAAGCGCGATATTCGGCGGTTGGCTCTACGCAAACAAACTTCTTGGGTGTCACTGCAGGAGCACGCCAACCATGAGCACACCACGCTTTGTAGAAAGGTGTGTAGACCTTGTACGGCGTTGCATCTGATGGCTTTAGCACTCGACCAGGTGCAACTGCATACGGACTTCCGGTTCTTACAAGATTAATTCCTGCAGCTTCTACTCGTGCATCACGTGCAGCGCCATATCTTTCATACTCTGCAGATATGTGTACCTGCTCTACGCCATACTTTTTAATCAGAGCCGATAGCACTTCGACTTGATCGCCTTCAATAATGTGAAGTTTGTTTCCAAGAGATTCATCCAATGACCGCAGTGATTGACCCATATAGGCAAGCAGTTTTGCGCCAGCTTCCTTAATCTGCGCCTTATCCAAAATGAAAAGTGGAATAACTTGATCAGCTGATTCGATTGCAGCCAACAAGGCGGGATGATCATTGATTCGAAGGTCGCGACGAAACCAGATAATTGATGTTTTCGGCGATGACATGGGATGATTAAATCATCATGCA
>DAIMZE010000031.1:0-7465 GCA_036734125.1 Candidatus Planktophila sp.
ACGCATCACAGATTCTGTCAATTGTTCCAGATCAGTTCAATCTCAATATCTCAATTTTGATTCTTGCGTGTGTTGTGTTTGGTGGAATCGGAAATGTGTGGGGAGTAATTCTTGGAGCGGTGCTACTGGCATTTACACCTGAACGTATCCGTTTCTTAAGCCAGCCTCGTATCCTGGTATTTGGTATCGCACTTGTTGTAATGATGAACCTTCGCCCAGATGGAATCCTGCCTAAGAAGAAGCGTGAGCATTTTGATCCAAATTGGGACAAGGTCGAGGAATCAGGGGAAGGGGAGATCAAATAATGAGCGAAAATGTTCTAGAGCTAAAGAACATCACTATGAAATTTGGTGGAGTAACCGCCCTTAATGAGGTCAACCTTGTCGTCAAGAAGGGCGAAATTCTCGCGCTCATTGGACCTAATGGTGCGGGTAAGACAACGGTCTTCAATGTAATTACTGGTGTGTACAAGCCAACTTCCGGTGACGTTGTATTCCAAGGTCAAAGTATTGTTGGTAAAAAGCGTTTTCAAATTACAAAAATTGGTATTGCCCGTACCTTTCAGAATATTCGACTCTTTGGAGAATCCACTGCGCTAGAAAACGTTGTTACAGGCGCAGATGTTCACTCAAAGAGTGGTGTTGTTGGAGCAATCTTCGGTACGCGCCGTTCACGTCGTGAAGAGAAAGCTAACCTCGAACGCGCACTGGAACTCTTAGATTTTATGGGTATCAAGAAACGTGCGGGTCAGTTAGGAAAGAATCTTCCATACGGAGACCAACGCCGTCTTGAAATCGCACGCGCACTTGCAACTAATCCAAAATTGCTGCTCTTGGACGAGCCAGCTGCAGGATTCAATCCTGCCGAGAAAGTTGCTCTGGCAGAGACAATCAAGAAGATTCGCGATGCGGGATACACAGTTCTTCTGATTGAACACGACATGTCTTTGATTATGGGCGTTTCTGATCGAGTTGCGGTTCTAGATTTTGGAACCAAAATCGCCGATGGAACAACCACGGAAGTTCAAAATGATCCACGCGTAATCGAAGCGTATTTAGGAGCACCAACTGATGCGTCTTGAAATTAAGGACCTACGAGTCCACTACGGAAAGATCGAAGCGATCAAAGGTGTCTCCATTGTTGTTAATGAAGGCGAAATCGTCACACTTATTGGTGCAAACGGTGCTGGTAAGACAACGATGCTCAAGACGATCTCTGGCCTGCGTCCAGAAACTAGTGGAGAGATTCTTTTTAATGGTGAAGATATTTCAAAGATGCCCGCCCACAAGCGCGCTGACCTTGGTTTGTCACAAGCACCTGAAGGTCGTGGAATTTTTGTTGGTATGACAGTCTTAGAAAACCTTGAAATGGGTAAGTACAACCGCAAAGATCGCAAGAAAGAGATGGCAGAGGATTTAGAAAAGGTGTATCACCTTTTCCCACGCCTCAAGGAACGCGCATTTCAAACCGGTGGAACTTTGTCAGGTGGAGAGCAGCAAATGCTTGCAATTGGTCGCGCGCTGATGTCTCGCCCCAAGGTCCTTCTTCTTGATGAGCCTTCAATGGGCCTTGCACCCTTGATGATTCAAAATATCTTCAACATCATCACTGAGATCAACAAGACTGGCGTAACAATTCTGCTTGTAGAACAAAATGCACAGCAGGCGCTACAGCGTGCACACCGTGCTTATGTTCTTGAGGTTGGAAATGTTGTGAAGGAAGCGAAAGCTTCAGATCTTCTTAATGACCCAGCGGTTCGTGCGGCATACCTTGGAACAGGTGCGCACTAACTTCTGTCAGCAAGGATCATGCAGGTGATACGGGCAGTGCAGGTGCGCTGTCCGTCTTCATTTGTAATGACAATATCCCAGCAGCACAGAGTTTTTCCGATTGAGACCGCCGTTGCAACACCAGTAACAACACCGGTTGCCGTGGCCTTGTGGTGAGTCGCGTTAATGTCGATTCCAACTATTCGTCGATTTTCGCCGGCATTTAATTGCGTGCCAACCGAACCAAGTGATTCAGCTAAAACAACATTTGCTCCACCATGCAAAATGCCCATGGGTTGAGTGTTTCCTTCAACGGGCATCGTTGCGACAAGTCTTGTCAGCGAAGCCTCTGTGATCACAATGCCCATCTTCTGATCGAGGGCGCCGCTTCCACGTTGTTGAATAATTGAAAGATAGTCCGGTTCAGTCATGGGCAGAGTCTAACTGGCACTCTACGATGCATCCATGACCAAACGCCTATTACTTATCGATGGGCATTCAATGGCGTATCGGGCCTTCTATGCATTGCCTGCTGAAAACTTCACCACGGCGCAAGGTCAGCACACCAACGCAATTTATGGCTTTGCCACCATGTTGTTGTCACTGCTCAGCAGCGAAAAACCTACCCACGTTGCGGTGGCATTTGATGTTTCCCGCAAGACTTTTCGATCAGAGATTTTTCCCGAATATAAAGCCAATCGCGCCAAGACTCCTGATGAATTTAGATCACAGATGTCATACCTGCATGAGTTAGTCACAGCTTTTGGAATCACCACATTTGAAGTCGAAGGTTTCGAAGCTGATGACGTCATCGCAACCATCACCAAGCAGGCTGAACGTGAGGGTGCCGAAATTCTTATCTGTACCGGTGATCGGGATTCGTTTCAGCTAGTAAATGAAAAGACAACGGTCCTATATCCAAAGCGTGGGGTAAGCGATCTGGCTCGAATGACTCCAGATGCCGTCCAGGAAAAATATGGAATGTCTCCTGAACAGTATCCAGATTTTGCCGCCTTGCGCGGAGACCCGAGCGACAACCTTCCATCAGTACCTGGTGTTGGCGAAAAAACTGCAGCAAAATGGGTTGTCGAATACGGTTCATTGCACGAACTCATCGCAAACATCGACAAACTTGGCGGCAAAGTTGGTCAATCGCTTCGAGACTCAATTAACGATGTGATTCGAAATCGTGAGTTAACTCAGTTGGTTGCCAATGTTCCGCTAGAGCTAAGCATCGATGCGCTAGCGTGGAGCGGAGTAGATGAAAGCAACACCAATCCACTCTTTGAAAAACTTGAATTCAAAACGCTAAAAGATCGCATGAAGCCAATTCTGCTCAAATCAACGTCAAAAGCTGCCGAACCAGCCCTTGAATTGTTTGTGACTGAAATAGCTGAAGGGGTTTTGTCTGCGGCAGAGGCGTCAGCAAAAATTAGTCAACACTCAGGTGACATCGCAATCGCATATCAATTAGTTGACGAGAAGTTACATCGATATGCAGTTGCGCTCACTCCTGACGATGTTTTCCTAGTTCATTCCTCAGAGATGGGGGTTTGGGCTACAAACTCCAAGGTTTCAAAGATTGCACATGATGCTAAATCTTTGGCTCGCCTCAATGGCCTTACAGGGATCTGCTTTGACACATCCCTTGCTGCCTATCTCGTTAACCCCGGAGTCCGCAGCCAAGAGTTCAAAGATATCCAAGAAAGATGGGGCGACGGTTCTGGAATTAATCTGACATCACCTGAACAAGAGCTTTTGACTTCTGCCCGCGCCATGTTCGCCTTACGTGATTCCTTAACTCGCGAATTAAAGGAGCGCAATCTCTGGGAACTTTTCATGACCATGGAGTTACCGGTTGCAGACCTTTTGGGACGAATGGAAGCGGTAGGTGTTGCGGTCAACAAGAGGGGTTTAGAGCAATTGGCCGCCTTCTTTGAAGGGGAAGTAAGTCGTGAAACTAAAGCGGCGCACGATGCCGTTGGCCACGAATTCAATGTTGCATCTCCCAAGCAGTTACAAGTGGTGCTCTTTGATGAGCTCAATCTTCCAAAAACGAAGAAGATCAAAACGGGTTATACAACTGATGCGGAAAGTCTTGATTGGTTACATCAAAAGAGTGGCCATCCAGTTCTAACTTCCTTACTTCGAATTCGTGAAACCAAAAAACTCGGCACAACTGTCGAGGGACTTATTGCAGAAATTGCCAAAGATGGACGCATTCACACCCACTTTCAACAAACAGTTGCAGCCACCGGTCGCTTGTCATCAACTGGACCAAATCTGCAAAACATTCCGGTGCGCACCGAAGAGGGACGAAAGATTCGCGACTGCTTTACCGTTGGCAAAGGGTATGTAGCTTTACTCACCGCAGATTACAGTCAGATTGAAATGCGCATCATGGCTCACTTGTCCCACGACGAAAAACTATTGGCAGCCTTTGCTTCAGGTGAAGATCTTCATGCCACAGTTGCAGGTCTTGTCTTTGGTGTTAAAGCATCTGAAGTAGATCCAGAAATGCGTCGACAGATGAAAGCGATGTCATACGGTCTTGCCTACGGTTTGTCTTCTTATGGACTGGCTGTGCAACTAGATATCTCACCTCCTGCTGCCCAGCAGTTGATGGACACATATTTTGAACGTTTCGGTGGAATTCGTGATTACTTAAAAACAGTGGTGGAGGATGCACGCAAAGTTGGTTACACCGAAACAATTATGGGTCGCCGCCGATACTTGCCAGATTTAATGCATGACAACAGACAAAGAAGAGAAGTTGCCGAGCGCATGGCATTGAATGCTCCTATCCAGGGATCTGCAGCAGACATCATTAAGCTGGCAATGCTCAATGTTCAAGCAGCGATCGAGAAAGAGAAGTTGAAATCTCGTTTGTTGCTGCAAATCCATGATGAATTAATCCTCGAAGTTGTTGCAGGTGAGGAAGAAATAGTCACCGCTTTAGTTAAGCGCGAAATGGGTTCTGCTTATCCGCTGAAAGCACCATTAGATGTAAACGCCGGTCTTGGCCTTACTTGGCATGAGGCTGCGCACTAACTATTTGGATTCGTTAGAAATATCTTTCATTGCCTGAAGATCTTCTTCATCGGTGGGAATATCGTTAGCAGCACTCAAGCGCTCTCTACCAATTGAGAGAATAACCAATCCGATAAAGATCATGATGGGCAACATCGCCAATCCAATTCGAGGTGAGAATACTTCGGAGACAACACCACCAACAGCGGCGCCCACCGCCATAAAGGAACCTTCAACACTCCAAATCCAACCAAGCGATGCGGTTTGCGAACCTTTCGGTCTTACCGCTTCAAGAACTTCAAAATAGAAAACCTGAACCGCTCCACCCAGGAAACCTATGCACGCACCAACTAAGGCCATAGTCCAATCGGGATATGTAAATGCGACTGGTAGACATGCGATGAGCCACAAGAGGTAAGCAAGACGCAAAGCAGACAGCGGCGCAAATTTCTTTGACACTAAACCGCCTAAGAGGCCACCAATTACTGTAGCCGCACCAAAGGAGGCGAAAATCCACGCCACCCTGTGCTGAACACCTTCTTGTGTTGCAAAGGCAGGGACGGCAACATCAAAAACTCCCCATCCGAAACCAATAAAGCAGCCTTCAAACATTAGTAATTGAATCGCTCGATCTTGCCACAACCGTTGCTGATTTTTCTGTTTCTTCTCCGGAATCCAATCGCGCGAGGCGGGAGTAAGTGACAATGCAATTCCGCCAATTAACATTAAAGCGGCGGTGGTGCCTAAACCAAGACCGGGACGAGATGAAAGAGAAAGTGCTGTGATTACAACTGGTCCGATTACTGATGTGCTACTCATCATTGAAGAATCAAATGCGTATGCAGTTCGCAAATAACTTTCCGGAACGATGTCCTTCCATAATGGTCGAACCGATAAGTTAATGGGGGGAGCAGTAACACCCAGAATAAAAGCAGTGATCAAAATAGATTGTCGGGTCTGCATGGTGTTGAGCAAAAGGATCAGAGTCGCATACATCGGAACAAGAATTCGAATGGGCCATTTCTGCCCGAACTTGTCCATCACTGAACCGCGAAGACCCGCTGTCATTGCTCCAGCAAGTGAGTTCAAACCAATAGCAAAACCAGCAATTGCTACAGAACCCGTCTCTTGCTCAGCTTTGAAAAAGATGCCGAGACCGATCATTCCGTAGGCCAATCGAGCCGGAAAAGCGCTGATGCCAAGGCGAATCACCTGAGGAAAAGCCATCAGTTCTCTATATCTATTCATAGCAAGTGTCAGTCTATCTTTCACGCTCAAAAAAGTAAGTGGATTTGCCCTTATGAGCGTGGAAACCGTACCCTTGCCCTTCAGCCGCGAAAGCGGGAACTACTACTTTCTATCCCTACGGAGCACAATTGTCTACACCACAAATTGCAGTAAATGACATCGGATCAGCTGAAGATTTTCTAGCAGCGATCGAAGGCACAATCAGAAACTTTAATGACGGCGACTTAGTATCAGGTGCAGTTGTTCAAGTTGGACGTGAAGAAGTTCTTGTTGATATCGGATACAAGACTGAAGGAGTTATTCCAGCTCGCGAGCTTTCAATTCGCCACGATGCAGATCCAAACTCAATCGTTAAAGTCGGTGAGATTATTGAAGCTCTTGTTCTTCAGAAAGAAGACAAAGAGGGTCGCCTAATCCTTTCCAAGAAGCGCGCACAATACGAGCGTGCCTGGGGAGACATTGAAGGCAAGAAGGAGCGCGACGAAGTTGTCGTCGGAACTGTTATTGAAGTTGTTAAGGGCGGACTCATCGTTGACATCGGTCTACGTGGATTCCTTCCAGCATCTCTTGTTGAGATGCGCCGCGTACGCGATCTGACTCCATACATTGGCAAGCAGGTTGAGGCACGCATCATCGAACTTGATAAGAATCGCAACAACGTTGTTCTTTCACGTCGCGCATTCCTTGAGCAGACACAATCAGAATCACGCACAACATTCCTTAACCAGCTTCAAAAGGGTCAGGTTCGCACAGGTGTTGTTTCATCAATCGTTAACTTTGGTGCATTCGTTGACCTTGGTGGCGTAGATGGTTTGGTTCACGTTTCAGAGCTTTCATGGAAGCACATCGATCACCCAGGTGAAGTTGTTGAAGTTGGCGACGAGGTAACTGTTGAAGTTCTCGAAGTTGATTTTGAGCGTGAGCGTGTATCACTTTCATTTAAGGCAACACAAGAAGATCCATGGCAGGCATTTGCTCGCACACACACAATCAATCAGGTTGTTCCAGGTGTTGTGACAAAGCTAGTCCCATTCGGTGCATTCATTCGTGTTCACGAAGGTATTGAAGGCCTAGTTCACATTTCAGAGTTGGCAGAACGCCACGTTGAAATCCCAGAGCAGGTTGTTCAGGTTGATGATGAGCTATTTGTAAAGATCATCGATATCGACCTAGAGCGTCGTCGTATCTCACTTTCATTGAAGCAAGCTAATGAAGGCACAGAGATTGAGATCGAAGCATTTGATCCAACTCAGTACGGAATGGCTGCTCGCTACGATGCAGAAGGAAACTTCATTTACCCTGAAGGTTTTGATTCTGATTCACAAGAGTGGAAGCCAGGATATGAAACACAGCGCGAAGAATGGGAAAAGCAGTACGCCCAAGCGCAAGAGCGTTTCATGGCACACAAGAAGCAGAAG
>DAIMZE010000032.1:0-7080 GCA_036734125.1 Candidatus Planktophila sp.
GCAAGAATTCCAAGAGTTAGCAGCCACGTGCTCGTTGATTCCATGGCGGTATTCTGTCAGTTAGTGATGCACCCAGATAGTTGAAACAGGGGGGATCGTCACTTTTCCATCGCGACTATCAACTATTCCCGCGCTCACAATGAGCAACTTTCCAGTGATTTCCACCTCAGCAGCTGAATCGGACAAATTCATGTAGATAGAGACATTGCCACGACGAACCGCCAATAATGAATCGCTCTTAGACCCATGTTCAGGAGATTCAAGCCAGGTGATTGAACCTTGATCTATCAGATGGTCTGCACGCAGTTTTAGGGCGGTGCGAAAGAGATTTAACGTGCTCTTTGGATCGACGCTTTGCTTTTCAACAGTTAGCTCTTTCCACTTGTCAGTCAGCGGCAACCAAGGTTTTCCAGTTGTGAAGCCAAATGGAGCAGTATCACCGTTCCAAGGAAGTGGCACACGTGCACCATCTCGTCCTTTTTGCGCTCCCTTGGTTCTAATGTAAATCGGATCTTGCCTTGAAGAATCTGGAATCTCACCATCAGGCAGCCCTAATTCTTGACCAGCAAATACATAACATGAGCCAGGCAACGCTAAAACAAATAAAGCAAGTGCGCGCGCCTGAACTTCGCCAATACGCGATGCGACTCGAGGAGAATCATGATTGCTAAGAGCCCACGTAGGAAGTGCACCAACAGAATCCATTAGTTCAATTGAACGATTTACAACTTCAAAAAGGAAATCTGATTTGAATGGTGCATCCAATAGATCAAAGTTAAAGACTTGGTGCAGTTCATCACTTCTAACATAACGTGTTGAATTTATTGGGGGATGCACCCAAGCTTCGGCAACTGCCATGATGTCGCGATCTTTATAAGAGTCAAAGAGTTTTCGCCATTTGCGATAGATCTCATGAACACCTTGTCGATCAAAGTAAGGAACAGTTGGAAGCAAGGCGTATCGAATCTCGGGATCCATAGAAACATCAAGGCGCAGTGCATCGCTTATTCCCTGAGGATCAGGATGGTTGGTAAGTAAGTTTTCTTTCACTAAGCCGTGTGCAACATCAATTCGAAAACCATCAACACCAAGGTCTAGCCAAAAGCGCAATGTAACTTCGTAATCACTAGCGACTTCTGGGTTGTCCCAGTTGAGATCAGGTTGAGATGAATCAAAGAGATGCAGGTAGTACTGACCATCTTCAACCTGTGTCCATGAAGGCCCGCCAAAAAGTGAGATCCAGTTGTTGGGTGGAGTTCCATCTTCATTAGCATCATAAAAATGAAAGCGAGCTCGCTCAGCAGAACCCTTTTTGGCTTTTAGCGCTTGCTGGAACCAAATATGTTGATCAGAAAAATGGTTAGGAACAACATCGACAATTACTTTTAAGCCCAAAGAGTGTGCAACTTGAATTAGTTTTTTAGCATCATCCAAATTTCCAAAACGTGGATCAACATCGCGAGGATCAGCAACGTCGTAGCCGCCATCTTTATTGGGGGATGTATAAAACGGACTGAGCCAGATTGCATCAACGCCAAGCTCTTTGACATATTCAAGCTTGGAGATAATTCCTGGCAGATCACCCTCTCCATCGCCATTGCTATCAAAAAAGGACCGTGGATAGATCTGATAGATGGTTGCTTGCTTCCACCACGGCGAGGATTTCATGGTGAAAGGCTACGGATTGAGCATTGTCTAGACAATGTAAAAAGGATGTAACTCACCCTCGTATGTTTCTCTTTTATAACGTTTATTCATGCCGTTACACTTTAAGCATGGAAATCCTTTATTCAGTCTTACTTTTCTTAATCTTGCTCGGAATCCTGTATTGCGTTCGATCTTTAAGAGCCCTCCATGGAAAAGTTTCAAAAAAGACAGAACAGATTTCACGAGAGATTAACAAGGCAGCACTTGAGAACAAGAAGATGTCAATGACTGCTTACCGCCAAACTGAAGCTTTCATTCAGTTAAGCAATCTGCTTCAGTTCAAATCGCCAATTCCAGCCACTCGCAGCTGGGCAGCCTCGCCAGATCTTTTGCTTCTAATTTCCGAAACTGTTAAGAAAAATAGGCCATCACTAGTTGTAGAACTTGGATCAGGAGTTTCAACCTTGGTCTGTGCAAAATCTGGTGCCCGAAAAGTAATCAGCATCGATAACTCTGAGGAATATGGTGCCAAGACTCGTGACCTTCTGAAAGAACATAAAGTACGAGGAGCGGAAATTCGGATTGCGCCATTACGTCCATATGCAAATGGTTCAGAATGGTATGACATTTCAGCTATTAAAGATTTAAAGAAGATCGATTTACTGATTGTCGATGGCCCGCCAGGATCAAAGAATCCAGAGGCTCGATATCCCGCACTAAAAGAATTTAAAGATAAGTTGTCAGCAAAAGTGATTGTCATTATTGATGATGTGAAGCGTGATGGAGAACGCAAGCTGGCCGAAGACTTTGCCAAGAGTTTGCCCAACCACACATTAACTATCCTGGATCATGAAAAGGGTACAGCGGTTATTTCACCTCGCTAAGTAGATGCCAATAACCCTTGAAGAGGCTTTCGCAGAGGCTGCCTCGAAAATTCTAGATACATCAACCTTTGTTCGTGCCGTTTTATCGGGTAGGCGCAGAAACATGAGCGTTGATTTTGAACGTATCGATATTCGTCTTGTTGAAATAAAAGAAGTTTTACACCTGCAGTTAATGCAAAACGATGGTCGCGCAACAACCACCAAGAATCTTTTGCCGTCGGCCCTTGAAGTAGATCAGCTTCTACAAAGCGGTTATGCAAATGTGATGGTCGAGAGCACCCATGAGGCGTATTCCATAAGAGTTACTAAGAGCGGAGATGCCCAAGTGCACACTGAAAAGCGTCAATCTGAACAGAAACTGGCTCACGATAAAAAGAAAGACAGATTGCTAGATTCCAATGACCCGTTCTTGCGAGAAGTTGGAATCGCCGATGCAAAGGGAGTCATTAAGCCTTCACGTCAAGATAAGTACAAGCAGGTAGAAGAGTTTTTGCGCTTGTTGTCGCCAGCACTCAATGCAGCAATAGATGCTGGGCAGATTCACAAACCAACATCGGCTAATCCATTGCGCATTACAGATCTTGGTTGTGGACATGCTTACTTAACTTTTGCCGCACATCAATTCTTAATGAGTTCTGGTATTCCAGTAGTTGTGACAGGAATTGATGTTCGTCCTGAGTCTAGAGATCGCAATAATTCGATTGCAGATAAACTTGGTATTGCTAAGACAATTTCCTTCAAAGCTGAAGAGATTTCAAAGACAACTGCAGATACGGCAGATATTGCAATTGCCTTGCATGCGTGCGACACAGCAACAGATGATGCAATCGCATGGGCGGTAAATGGTGGTTCAAAACTTCTTCTGATTGCTCCGTGCTGCCATCACGATATTCAAAAGCAAATTGATGCAGCTCCTGAACCTTGGGGAGCGCTTACCAAGTTTGGATTAATGAAGGAACGTCTAGGCGATCTGCTCACTGATTCATTTAGAGCACAACTTCTCAGACTTGTTGGATATCGCGTTGAAGTAATTGAATTTATTGGGGGAGAACACACGCCTCGTAATTTGATGATCCGTGCAGTAAAGACGGATGCAAAGCCTGAGCAGATAGATGTTGATAGATACCTCGAAATTACCGCTCAGTGGGGCGTTAAACCTGCCCTAGAGAAGAAACTTTCGACTCTTAACATCCGTTAGACTTAGGACATGTCTAAGGTCCTCGCATCATTACCAGTTGGTGAAAAGGTTGGAATCGCTTTTTCTGGCGGTCTCGATACATCAGTGGCCGTTGCCTGGATGCGCGAAAAAGGCGCTGTTCCTTGCACCTACACCGCAGATCTTGGTCAATATGACGAGCCAGATATTGATTCAGTTCCTGGTCGCGCAAAGGAATACGGCGCAGAGATTTCACGCTTAGTTGATTGCAAAAACGCGCTAGTCGAAGAAGGTCTTGCAGCTATCGCTTGCGGTGCTTTCCATATTCGTTCAGGTGGAAAGCAATACTTCAACACAACGCCACTTGGTCGGGCAGTCACCGGAACAATGTTGGTTCGTGCCATGCACCAGGATTCAGTTGAAATTTGGGGCGATGGTTCTACTTATAAAGGTAATGACATTGAACGTTTTTACCGTTACGGACTTCTAGCAAATCCAAACCTGCGAATCTACAAGCCTTGGCTTGATCAAGATTTCGTCACCGAACTAGGTGGACGTAAGGAAATGTCTGAATGGTTAGTTGCACATGGACTTCCATACCGCGACAGCACCGAAAAGGCTTACTCGACTGATGCAAACATCTTGGGTGCTACACATGAAGCAAAGAGCCTTGAAAACTTAGACACTTCTGTTGAATTAGTTCAGCCAATCATGGGCGTTCGATTCTGGGATCCAGCAGTAAAAATTGAAACCGAAGATGTGAAAATTACCTTTAACCAAGGTCGCCCCGTATCAGTTAACGGCAAGACATTTGATGACATTGTTGATTTAATGAAGGAAGCCAACGCAGTTGGTGGACGCCATGGGCTTGGAATGGCTGATCAGATTGAAAATAGAATCATTGAAGCAAAGAGTCGTGGAATTTATGAAGCACCAGGAATGGCGCTGCTCTTTATTGCATACGAGCGTTTAATAAGTGCAATCCATAACGAGGACACAATTGCTAATTACCACGCAGAAGGTCGCCGTCTAGGTCGACTTTTGTATGAAGGTCGTTGGTTTGATCCTCAAGCTTTGATGCTTCGCGAATCACTGATGCGTTGGGTTGCATCTGCAGTTACTGGTGAAGTAACTATTCGCATGCGTCGCGGAGATGATTATTCGATCATCAACACAACAGGTCCAGGACTTAGTTATCACCCTGAAAAACTTTCAATGGAGCGCACCGAAAACGCTGCCTTTGGCCCAGTAGATCGCATTGGACAACTCACTATGCGCAACCTTGATATTGCCGATACCCGTGCCAAGTTGGAGCTTTATCGTTCCCAGGGCCAGATCGGTGATGGAGAATTTAAACTAATCGGCGAAATCGAATAACAAGGAGAACCATGCCAAAGAAAACCCTATTGAAAGTATTTGCGGTTCTTGCCGTGTTAGCAATTGGTTTTGCATCATTCACAACACTCGGAGGAGATGACACAGTGTCAGGATCAGCAGCAGGACTTCCAGCGGTAACAGGTAACGCAGGCGAAGCGCCAACAATTACACCTCCAACAGGTGCGGCACCAACAACTTTGCAAACACAAGACATCATTGTTGGAACAGGTACAGAGATTCTTCCAACTTCAACGTTGACAGTTCATTACACATTGATGACTTGGTCTAACGGCGCGCTAATTGAATCTTCATGGTCAGGCGGACAGCCAGCAACATTCCCACTTTCTGGTGTAATCGCTGGATGGCAAGAAGGTTTGCCTGGGGCAAAGGTTGGCGGACGTCGTCTCTTGGTTATCCCAGCAGATAAGGGATACGGTCCAAATGGTTCAGGCCCAATCGGACCAAATGAGACCTTGATCTTCGTTGTAGACATCATCGCAGTTTCATAATTAGCCTTAAACAAAACCCCATCGGCCAATTTGGCTGGTGGGGTTTTGCTTTGACAGAAATAACCTAGCGTTCACCTTGTATTAACCAAGAAATGAGTAACCTCATCTCATGAAGAAACTTCTAGCTGAGTACCTAGGTACCACCCTTTTGGTAGCAATTGTTGTTGGCTCCGGAATCATGGCTACAGATCTGACTAAGGATGTTGGCCTACAACTGCTGATTAACACCACCGCGACAGTCTTTGGCTTGGCAGTTTTGATTTTGATCCTTGCTCCAATTAGCGGCGCGCACTTTAATCCAGTCGTAACTTTGGTCGATCTCATTCAAGGCAAAAGCTCAGTTCTTCAATTCATTCAATATGCAATCGCTCAAATTCTAGGCGCGATTTCAGGTGCCTTACTTGCAAATGCCATGTTTGATCATGCGATTGTGGAAACAGCAACAAAACTTCGTTCCGGAAGCAATCTGTACTTGGCTGAGATCGTTGCCACCGCTGGGTTAATCCTTGTTATCAACCTTCTTGTTACTCAAAAGAATTTAACTGTCATCCCTGTAGCCGTAGCTGCCTGGATCGGAAGTGCTTACTTCTTTACTAGTTCCACATCTTTTGCAAACCCTGCAGTAACAATTGGACGAACCTTTAGTGACTCTTTTGCTGGAATTGCTCCTGAATGTGCTCCTCAATTTATTGCCGCCCAAATTCTCGGTGCCCTCATTGGTCTGGGATTAGTGAAAGTGCTGACACATGACAAATAAACCAACCGTTCTTTTTGTCTGCGTTCATAACGCTGGCCGTTCACAGATGGCGGCAGGGTTTATGCGTGAGCTTGGGCAAGGTCGAGTAGAAGTTTTGTCGGCAGGAAGTGCCCCAAAAGATTCAATTAACCCAATTGCAGTAGAAGCAATGGCTGAAGTTGGAATCGACATAGCCAACAACACTCCAAAAGTTTTGACAACAGAAGCAGTTGAAGAATCTGATGCAGTAATCACAATGGGTTGCGGGGATGTTTGTCCGTTCTACCCAGGAAAGCGTTACGAAGATTGGGTTTTGGACGATCCCGCAGGACAAGGGATTGAATCTGTTCGCGTAATCCGCGATGAGATTAAAGGCCGAGTAGAAGCTCTGCTAGCTGAATTACTTGGCTAGAACTGCTACCGCAATCTTTAAATCCTTTTCAAAAACCATCAACTGAGGGCCATCCAAGGTTTGCGTCAAGGTTGCCTTGATATTTGCATCGATTAATTTCTGCAAACTCATTTGGGCTTCGATGTAGTTGCCAGGAGTTTGCAAAGGCTTGAGCAAACCATATTCATCTTTCTTTCCAGCTTTAATGGGCGTGATAATCAATCTCTTATTGGAAGAAAATCCCCATTTAAGAACCAAAATCAATAGCGCAAGACCCACAAACCCTCCAAAGGATTGCAGAAATAGTCCGTTGTTGATTCCACCCAGCATTTGAGAATTCTACTTAAACAAGACGTAAGTCACACCTTTTCAAGATGCGG
>DAIMZE010000033.1:0-6819 GCA_036734125.1 Candidatus Planktophila sp.
TTTGGACTTATGGTGACAATCGTTTGGTTGTACCTAGAGGTTCTACGCGTTCTTTCAATCCTGCGCGGAAATGACTAATTAGATCTAATTAATTAGAGATCTTCATCGAGGGGCTTCAGGTTATTAACCTGGGGCCCTTCGGCATTTCTGGTCTCTGGAATTCGATAGACCAGAATCAAAGCAATAGAGAAGATAACCGCCGAAGCTCCAAAAGCGGTTCGGTATGAGTAAACATCCGAGATCCAACCAATAATGATTGGCCCAAAGATCATTCCGGCATCACCTGCCATCTGGAAGATCGCGATTACCTTGCCGCCCTTGCCTTTGATGATGTCTCCAACAATGCTGGCCGGTGTGATTGAAAGAAAAGCCCCACCGAAGCCCAGGATGATCATTGAAAGTATGTACATCAGAGGGTTTATGGCAAAAGTTAAAACCAAGATTCCTAAGAAAACGATGTTGGCACCGATTATCGATGCAGCTCGGCGGCCTTTCGTATCTGAATAACGCCCAGCGCGCAGAAGAATTGCGCCTTGCACCATCGCTGAAATTGCCAAGCCATAACCAACAATGGCTGTTGTGGAACCTAATTCTTCAGTAACGAAGACGGGCAAAATTGATGCGCGCATTCCGAAGAAAACCCACGTACCAATAAAAGCTAAGACAAGTGCGATTCTGTACGGTGGCATTGCAAGAGCTTCTCTAATTGTTGTTACAGACTCTGTGCCGCTGTTATTTGTCTTTACCCCAATCGAATCACCCTTAAGGAAAATTAGCGCAACTAATCCTGAACACAGCAGTAAGGCTGAGTAAACGAAGAATGGTGCACGTAAAGAGATAAGGGATAAAACTCCACCAATTGCAGGACCGGCGATTCCGCCGACAATAAACGAGCCTTGATATACCGACTGTGCATGTCCACGTTGAGAATCGCTAACAGAGCGCAGGATTACTGAACTTGCAGCAACGGAAAACATGGATGAACCGAGCCCACCTGCAGCTCTAAAGAACAGTAATTGTTCATAGCTCTGTGAAATACCTGCCAAGAATGTGAAGGCAGAAACCATGAAGATTCCTGTTGAAAATACCGCTCTTTCACCAAATTTGTCGACCAGAACACCAGAGATCAAGCCCGATGCAAAACGTGTGATGGCAAAGGCTGAAACCATTAATCCAATTGCAGCGTTGTTAACTCCGAAGGATTTAGCAAAAATCGGAATCGCTGGCATAACAATGCCAAAACCAACAGCAACAAAAAAGGATGCTGCAACTAGTGATGAAACTTCGCGGGGTAGATCCCTAAATGGTGAACGGATCAACCCAGTGACTCTCCAACCGCCTCTTCGCGAGCTGCTGCATACTCTTGACTTGTACGAAGTGGAGCCTCGCGAAGCTTGAGCGCCAAGAAGAAACCGATCGCAGTAATTGGGGCTGCTGCCCAGAAAACAATGTGGAATGAGTTTACGAAGGCATTAAGCGCAGTTGCCTGGATCTCTGGTGGCAGAGTCTTAAGAACTGCAGTGTTACTACTAATTCCATCAAGCTTAGACATATCAAAGCCCTTTAGCGCTGCTGGGTTACTTGTTGCAAGCTCTTGAAAGTTACTTTGCAAATAATGACCCACACGATTAGTCAAGATACTTCCAAAGATTGCAGTTCCAAAAACAGAACCAAGTGAGCGGAAGAAAGTATTAGAACTGGTTGCAACGCCCATATCCTTGAAATCAACTGAGTTTTGCAGGGCAATAACAATTGTCTGCATTGATAGACCAAGACCTGCTCCAACAAAGATTGAATAAATCGCAATCTGCCAGAAAGGTGTATCAATCTCTAAGCGAGTCATTAACAAAATACCGATTGTCATCAGCGCGGTTCCTGCAATAGGGAAGCGCTTGTAATGGCCATGCTTTGAAATCAGTTTTCCAGAAATAATCGATGCGGTAACAATTCCCAGCATCAAAGGAATCAATTTCAGCCCAGCAGATGTTGCGGTATCTCCCTTTACAACCTGAAGATACAAAGGAAGCATCACGATCGCGCCAAACATTCCGGCACCAATGACTGCTCCCAATAAAGATGTAAGAGAGAAGGTGTGGTTCTTAAATAGATGTAGCGGAAGGATTGGCTCTGTGGCACGTTTTTCCCACATCAGGAAGAAAACGGTCAAAATGATTCCGATTATCAAGAATGAAATTGTTCGTGAATCTCCCCAACCATTTTGTGGTCCATAAACAGCTAGTGAAAGAAGAACCAAGGTAACTGCTGAGACCATCAAAAGTGCACCTAGATAATCAATGGAGTGCTCGCGCTTGCTTTTTGGAAGGTGAAGGACTGCAGAGGTGATAACCAACGCGGCAATTCCAATGGGAATATTGATGTAAAAAATCCAGCGCCATCCGCTGACTCCCAGAATTTCGCCGCGGTCTGAGAAAAAACCACCTAGTAAGGGACCTGCAACTGAGGACAATCCCCAGACTGCGCCAAAGTAACCTTGATAACGCCCGCGTTCACGTGGCGAAATAATGTCTCCGATAATCACAAATGTCAGTGCCATCAAACCGCCGGCACCTAAGCCCTGAAGTGCACGAGTAGCAATGAGTTGCTCCATGTTTTGTGATGCACCAGCAAGGAATGAACCGATTAAGAAAACAATGATTGCGAATTGAAAAACAATACGTCGCCCATAAATATCTGAGATTTTTCCGTACAACAGCGTAGATGCGGTTGAGGTCAATAAATATGCTGTTACAACCCAGGTGTAGTGATTTAATCCATCGAATTCCTCGACGATGCTCTTTAGGGCAGTAGAGACGATGGTTTGATCAAGAGCGGCTAGGAACATTCCCATCATCAGGCCGCCCAAAATCACCATAATTTCTTTGTGAGATAATTGGCTTGTACCTTGATTTGTAGGATTCTCAGTAGACATGAAGGTAAGGTTACTCCGTGAAGTCAGTAATAGCCGAACACTTAGTGAAGACCTATCGCAATGGCGAGGTCAAAGCACTCAATGATTTGTCATTAGATGTCGAAGAAGGCACTGTTTTAGGCGTACTTGGACCAAATGGTGCGGGTAAAACTACAACTGTGAGAATTCTCGCAACTTTGCTCAAGCCAGATTCTGGATCAGCAACAGTTGCAGGTATTGATGTCATTAAGCATCCAGACAAGGTGCGCGAACAAATTGGTTTATCAGGTCAATATGCAGCTGTCGACGAAACATTAACCGGCTGGGATAACTTGGTGATGTTTGGTCGTTTGTATCATTTAGGTCGACAAAGTTCGATTGATCGCGCAAATGAATTACTAGAACGTTTTGATTTAACTGAAGCTGCACGCCGCCCTATCAAGACTTATTCAGGTGGAATGCGTCGTCGCCTTGATTTAGCAGCATCATTGATTGTTAAGCCCAAGATTCTCTTTTTAGATGAGCCAACCACTGGTTTAGATCCACGTGGTCGCCAGGATATGTGGCAGGTAATTCAAGAGCTCGTAAAAGGCGGAGTAACGCTTCTGCTGACGACTCAGTATTTAGAAGAAGCCGATCAACTAGCTGATGAAATCGCTGTAATTGATCGCGGAACAGTTATTGCTCGCGGAACTTCAGATGCTTTGAAAAAGCAGGTTGGTGGAGAGCGTCTAGAAATTACTGTTGAACCCGTAGATTTGGATAAGACCAATCAGATTGTGGCAAAAATCAGTGGCCATGCAACACATATTGATTTAAGGACTGTAAGTGCTCCTGTACTTAATGGATCAAAGGATCTCATGGAGGCTTTGCGAGCCATGGACGATGCGAAAATCCATCCGCTAGATATCGGCTTGAAGCGTCCTTCACTCGATGATGTGTTTCTTTCATTAACGGGCCACGTAGCCGAAGAAACTGTTGAAGAACCAGTTGCAAAGAAGAAGAGAGGCGGCAAAAAATGAGAAATGCGATCCTAGATACGTTAGTCATTACTAAGCGCCAGTTACTTCAATTAGCTCGTGTTCCAGAACTTCTTGTTTTTTCAACTATTCAACCAGTTATGTTTGTGTTGTTGTTCCGCTATGTATTTGGTGGATCAATTGATACGGGCCAACCTGGTGGATATGTGCAGCTATTGATGCCTGGAATCTTCGTGCAAACCGTTGCATTTACTTTGGCTTCTACCGCAATTGGATTAGCTGAAGATATGAAAAAGGGTTTAATTGATCGCTTTAGATCACTACCAATCTCTAGAGGTGCGGTAATTATCGGTCGTACCTTTGGTGATGCGCTGCTCAATATCTTGGTTCTGACAGTGATGGCCGGTGCAGGGTATGCAGTGGGCTGGCGTCCGACTTCAGGAATTCTTCAAACGACTTTGGCATTCGTATTTCTGTTTATGTTCGGCTACGCACTGTCTTGGATTGGAATCTTGGTTGGCCTGTCAGTGAAAGAAGCCCGCACAGTTCAAAGCGTTGGCTTTTTGGTCACCTTCCCGCTGACCTTCTTATCTAACGCTTTTGCACCTACTACCGGAATGCCTAGAGCGTTGCAGTACTTTGCCGAATGGAATCCAGTATCAACGATGGTTGCGGCTTGCCGTCAATTGTTTGGTCTGAAAAATGAATTTGGCGCTACTGCAAACTCTTGGCCAAGCCAGCATCCATTAGAGACATCACTGCTCTACATGGTTGTTTTGATGGCGATCTTTATTCCGCTGAGTATTCGTAAATACAAAAACTACTCAAGCTAATTTAGAGATAGAACTCGGCGGCAACGATTTCTACTGAGATTTCGCGACCGTTCGGTGCTGTGTAAGAAACCTTTGCACCAATTTCTTGGTTAAGGACAGCTGCACCCAGTGGTGATTTTTCACTGTAAACATCCAAGTCACCTGAAGAAATTTCACGTGAGCCGATTAAAAACTTCATTTCATCGCCAGCAATAATTGCGGTAACAACCATTCCGGCGCCAACTTTTCCGTCAGCACTTGCTGGTGGAGTTCCGATGTGAGCGTTTTCCAACATCTGCTTGAGCTGGCGAATACGCGCTTCCATCTTTCCTTGCTCATCACGAGCTGCGTGGTAACCACCGTTTTCTTTTAAATCACCTTCGGCACGTGCAGCTTCGATTTTTGCTGTGACCTCTTTGCGACCTGGTCCCTCGAGCTGGGCAAGTTCAGCACGCAAGCGATCTGCGGCTTCTTGGGTTAACCATGTCTGTGTCATAAGGGGTAACGGTACTGGCTACTTACTTGGCGCGACAACTGGATACATCGGCATTAACCGCTTCGCTACGCGTAGGAACATCAGTGACCAGTTCAACCTTGGATTTACCTGCAGGAATCTCTTGATCAATCTGCCCAACAACATTCTTGTCATAGTCACGAGCAATCAGGGTGCACACCACCACTTGATTGCTGTCCTGCCTTTCAATGAAGTAGCGCACCGATACAGATCGATCATCGGTAATTGTGAAGGAAACAAGCTGAGATCGAAGCGATGGATTGGAGTGATACAGCGCAGACCACATCAGCCAACCAATTCCCAGAATCGCAATAACAAGGGCTACCGCAGGCCACCGTGTGGCTTTGGTCGCGCCGTATCGCTCTTCATAGTTGAACGGCTTTTCGCTTTGCATGACATGATTATCGCATGGAACAAGAAGAAATCTTCATGGGATCTGCCGGCTCTCTTACTGTGGGAATTTTGCTGATAGCCGTGGTCTTTTTGATGCGCAGTTTTTACAAGCGCTTCATGGGCATAGATCGAAGCGATGACTCAACCGAATAATCTTCTTACCAAGATTTTCCAAGGTGTTGCCGTACTTGCTATTGCCGCGCTTTTTGTTGGATTAGGTTTTTGGCAACTGCAGCGCGCTAGCGATTTAAAGGAAAGTTTAAAGGTCGCCCGAACAATTGATACAAATGTTGTTTCCTTGCAATCTGTGGCTCAGCCTCGACAAGCACTTGGTGCACAAGCATTTAACCGAACTGTGTCGCTCACTGGAAAATACATCGCAAATTTCAAGGCCCCCAATCAAGATGACGGAAATGGAGTTGTCGCCGATTGGGAGGTTGCACTAGCCCAAGTAGATGAGCGATCAGCAATTCTGGTTGTACGAGGTTTGTGGTCAGAACGTTTGCTCAATCCAGAGATCCAGCAATCAATGGATATCGATATTGAAGGTTTGTTAGTTGCGAGCCAATCAGGTGATCGAGCAGACAATGTTCCGGGGGTTATTTCACGGCTTGATAGCGCAGTTGTTGTCGGGTTAACAGATTTAGATTTATACGATGGCTACATCCTGGCCCGATCCGAAGCTAGCGATGGCCAGGATCTGCTGCGCACCCGGGTGACTGAAGAAAAGATCAACCCCAAGATCCCGGGCTACTACTGGCAGCACATTTCTTATGTGGTCATTTGGTGGCTCATGGCCGCAGTAGTGCTGTATCTACCCTTCTATCGCCGTAGAGTTACCCCATGAACAGCTCAGTAAAGAGATTTAGATTTATGGCCATAGTCGCCGGCGTAATGTCCTTACTTTTGTGGTTCGTAGATCTGCCTGTCATGTACCTATTTGATAATCCCGATTGGAAGTCGGCAGTTGCCTGGATTCCTTTTGTACATGGCTGGGTTTATGCAGTTTATGTACTTGTCGCAATTCAATTTTCAGTCAAAGCCCATTGGCCATTAAAGAAGGTCATCTGGCTCATTTTGGCGGGCACCCTGCCATTTGCATCAATCGCTGCGGAGCGCAGAGTTGTTCGACAGTATTCGTAAGCTCGTTAAATCTCTGATCTACCCACTGTACGAGTGGCGCCTGATCAGGTCTTTGGATTTTTCAAAGAC
>DAIMZE010000034.1:0-2650 GCA_036734125.1 Candidatus Planktophila sp.
ATGGCTCAATCGGCAATCGATGTCGCACAAGAGCAGGGAATCAAACCCCCAACAATCATTGCTGTGTGGCACAGCGCAACAAAAGAGAATCCATGGGGGCGAGCTAAGGATTTAGCACCTGAAAAATTCTTTACTGCGGGTGCATATGTTGATCCTCGTTGGGCAATCAAGGATCCAACACTTGTTGTGCACTCAGATGCGTACCTAAAGAAAATTTTTGAAGAGATTGTGCCTGCTATTCATGGCGTGAGTTCAGCTGAAAAAACCGCTGTTATTGGCTCCAGTATGGGTGGTTTGGCAACTTTGTATGCAGCGATTCAGCACCCAGATAAATTTAGAACTGCCCTAGCTCTGTCACCACATTGGGTAATTAGTGATGAGAACTTTGCGCGATCTATGGTTGAAGCCTTGCCATTAACTCACAAAATCTGGATGAGCCGTGGTGATAAAGGTTTAGATAAAGAATATGTCCAGCTGCAGAACTTTGTTGACTCCTTGATGCGCAAACGTGGATTTACCAACAACTTTGAATCAAAGGTTTATAAGAGAAGTGGTCACAATGAAAGATCTTGGGCTAAATACCTGCAAGAGCCGCTGAGATTTTGGCTTAGCGCGTAACTTCCCAAATGGCCGCAGTCGCACCCTTTGACTTAACGGCAAACTTTGAACCACTTGCAGTATTTCCATAAAGAGTTTTTGAGACACGTAAACCTAGGACTGAAAGATCTATTTTTGCATTTACCCCTTTACGCGAAACAAAAACAAGAATTGATTGTTTTTTAGATTCGCGAAGATAAAGGATGAAATCTTTCTCTGCTGCAATCCAACGCAATCCCCCATTTACAAGGGCGTCATTACTCTTTCGAATTGAGATTAGTTGACGAACATTGTCCATAAAGTTGTGGTCCCACTGTGAACGATCTTCCCAATTAATGGTACGTCGCCCATCTTCTCCCCACGAACCTTCAAGCCCAATTTCATCACCGGCAAATATTGAGGGCACACCTGGATATGTCAGGACCATGGTCATTGCTGATAAATGCGAAGCAACATCACCCTTTACAACGGTGCGAAAACGCGCAGTGTCATGGCTATCTAGCAGCACCATACTTGCAGTAACACTTCTCCAGGGAACAGAAGCGTTGAACTGCTTCATGCTGTTAATAAGTTGTTGACCCGAAATTTGTGGCATCGCAAATGGCAATCCCTGAAAGCCACCACCGATCTCTGAATTTCGATTGAGCCAGTTCCATACTGGGCGCATAAAGCCTTGATAATTCATGGCTCCATGCCAGCCAAGACCATTGAGATCGCTGGCAACAAAGTCACCATTTTCTGCAACGAGCCAAGCATCGGGATTGGTTTCATCCATTGCCTGGCGAATTCCATGCATCACATCATCATGTAAATCATCTGCGCCAAGGCGACCTGTCATGTTTCCAACATCAATGCGCCAGCCAGACATTCCGTACTGAGGTGAAATCCATGTGCGAACTATCGAGTTCTTGCCTTTGTACATCTCATTTTTAAGCGCAGCTGAATTGAAGTTGAGTTTTGGCAGTGAAGCTAAACCCCACCAACCAACGTAACCATGTTTGACTGATTTGTCCCAGTAAAAATAGGAACGCTCCTTTGCAGTTTTACTCTTCTTAGCTTTGGCCAGCCACGCGTGCCCTGCTCCACAATGATTAGAAGTTAGATCTCCCATGATTCGAATACCTAATTTGTTTGCTTTTTTCACCAACGAAAAGAGCGCCTTGTTGCCTCCGAGGATTGGATCAACTTCAGTAAAGCTGCTTGCGTCATATCGGTGGTTTGATCGAGATGGAAAAAATGGCGTGAAGTAGATTCCGGTTACACCTAAACCATGAATGTGGTCTAAATGTTCTTCAACTCCGGGAATATCGCCGCCGTATAGCTCGCTACCCGTGAACTCACTGCGACCACGTGGAAGTTCATTCCATTCACGTGGATGCGCCCAATCAGGGGTCGGGTATACATTTTTCGACTTTGCAAAGCGATCTGGGAAAATTTGGTAAAAGACTGAGGAGTTAATCCATTGAGGATTTGCTGGTACTGCAACAATTTGAAAATCATTGTTTGTATGAACATCATGATCGGTAAGCCCAAAAGCGTTCAGCCAGTCATATTTGTCTCTTGAAACAAACACAAACCGGTACACGGTATGTGTATTAATGATTGGTACTTCAACGTGGTACCAGTCTTCGGTAGCCGCTTTTGCTGCTAAAACCAGCTCATAGCTGCGCGGTTCGCCATCTTCGTAGATTCGAACAAAGCTCTTTTCAAATAAATATGTGTGCGGAACTCGAACCTTTAAAACAACTTTCTGGCCAATCTTGGGTGCGGCATTGCTTACATAAAGTTCGCTGCCATCATGGTGCGGGAATAAGGATGGATGTACTTGGTAGCTCATACTTTGCTCCCTTCGAATTGACGGCAGTTGCCTTAATTTCTACTGTCTTTCCTTCAAAATCCAGCGGATCTACAAACACCGAATACGGCGCATTGGTATCTGTTCCATGTGAGCTCCATGGCTGATCAGTTGAAGTTCGGATATAGAAAGTTACCTTTGCCATGTCTTTTGTTGTGACCGTTGCTTTGGTCTCGTAGTAACCAGTTAAGAAATCTA
>DAIMZE010000034.1:2750-6799 GCA_036734125.1 Candidatus Planktophila sp.
AGCGCTGGATTTGCCGCACGTAAATTGGCCAGTACTTTTAAGTGATTAGCAATGGGATGCTTATCGGTAACATCGAAAGCATTTCCGGTACCGATGGGCGAAGAGCCAATCCGCTTTTCGGTTTTCCAGATATTTACCTTGGTTGAGAACATATCCTGACGGGCCAATTGATCGCTACCTGAACCCGTACCAATCATTCCAACTTCGTCACCGTAATAGACAGATGGGATTCCACGCGTTAAATACATCAATGAATGCCCTAACAGAGTCCGCGGTAATAGCTCATTCGCTGGATTTATTCGCTTGGATTCAATGATCTTTCCGGCTCTACCCATATCGTGATTACCCAAGAAGGTAACCATATTTGCCGCATTCGTTGTGGCTGTCGTATACAAATCATCATAACTAAACAGGTTTTCAATTGTCGTCGCATCAGAGTAACCAGATGCAAACTCTGCCGCTGATCGTTGGAAAGGAAAATCCAATACAGTCTGTATTTTGTTTCTACGAATGTAGTTCATTAGGTTAATCGGGTTTACATCCCACACTTCGCCAAAAATCGTAAAGTTATCTATGCCTACAGACTTTGCTGCGGCATCAATTTGTGGTGACCAATTCTTAAAGAAGTTGTCATCTACATGTCGAGCGGTATCTACACGAAAACCTGAAAGACTGTAATCCTTTATCCACTTGCCATAAACATCGGCCCACCCGTTATAGACAACTGGCTTTTCGGTAGCGATGTCATCAAGGCCATAAAAATCACCTAACACCATGCAAGAGCCTTCACCCCAGCAACTATTCATGTCACCAACGTTGTGATAATTGCTTAAATCATTAAGCCAAGCCGGGCTTTTCGCGTTTGTCATATCTGAAGGAATAAATGCGTCTTTGTCCTTGTACTGAATCACATCGCCCGTGTGATTTGTTACAACATCCAAAATAAGTTTTAGGCCTAACTTTTTTGCGCATTCAGCAAATGCCACCATGTCTTCTTTAGTACCAAGATGCGGATCAACATTAAGGAAATCCGTGCCCCAATAGCCGTGGTAGCCAGCGCCGTATGGTGTTGGTTTCTGCTGAACTACTAGTGGAGTAACCCAAACCGCGGTAAATCCCAATTTCTTAATGCGAGCTAAACCATTGTCGCCAGCAGCGCAGGTTCCAGTTAATCCCTTGAGGTCGCCACCATGAAAAAAGGCGGTGTCTTTGGGGTCATATCCGGCGAACTTGTCATTGCTGGTATCGCCGTTGAGGTAACGATCAGGAAAAACAAAGTAAATCAGGTCTTTAGCTAGACCTACTCGGTCTTCGGGTATCGATGGCGACGCCGCTACTGCGCTAGTTGCAAAAACTAAGCACACAAAAATTGCTACAAAAGAACTAACTCGCTTGTTCAGCATTAGCCCTTAACCGAACCTGCCGTTAATCCACTAACGATGTATTTCTGCAATGACAAGAAAATAATGACGATAGGAATTGAAGCAAGAATAGATCCGGCGGCAAATGGTCCCCAGTTTTGTGAGTATTGGCCGCCGATAAACTGCTGCAAACCAACAGCAACCGTTCTGCTTTCCATATCAACTAAGAACAAACGAGCCAAGATAAATTCGTTGAAGGTTCCGATAAAGCTAAGCAGCGCAACGACGGCTAAAACAGGCGAAGCAAGCGGAACGAAGATCAGCCAGAAAGTTTGAACTTCGGATGCTCCATCAATCTTGGCTGCTTCATCTAGCTCTGCCGGAATCGAATCCACGAAACCTTTAAGTAGCCAAATATTCACACCCATTGCACCGCCCAGGTAAACCAACAAAAGACCTGGTTGCGTACCTAAACCAATTTCAGGTGCGAACTTATACACACGCTCCATAATCACGTAGACCGCAGAGATCGCAAGAATTGCCGGGAACATCTGCACTAACAGCAACAGTTGGATACCAAATTTACGTCCCTTGAATTTCAAACGGCTAAAAGCGAAAGCTGAAGCGGTTCCGATCATTACTGAGAACACCGCCACAGAGCCAGCGATAAGTAGTGAGTTCTTAACCCACGTTAAGTAAGGAATCGTTGGATCATTAAACAACTTGTTGTAGTTTGCAAAAGATATTTCTCGAGGCAAGAAGGAGCTCAACTGCAAGCTACCGGATGAGCTAAAGGAAGAAATAATCACTAAATACAATGGAAATAGCGCAAACAAACAGATGATAATTCCGACTACATGTCGCCATAAATCCTGCTTCAGCCACTTGTTCATGCGAAGGTCTCCAATACTTTGGACTTTCGCAAGCTATAGAGCGAGATCGAGGCAACCAGGATGAAGATGATCAATGAAATAGCACTAGCTAAACCAAGATCCTGAGTACCTGATCCAAAGGCAATCTTGTAGGTGTAGCTAATCAAAATATCGGTAGCACCGGCGATCTCGCCATCTAGTTCATTGCGAGGGCCACCACCAGTGAGCAAGAAAATCAAATTAAAGTTATTAAAGTTGAAGGCAAAGGATGCAATCAATAGTGGCGAAAGAATCTGAAGCAACAACGGCAAAGTAATCTTGCGGAAAATCTGACGTGGGTTTGCACCATCAATCGCTGCAGCTTCTAACAACTCACTTGGGATTGCTTGAAGTGAACCGCTAGAGATCAAATAGAAGTATGGAAAACCAAGCCATAGGTTGACCAGAATGACGGCAACTCGCGCAAAGTTGGGATCTGAAAACCACGCAATGTCGGTACCGAGCAAGGTGTTTATCGCACCAAATTCGGTGTTAAACATTCCACCCCAGATCAAAATACTCATAACACTTGGCATCGCATATGGCAGAACTAAAATTGAACGGTATATGCGACGCCCATGAATTGGTTTGTTGAGTGCTAAGGCCAACAAAAGTCCTAAAGCAAAAGTTGTCAGCACGGTCAAGAAAGCAAAAGTCACTGTCCAGATAAATACGCGTATCAAGGGCTCTCGGACTCGAGGGTCACTCACGATATTTACATAGTTTTCAAACCAAATAGGTGCTCGCCATCCTGGTTCTAAAATCGCACTCTTATCATCTGCCAGCGCGTAGTTTCCGCGGCCATTATCGGTATAAATAGCACCTGTTAATAGATTCTTGAATTGATCAGTTTCAGGGAGAAATTCCAATACTTCCTGCGACACAACTCCGGCTTCAAAACCTTCGAGCGCAATGAAGTATTGATCGTCAAAAGCGAAGCGAGTTCCCGTGAACTCTTTATCAGCATTTGCAAACTCTGAGTCGTTGAGCGGAGTGAAGTTAGGAGCCTCTACCGCCACACCATATTCGTTCAAGGTCAATGATGATGCAACTAGTGGGATTCGATCATTCTTTGTTGAAATAAAGTATTCAGGGGTATTGATATCCGAAGCCAAGATCGCAGGCTCGCCATCGTATCTACCTAATTTAATGTCAAAGCTAAGCCCAGATGGTGCTGATTCAATTGCTCGCACCTTGATCTGAACAATTGCTTCTTCTTTCGAAATAATATTTCCAGTTTTGTAATTAAATCCTGACATTGTCACGGTATACAAAATTGGCCCAATTACAAAGGCGGTCAGAAGAAGAATTCCTGGAATAAAGAATTTAAGTGGAATTGAAATCTTACTTAAGTAAGTCAGAGCAAGAAGTAAAACTGAAATTGCAAGAAAGCCAGAGATTACATATTCACGCTGGGCAAAAGCGCTCTGAGCAAGTAATAAAAGAATTGAAGCAATCAGGGTCACAACAACTACCTTTATAAAGAGGGCAACTTTGCCTCTTATTAGGTAAGTCATGTGTTTTCCTGTTCTTGTTAATTCATTGTTGGTAAATGAGTGATGCGGGCGGTTTTGCCGCCCGCATCACTCATTTCACCCTCTTGTACAACTTAATTTGATTACATCAAATTAATTAGAGATCGCCCTTGCCACCATCGGTGTTAGTGCGCCAGATTGATGCAAGCTTTGATGCTTCACGAACTGCATCCTTGCCATCAATCAGAACAGCTGTCCAGTAAGCAGGTGCTGAATCCCAGTAGTTAGCGCCACCCTTGTTG
>DAIMZE010000035.1:0-6530 GCA_036734125.1 Candidatus Planktophila sp.
TCCAGTGAAACCTTCTGCTTCGTAACCTTTACGGTTTAAGAAAATACAGCCATCTTCCACGCGACGAGTTTTGCGTTCGCCATCTTCATCTTTTTCTGAAATTCGTAATGGGCCGCCAGGCTTCTTTGGGCGAGCCTCGTTGTAGAACTGCCACATTTCTGGAGTTAAGTAAGCAGCAGCTTTAACTGTGCGCGCTTCATCATCTTCATCGGTGTACATCGCACCTTCGGTGCAGCAACCCGAATTTGGTTGATTCTTAAAGACACCTTGGCAACCATCGCCATAAATACAAGTCCAATAGGAAGTTAACCAAGTGAGATCGCACTTAAAAATTGTCTCTGCATCATTGGGGTCAAAAAACTCAACCCAATCACGCGCAAATCCTGCTTTAACTTCTGACATAGTCGCAGAGCCTACAGGCATAAAGGATAGACTTGTTACATGGATCAGCAATCAAAGGTTGCCGTAATCGGTGCCGGTGTAATGGGTGAGGCCCTTATTGCTGCTTTGATTTCATCTGGTGTTAACCCAGATCGCATCACTATCTCTGAAAAGCGAGAAGAGCGAGCACAAGAGCTGGTCGCTAAGTATGCGATAAAGGTGGCACCAGTATCTGCCAATGTTTCGGATGCAGATGCACTTTTGTTGGTTGTGAAGCCACAAGATATGGCGACAGTTCTTGAAGATGTTAAAGGCTCAATCAATCCAAAAGCAGTTGTAATTACCTTTGCTGCGGGTAAGACAATTTCATTCATTAGTAATGGCCTTGGAACCAGTAACCCTGTAGTTCGGGTAATGCCAAATACTCCAACTTTGGTTGGAAAAGGAATGGCTGCAGCATCTATGGGTGCGGGCGTTACAGATGCACAGCGTGAATTTGTACTGGGTTTTCTAGCTGCAACTGGCACAGTAATTGAAGTCGCTGAAGATCTACAAGATGCAGTCACCGCCACAAGTGGTTCTGGCCCGGCTTACTTCTTTGCTTTTGTTGAAGCCATGGTTGCTGGTGCAAAAGAGCTTGGTCTTTCTGATAAAGATGCGACAACTCTTACTGTTCAAACAATTGTTGGCGCAGCGAAGTTACTTGACGAGTCTGGAAAAACCGCCACAACGTTGCGCGAAAATGTAACTAGTCCAAATGGGACTACAGCTGCAGCCCTTACATCTTTTGGTAATGACAACTTAAATTCAATGGTTGCAAAAGCAATGAAGGCGGCCCGCGATCGTTCGCAGGAATTAGCGTGAAACGCTTACTTTCCTTAGTTTTGATCGCAGCTTTTCTTTTCACTCCAGCAGTTAATGCTGCTCCTAAGAAAATCTCTGTAAAGCCCATGCAGCTTGTAACAACTGTGGGCACACCAGATGAAGTAAGCGGAGTAGTGGTTTCTGGCAAGAGTTTGATTGTTTATGGAAGCAAGGCGTCTAAGGCATACGCACGCGCAGTAGATACGACAGGAAAAGAGTTGTGGAACCTTTCTTTAGATCAATCTCCCGCATCGATTGCTACCGCTGCAGCAGTTGATTCCGCAGGCGACATTTGGATAGCAGGCGCGACACCTTTGGCCCTTGGTTTAACTCCACCAAGTCCAGCAGCGACCCCGGTAAATCCTGATAATGCTGCTGCAACACAAACGACAGCTGTTGGCAATCTTCAAGCGGTAACGATCTGGAAACTTACTGCTGCGGGCGTTCTAGCTTCCACAAATACCTTGCCAACAAGTTCAGTTGTATTTCCAACTGCCATCTCTGTAGATCGAAATGGTGCATCCATTGTTGGAATCATCGGAACAGAGAAAGGCAGTGCTGGATTCTTTGTTAACTCTGATAAAGCCGCAGTTTTTGGCAAACTCTTACAAATAGGTTCTGTTTCAACGACCACTGATGCTGTAGTGCGCCATACAGATGGAAGCTTCACCGTGGCGGGCTCAAGTAGCGAAACCTTGGCTGGCAAAAAAGTTGCGGGCGTAACTGATGGTGTACTTATAAAGATTTCTAAGGCGTTGAAAATTACTAGTGTTATTCGAAGTTCAGCGGTTAAAGGAAAGCGAATCTGGAATAGCGCAACTTCTACTTTGCTATTAGGAGGCGAAGTTGTCGCTGGCGGGAAAACGGAAACCGCAATAACAAAGTTTTCATCCTCATTTGCACCAACGTGGACCTATCGTTTTGCTTCAACAGGTCCGGCAGTAACAGTTGGATCAACATATGCAGCTTTTATCTCTACCGGTGCAACACCTCAACTCAATTGGAATCCCAAGGTTGCGACACCATTGCTTCTGACCTTTGATGCAAAAGGTGCTATTACAGCCGCTGATAGCGGGCCAATAGGGCAGAAAGAAGTGCTTGGAGCGGTACTTTCAAAGGAGTTAGGGCTTTTAGTGGTCACATCAAGCGCAGATACGGTTTCGATTTTTACCCTCATTCCGCGGTAACCTAAACCCCCGCACACACAGTGCGTACATTAGAAATGAGAGCGTGACATATGGGTTCCGTAATTAAGAAGCGACGCAAGCGCATGGCGAAGAAGAAGCACAAGAAGCTTCTGAAGAAGACTCGCATTCAGCGCCGTAACGCTAAGTAATAAATTACGGTTTAAGAAGTGCAAGCTTTCCATTAATAGTGGCAAGCAAATACTTGATTTTGTTTACAGTCACCCAAGCGCTCTGAGTAGGTTCAGAGCCTTGGGTGCTGCTAACTAAGCGGATTGCAGATTGGCCAAGATCCTTCTTGCTTGTATCTAGAGCACACAATCTTTCTTGGCAATTGAACACAATTGTTTTTCCATCGGTAGCTAGGTATTTATCTGGTGTTCCAAAGTTTTCGGTGGTCAACTTATAAATCTTTGTGGAATCTTTGAGCCAGCTCCAACGAATTTGATCTGGCTTTGGTGCCGACGCGGCAGAAGCTGCCAGCCACGTAGCAAATACACCGGCAGAAGTTCTGGCTAGTGCAACATCAAATCCAAAGATAATTGCTTCATCAGTTGAAATATCTAGCGTTTCATAATTCCACGCTGTTGGCTCAATCGATGTCCGTGTTGCAATTCGAATTGCACCTGATGTTATTTCCTTTTTCTGATTCATCGAAACAACAGAGTCATAAGCAACATATGTTGTATTGCCATCAAAAATTGCTTGAACATGGAAGCCAACGTCACCGGTTGTTCGACCATCGGTCTTGCGATCGCCATCTACTAATTCATAGCGCCAAGAAGCGTTTTTGGTTTTAACTGCTCCGAGTAAAACTCCTTGGGATTCATCACGATAGAAGACTTGGACCGCACTTGCCGAAGCCACACATGCGTTGGCGACGCTTACATCACTAGATGTTCGAACTCGAATTGGATCCTCGTAATTGTTTACAGAAGGACCATTTCCATCGACCGTTTCGAAAGTGAAGTTCTTGCCGTTGAAAGTTGAGTACCGAAGATCCTTCTCAGTCGCATCGGTATAGAAAATATGCAAAGTTTGCTTTACGCCACTGCCATTAACGCACATACTTATTGCGCCAGAAAGGTTGTGGGTTGTTCTTCCACTACTTCCACCAGCGCCGTCGATAGTTACCTTTTTCCAACTCTTGCCATCAAATGTTGCAAGCTTTAGATCACCGCTCTTGGTATCGGTATAAGCAATTGCTGGTTTTCCGTTAAAGGTTGTGCTCGCAACAGTTTTTCCATCTGCAGCGCTATCAAGAACCGAACTGTTCCAAGCAGGCTGAGGTATCACCGGTTTTGTGATCGCAGGTTCAGAGCTACCAAGTGAGTTTCTAGCGATAACACTAAATGTGTACGAGGTTCCATTCTTTAACCCTGTAATTAGGACAGGACTTGATTGAGCCTTCTTTTCTATCCCAGTCTTTAAGTTCTTTACAACATATTCAGTGACTTGCGCTGTGCGCAGATTTGCAGGTGGATCAAAAGCAATCAAAGCCGATGCATTTGCAGTAAATGCTTGTGCGTTACGTGGTGAAAATGGAAGGTCTGTAGCTACTCCAACCGGAGGCTTGTTGCGCATATCTTCCATCATGGCAAGCAGAAGTGGCCCTGGCTCCTTAAATATTTCACCTGGATCAAGGCTTGGAGTCATCACAGAATCCGCACCTGACTTTGAAAAAGTTGCTTCATCTAAGTGTGAAGTTGATGAACCTGACTCGTAACGAGACGGTGTGTACATCTTGGGCTTAACGCCACCATTTGCTTTTATACCTTGCGCACCAGACCACACCAAAGAAGTTGTTAAGGCAACACCAAGTTCTTTAGAAGGAGTTGGAAGATCGGCTAAGCGACGACCATCACTTGTTTGAAGGTATGCATCAAATGGAGTTGGCTGATCCAGACTTCCTAAACCAAAAAATGGATCGTAAGCATCATTAGAGAGAAAACCTAGACCGTGACCAAGTTCGTGTAAGAAAACAGATTGCAAGTCATATTCATTACTTGATGGAAGACCATCACCTCTGGAATTCCATGTTGCTGCTGAATTAACCTGAATAACTATTTCAGGATTTTTCTTGTCTAAATCTTTTCCTGCTAAAGCATTAGCAAGTGCAGAGGGATACCAAAGCGATGGGTCAGGCGCACCAGTAAAAGCAGAGAAGAAGCTGCCTGGACGCGCACTACCCAAAACGCCCCATGAACTTGAACGCCCCCACGATGCATCTACCGAGATAACAACTGAAGATTTAAAGTTTGCAGACCAAATATCGATCGAGGCCTGAATCTCTTTCTTTGCCCACTCTGGAAAATTGTTGTACTTGACCTGAAAATTAGATTTAACTTCGAGGTTCTTGTTTTTCGTTGGGCTTGGAACTGTCGTTGAGGATTCTGTACCTGCATAGATATGGCCCCAGGTTGTTGCAGGGATTTGTTTGAAAGCCAGTGCAGGTGCAGAAGGTGAAGTTAACAGGGCAAGAATCAATGCGCCAGCAAGAGCAAAAGGCCCCATTTTCTTAATGCGCATCATGGTCACACGCTATCAGGGCTCAATGCGTGGTTTAAGGTCAGGGGTAGGAAATAGCTATTCTCTATGCAAATTAGCAGGTTAGAAAGGGCGAATTAATGACCATCGTGACAATTTATGGCCGAACTGGTTGCCATCTTTGTGAAGATGCATTAAAGGTTTTACAGTCCCTTAAAGATGAATTGAATTTTGAAATTGAAGAGATTTTGATTGATGGAAATGAAGAGTTACAAGGTTTATATGGTGAACAGATTCCAGTTACACATATCGATGGAATTCACCATGATTATTGGCGAGTAGATCCAGAAAGATTTAGATCTTCCCTTGAAAAACATCGTCAGCGTCAATAATTTTGTAAGAATAACCTTGTTCAGCTAGAAAGCGTTGGCGATTTTGCGCAAAATCTTGATCGATAGTGTCGCGTGAAATTACAGAATAAAACTTAGCTCCACGTCCATCTGATTTTGGACGCAGGATTCGACCTAAACGTTGCGCTTCTTCTTGGCGGCTACCAAATGCACCAGAGACCTGAATCGCAATAGTCGCATCAGGCAAATCAATAGAAAAGTTAGCTACTTTAGAAACTACTAAACACTTAATCTCGCCAGATCTAAACTTATTAAAAAGAATCTCTCGCTCTTTAATTGGCGTTTCACCCTTAATCAATGGCGCTCCCAGAACTTCGGACAACTCGTCAAGTTGATCAATGTATTGACCAATTACCAGAACCTGGTCATCTACATGTTTTTCAACTAAAGCTTCAACTACATCACGCTTTGTGCGTGTGGTTGCACAGTTTCTATAGCGGTTCTCGGGTTCGGCGGTTGCATATGCCAGACGCTCAGTTTCGGTCAGATTAACGCGAACTTCAATACATTCAGCGGGAGCGATATACCCCTGCGCTTCAATCTCTTTCCAAGGAACATCAAACCTCTTTGGACCAATAAGTGAGAAAACCTCACCTTCCATGCCATCTTCGCGTACCAAAGTTGCAGTTAGACCTAAACGGCGACGCGATTGAATATCTGCAGTAAAACGAAAGATTGGCGCTGGCAACAAATGAACTTCATCGTAAATAATCAAACCCCAGTCATACGAATCAAAGAGATCCAAGTGGGCGTAAACACCATTCTTTTTCTTGGTCATGACTTGGTATGTCGCAATAGTTATAGGGCGAATCTCTTTCTTTGAACCTGAATACTCACCAATTTCATCTTCATTTAAAGTTGTGCGCTTGAGTAACTCATCACGCCATTGACGTGCGGCAACAGTGTTGGTTACCAAGATCAACGTTGTAGCTTTGGCGTGCGCCATCGCAGCTGCCCCAACAATTGTCTTTCCCGCACCGCACGGAAGAACAACTACACCTGAGCCACCATGCCAAAATCCCTCAGCAGCTAACTCTTGATACGGACGGATCTTCCAATCCTTTTGCACCAAGCTAATCTCATGGGCTTGTCCATCTACATAGCCCGCGAAGTCTTCAGCTGGCCAACCTAAACGCAAAAGTGATTGTTTAATCTGGCCACGTTGACTTGGCAAAACAGTAATCGTTTCGGCATCAATGCGTGC
>DAIMZE010000036.1:0-6230 GCA_036734125.1 Candidatus Planktophila sp.
TGACTTATAAAGAAGTGATACGTGCACCACTATGGCTTGTTGCCTTTGTGTACTTCTTGTTTCTTTCCTTGGTCTTATCGGTATGGGCAGCCCTTGGAAATACACCTGCGCTTATCACTTTTGGAGCGCTGACCCTTTGGCTCATTGTTCTGTTTTTCAAAACTTCACTTAAAATTGAGGTCGACCAAACTCATTTACGGGTCGGCGGGGCTTCTATCGAGCACAAATACATTGGAGAAGTAACTGTTCTTTCTTCTTCCGAAGTGAAGTTGATTCGCACCAGAGATGCAGATCCCTTGGCATATCTTGCAATTAGATTTTGGAGCAGCAAAGCAATAAAGCTTCAGGTATCAGATGCCCGAGACAAAACTCCGTACTGGTTAATCACAACAAATAACGGACAAGAACTACTTAAAGCACTTAAGAGTTAATTGCACTCTTTACAAACAGCTTTAGCGCCTTCGCCCTTAGCTAACTGAGTCATGTGATGTACCAAGAAACAACGAGAGCATGTGAACTCATCAACTTGCTTTGGAACAACGCGAACAGCAAGTTCTTCACCTGAAAGATCTGCACCCGGAAGTTCTAGGTTTTCAGCAGCTTCGGCTTCATCAACATCGATTTGACCGGATTGAGCATCAACACGCTTAGCCTTGAGTTCTTCTAGAGACTCCTCATGAAGTTCCTCATCAGTTTTTCTGGGTGTGTCGTAATCTGTTGCCATTGCTCTCACCGCCTTTTAGTCTCTCGACTTTAACTCTTCAATTAGTGCTTGCGGGCGCATCATGGCGCACTTCAAGCCTTCCATGCTCTATAACACTCGGCGTGTCGGGGTTATTCCCCACTCATTGCTGAGATTTTTCGATTCTCTGCGCTAGTCCACCATCTACACGGGCATGAATTGAGGTTCCCTCTGCAATGTATTGCTCGGAGAAAATCTCACCCCGTTCATGAATTGCGTGCACTAAGTCTCCTCTGTCATAAGGAATCACAACGTTAATTTCAACAGAAGGGCGAGGAAGCGAGCTTTCAATTGCATGCAGCAAACCTTCGACACCAAAGCCGGTGCGTACTGAGAACGCGTAACTGTTAGGTTCTTTACGCAGAATTTCCATGATGACATTTGGGTCTGCAATATCAACCTTATTGATGGCGATGATTTCCGGAATGTCCTTTCCGCCGATCTCATCAATAACTAGGCGGACCGCTTTGATTTGTTCAAATGGATCAGGATGCGACCCATCAACAACATGCACAATCAAATCTGATTCAGATACTTCTTCAAGAGTTGATTTAAAGGCATCAATGAGTTGATGTGGCAGGTGTCGCACGAAGCCAACAGTGTCGCTCAATGTGTAAATTCGACCATCACTTGTCTGGGTCTTGCGGACGGTCGGATCCAGCGTCGCAAAGAGTGCGTTTTCAACTAAAACTCCGGCATCGGTCAATTTGTTGAGTAACGAGGACTTACCTGCGTTTGTGTATCCAGCAATTGCCACCGATGGAATATTGAATCTGCGTCGTTCTTGGCGTTTAGTGTCGCGAGATATTTTCATCTCGGCAATCTCGCGTCGAAGTTTTGCCATTTTGTCTCTAATGCGACGGCGATCTGTTTCTATCTTTGTTTCACCTGGTCCACGTCCACCAATACCTGCACCACCTGCAGCTCGTCCACCTACCTGGCGCGAGAGTGAATCACCCCAACCGCGCAGACGTGGAAGCAAGTATGCAATCTGTGCTAATTCGACTTGAGCTTTACCTTCTTTGCTCTTGGCATGCTGAGCAAAAATATCAAGAATCAGCGCGGTTCGGTCTACAACTTTTACCTTTAATTTATCTTCGAGCTGTCGAAGTTGTGATGGCGATAGCTCACCATCGCACACAACTGTGTCTGCGCCAGTGGACATTACAACCTGCTTGAGTTCGACGACTTTTCCAGAACCAATGTATGTCGCGGGATCTGGTTTATCTCGTCGTTGAATCAAACCTTCCAGAACTTCTGATCCTGCAGTTTCGGCCAAGGCTTTTAATTCTGCCAAAGAATTCTCAGCATCCTTGATCGTGCCTTCGGTCCACACACCAACTAGAACAACTCGTTCTAGTTGTAATTGGCGATATTCAGCCTCGGAAATATCCTGAAGTTCAGTTGAAAAGCCTTGAACACGGCGCAGTGCATGGCGTTCGGAGAGTTCTTGAGATTGATCTATGTTTTTGTCTTCTTCACTTGCATCAAATTCGGCCGCGACTCGGGCACTTTCTTGAAGCAGTTTCTCAAACTCTAAATCAAAATCTTTACTCAAGAAGAAACCTCGAGATATCTACATCTCGAACTAAAACAGCTGGGCCTGTGAGAGTTGCATTTGAATGCCCATCGATTGAAACTTCAAGTCGGCCACCTGGTGGGTTGATAATCCAGGTTGCCGGCAATCTTCCCTTTGTGTGCAAGGTTGCAGCTAAAGCTACGGCGCAGGTTCCGGTTCCACATGATCGAGTTTCACCAGAGCCTCTCTCAAAGACGCGCATCTGTATTGAGTTGCCTTCGGTAATTTTTACAAACTCAACGTTTACACCTTCTGGATATGAATCGCGTGGACGCACAACAGGGGGCTCATTGAGTTCACCAATTTCAGACATGTCGTCAACAAAAACAACTGCGTGGGGGTTTCCAACGCTGATGTTGTAGCCGTTCCAAATATGTCCATTTGTACCAGCAGTAATGCTTTCGCCTTCATCAGTAACTTGTCCCATATTTACTGAGATGTCATCTACAAGTGGAACGCGTAGATGCTTAACTCCGTCGCGGGTATTGATCGCAAAAATTCCTTCAGGCTGGTGCCCACGTTCTACCAAGTACCTGGCCATGACTCGAATGCCATTTCCGCACATTTCGGCAAGAGAACCATCGGCATTTCGGTAATCCATAAACCATTTGCCTTCTCGTTTGATCATTCGAATCAAACCATCAGCACCGATGCCTGTTTCTCGATTACATATCGCCGCCGTTTGGGCAGTTGTAATGGAGTGTTCATCACTAGGATCGAAAACGAGTACAAAATCGTTTTCGGTACCGTGGCCATACGTTGCAATCATTGTTATTAGTTTATCGATTCAAGGATGCGCTCGAGGGCGTTTTGTACCGGCGAAATCCAGGTGATGCGATCATCGCGAGAAAACCAAGTTTCTTGACGGCGGGCATACTGCCTGGTTGCTCTTTTAGTCTCTTCCTGAGCTTCTTCTTCGGTTACCTTGCCTTCAATCTGAGCAATCACTTGCGCATAACCCAAGGCTCGTTGAGCTGTAGTTCCCTGCATGATTCCGGCAGCCACTAGTTTTTCTGCTTCTTGGAGCAAACCTTGCTCCCACATGCGATCAACGCGCGCAGAGATTCGCTCTGACAAAGTATCGCGATCCATTACTAGCCCAAACTGTTGCGCCCTTGGATACCGTGAACTTTCTTCGCGGGGTAAGTTTGCAGTGAAAGGTTTGCCAGTTATTTTAATGACTTCCAACGCGCGAATCACACGACGAGAATTAGCTTTATCGATCGCCAACGCTGCGGCCGGATCTAGTTTTTCTAGGCGTTCAAAGAGTGGTCCAATTCCTTTTGTCGCAAATTCAAGTTCAAGTTCTGCTCGAACTACCGGATCAGTGTCGGGAAAGTTGAGTTCATCCAAGATCGCTTTGATATACAACCCTGTGCCACCAACAATGATTGCATCTTTACCCCGAGCATGAATATCTGAAATCATCGAGCGAGCGTTTTCTTGATACCAGGCAACATTGGCATCTTGATTAACTTCAAGCAGATCCATCATGTGGTGCGCAACGCCTTTGCGCTCTTGCATTGTTATCTTGGCGGTGCCAATGTCCATACCCTTATACAGCTGCATAGAATCTGCATTTATTACTTCGGCATTTATCTCATGAGCAAGTGAAACGGCCAAGTCGCTCTTGCCTGTGGCGGTTGCACCACAAATGACTATCAATCTCATCGCTTAACCGTTGGGATTCCAAGCATGGTCGATGCAGGCCCTGGGGTTTCAATTCTCACTTGATGTGCTTGGGCTCCCCTGGTTTGACGAACCGATAGAGGCTCACCAATTAAGTAGTGCGCAGAAGCCTCGGATATCTTTACTTCTACTTCATCACCGGGGCGGGCGACAAACTTGTTGTCAAAGTGAACCAATCTAAAGTCTTCACTTCGACCAGTTAAACGTTCTTGCGCCTCATCGCGGCGACCTTCGTAATCACCCACTAATACTTTGTGGGTAGTACCAATTGCTTCTTGATTTACTGACAAGGAAATTGACTGTTGGTGGTTGTGTAAGCGTGTGTATCGCTCGCCAACTACTTCTGCCGCAACTTGATCAGGCATTGTCGCGGCAGGCGTTCCAGGACGTTTTGAATATTGATAGGTATAGGCAGCGGTAAAACGCGCTGTAGAACAAAGATCTAATGTCGCCTGAAAATCTTCTTCGGTCTCACCTGGGAAACCAACGATGATGTCAGTTGTAATGGCAGCATGTGGAATAGCTGCCCGTACGCGATCTAGAATTCCTAAATATCTATCGGTTCGATATGACCTGCGCATGTGTTGCAGAATTCGATCTGAACCAGATTGCAAAGGCATGTGCAAATGAGGCATAACGTTAGGTGTTTGAGCCATAGCCTCGATGACATCATCGGTGAAATCTCGTGGGTGCGGTGACATAAAGCGAACCCGCTCTAGTCCATCAATTTCGCCACACTTGCGAAGCAGCTTGGCAAAGGCTTGGCGATCTCCAAAATCCACACCATAGGCGTTTACATTTTGGCCTAGCAAAGTAATTTCAATAACCCCTTGGTCAACAAGGGCTTTAACTTCGGACAAAATATCGGCTTCATCGCGATCTTTTTCGATTCCACGTAATGCGGGAACAATGCAAAAAGTGCAGGTGTTGTTGCAACCCACTGAAACTGAAACCCACGAAGAAAAAGCTGACAAACGTCTGGCCGGCAGCGTTGAAGGGAAATGCTCCAACGCTTCTAGAATTTCGATCTGCGATTCTTCTTCGATTCGAGCGCGTTCAAGCAAGACGGGCAAAGATCCAACGTTGTGCGTACCAAAGACAACATCAACATATGGCGCTTTCTTTAGAATCGTTGCTTGATCCTTTTGCGCAAGGCAACCACCAACAGCAATCTGCATATTGGGATTAGCCTTTTTGATGGGCGCTAGAAAACTCAAGTTTCCATACAGTTTGTTATCTGCATTTTCGCGGACTGCGCAGGTATTAAAGACAACAATGTCGGCTTGCTCGCCTTGCGTTACCGGAATAAACCCGGCTTCATCCAGTAATCCTGCAATTCGTTCAGAATCGTGGACATTCATTTGGCAGCCGTACGTTTCGACTGTGTACGTACGGGTCATAGAGCCGAGATTGAATACTTAAGCGTCGAACGATCCACAACCAGCATCTGATGGTTATCAAGATGCTGCCAATCAGTATTTCCCCAACCAGTAGAAGCAATTAAGAAATCGTCTGCGCGCGCCGAGAAGCGAAGCTCATAGTGATCTGGTCCGCTCCATTCGCTCTGATTGGCATCATTAAATTCACACACCGCGATTAAAGTATCAGGAGTCTGGACCATGATGTTGAGCGCTGAATAATCTGCAATTGCACGAATCTGATTAACAATGGTGCGGACACCTTCGACTAAACCAAGCTCATCAACCTGCGACAACAGCGCATAGAAGAATCTTTCGCTATCGGTAGTTCCCGTTACTAGTGCTTTGTATTTTTCACTAATGAACTGCTCGGCCGCATCAGAAGGGCGAATCGTGCCGTTGTGCATAAATGTTGTTGTGCCATGTGTAAATGGGTGGTTGTTATCAATATTGATCGTGATTCCCTTAGAAGCAAGGCGCAGGTGAAATAGCGCTCCAGCGGTCTCTAAGTTCTTACCAGTTTCGGCTAGAAGGCTACTTTCCTTCGCAGGATTAATGTCCTTGATTACTTCACCTTCGTGACCGATTCCCCAACCATCTTTATGTTCGGCAGATAAGGCAACGAATTTCTCGAAATCGGCGCCGACGACATCGTAAAAACTCTTACGTTCTAGAGATGTAAAGGCTAATAATCTGCACATAGGTCAACTCTACTTGATGGTTAGAGATTCTTCTTTGCGCGCTCTGCGGCTTGGGCTGCGCGCCATTTAGCTATCTCGCCATGATTTCCGCTGAGCAAAAC
>DAIMZE010000037.1:0-6226 GCA_036734125.1 Candidatus Planktophila sp.
TGGAACGCCAGGCATAAACATGATTTCCTTGAAGTACTTAAATGCGCCTTGCTTTTTAACACCCACATAGTGGAAAACTAAATAAACTGTAATTGCCAAGATGTACGGGAATGAAACTCGCGACATCGTTGGGAATTGAATAAAAGGAATAATTCCAAAAATATTGTTTACAAGAATAAATGTGAAGAGCGAGAACAGGTATGGAACAAAGCGCAGGAAGTCATGCCCGATAACCTCTTTAGCTAGATTCTCGCGAACAAATGAATAGACAGATTCGCCTGCAAATTGGAACTTGCTAGGAATAATCGAAGCCTTACGTGAAGACAAAATGAAAAATGTTGAAATCAAAATTACAGAAAACAGAACCAGAAAAATTGGCTTTGTTGTGTATGGGTTGTCGCCGAAAATTGGAGGAAGTTCGAAGTCATTGCTGCTAGGTGGGACGAAACCCTCACCCTCAGCGGCAGAACGCAATTGAACGCGCACGCATACTCCTCAAAATTGATAGGGCGGGAAGACGGGGCAACTCTATGGGAGAGGGGTTATTTATGAGAAATCGAAATGGGCTCAGGGGCTGTGATGTTGAGCGTGGCTGTAGGGGTTATTCTCGACCGAATCTCAGCCAGATTAGGTAGATGGCACCGCTGATTCCTACCAGCAGGCCGGTCAAGGTGAAGTACCCAGTGTTGAGCCACTTATCAAGGGCAATTCCGACCCCTCCCCAGAAGATCAACCCAGATAGGAGATAGCCAAAGATGGACCACATTGCGTTTTCTTCACGGTTAGCCATGGGAACTCCTTGCCTCGGGGTGGTAAATCTACTGCTGCTTGTTGGACTCAGGAAGGGGCAAATGTAGGCGAAGTTTCATGTAACTGGCAATTTCGCCCCATAGCCATGCGATGGTCAGCGCCACAGCGGTAATCCCAAAAGCTGTGCGGTTGATGGTTTCTCGCTCTGTGAATTTGGAGATCGCCCACAGAAGTAAACCCAAACCAAACAACTTGGCAAAGTAAGAAAAAAGCGCCATGGCCATTGTCGAAATGGGATCTAAGTTTCGGGTCAATCGAGACACCGCAATATGAATGACAAAGAAAATCACTACAACGAACTGTGCAAGTAGAGCTCCCCAAAAACCGCTGAGTCCCTGAATCAATGCAGAGATAGCGATCGCCAGCAAGCCAACGATTAGTGTTGGAAAAAATGCTCCGCGAAGCAAAAGTGATTCGTTGCTTTTTTCACTCATGCATCTACCTTCTTCTTCCTTTTCATTACTGCAAAGCTCATTGCAATTAAAACAGCCACTGTAATCAAGGCCACCCACCACGGCGCGAAGGCAAGAACCGTTACCGGAAATGCGATCGTTGCAGTCCATAGATACAAAATGACTGCAGTCTTGTTTGTTGAGTTACCGGCACTGAGTAAGCGGTGATGCAAGTGCAGCTTGTCCGGTGCGAATGGAGAACGTCCAGCTTTTAAGCGCCGACCAACTGCCAACAGTAAATCTAAAAATGGGATTGCAAGCACTGCAAATGGAAGCAATAGCGGAAGCAAAGTAGGTCCAAGAGATTCGGCAGAAATTGCATTGGGATCTACTTGGCCAGTCAAGGTAATTGCCGCAGCTGAAAGAAGAAGACCTAATAACATGGATCCGCTATCGCCCATAAAAATCTTGGCTGGGTTGATGTTATGAGGCAAGAAACCAAGGCAAATACCCACTAAAACCGCGGTTGTGAGCGATGGCGCACCTGCACGGCTAAAGCCGTAATCAACCGCCAGTAAATAAGCAAACGCAAAGAATGCAATACCTGAAATAGCCACGATTCCAGCAGCTAATCCATCCATGCCATCAATAAAGTTAACTGCGTTAATAACGACCACGACAATTAAAACAGTTAATAACTGACCAATACTTGGTGGCAAGGTGATGACCCCATTAATTGGAAGCCATAAAATCTGGATTCCGTAAATGAGCAGGATGCCTGCAACGAAAACTTGTCCTGCTAGTTTTGTTAGGGAATCTAACTCGAAACGATCATCTGCCATTCCCAGTAACACGATTGCTGTCGATGCTAAGAAAATTCCCTGTGTTTCATGCCCAAAGGATTTTCCAACAAGTGGAAGATGATTAACAATTGCAAAGGTCAGCGCCATTGATGCCCACATCGCAACACCGCCCCAGCGCGCAGTTGGCATGGTGTGAATATCGCGAGCACGAATCGAAGCGACCGCCCCAAAGCGAATCGCTTGGCTGCGAACTATCGGAGTAATTAAGTAACACAACGCTGCCGAAATTAGCAGGGTGATTAAGTACTCGCGCATTGAAGGGAATTACGCCTGGTAGATAGGAAAACGGGCAGTGAGTGCATGAACTTCAGATTTAATCGCAGCATGTGCCGATGCATCATCAGTCTTGATTGCGCGGGAAATCAATGACGCGATCTGCTTCATCTCTTCAACACCCATTCCCTGTGTTGTTGTTGCAGGAGAACCAACACGAATACCACTAGTAATTCCTGGCTTTTCTGGATCATAAGGAATCGAGTTCTTGTTCATAACAATTCCTGCAGCTCCGCAACGCTCATCTGCAACCTTGCCGGTAACTCCCGTGCTTCGAATATCCATTAACGCAAGGTGAGTTTCAGTGCCGCCAGATACTGCACGCATACCCTCGGCCTCAAGTGCTGCTGCAAGTGCCTTTGCGTTAACAATGACATCAGCTGCATACTTTTGGTAACCAGGCGTTGCGCATTCAGCCAAAGCGATCGCTTTGCCAGCAACTGCAGACATAATCGGTCCGCCTTGCATTCCCGGGAAAACCGCCTTATCAATAGCGGCAGCATGTTGTGCTTTAGCCAAAATCATTCCGCCACGTGGTCCACGCAAAACTTTATGTGTCGTAAATGAAACAACATCGGCATAAGGAACAGGTGATGGGATCGCTTTTCCAGCAACAAGACCGATGAAGTGCGCAGCATCTACCCACATAATTGCGCCGACTTCATCGCAAATTTCGCGGATCTTTGCAAAATCAACAAGTGATGGATATGCAGTAGCACCTGAACAAATCATCTTTGGCTTTGTACGAATCGCTTGTTCGCGGAGTTGGTCGTAATCAATCAACTCGTTATCTTGGCGAACTCCGTAGGACTCGATGCTGAACCACTTGCCTGAAAAGTTAACTGGCGAACCATGTGTTAAGTGGCCACCATGTGCCAAGTCCATTGCAAGAACTGTGTCTCCTGGCTTAGTGAATGCTTGATACACCGCAACGTTTGCTGATGCACCAGAATGTGGCTGAACATTTGCATGCTCAGCACCAAATAATGTTTTTGCGCGATCGATCGCTAGGTATTCAGCCTTATCAACTTCTTCGCAGCCACCGTAATAGCGCTTGCCTGGATAACCTTCGGCATATTTATTTGAGAGCGTCGAACCTAGGGCTGCCAGAACTGCACGCGAAGTGAAGTTTTCAGATGCGATTAACTGCAGATTCATCTGTTGACGCTTAAGTTCAGATAAAAGAACCGCGGCAATCTCGGGATCCTGCGAAGTTAAAAGGTTGAAATCTGGGCCATAGAAGGTTTCGGACATGGCTAAACCCTATACGGCAAGTAGATCAAATGCCTGTTGCTCCGGGCACGATGGCTTGGATCTCTGCAAGTGAGATTGCCCCCTCGCGCAGGTACCGCACACCGGTTTCATCAGCCTCGATGACGGTAGAAATTGGCCCCTTGCGAAGATTTCCATTATCAAACTTTAGGGCGACATCTGATTCAAGAACCCACACATCGCTGAGAGATTTTGGTGCAGCCATTCCCTTGCGTGCTGCACTTGCAACAGCAAGTGGTCCTGTTTGTGTAACTAAAGCTTTCGCAAACTTTGCTTTTGGAATTCGTACGCTGACGCGATCTAGTTGATTGTTATCTCCAAGATCCCAGCTAAGACCAAGTTGTGGACGAAGATTAAGTGACAACATTCCGGGCCAAAACTTTTTCATCAAAGCTTTAATTTCAGGAGTTGTCTCACGAATAATTCCATCAGTTGTCTTAACGCTTCCAACAATTACTTGAGCTGCGGTAAACAATGGATCTCCGCGCAATACATGCATCGCACGAACCGCATCTTGTTTGAAAGCATCACATACATACGCGTAGCTATGTTCCATTGGGATAACGATGATGAAACCATCGGCGATAGCTTTAGCAGCCTTGTTAACGTGACGAGAAAGTTCGCCTTTCTTCAAATCAATTTCCTTAGCCATGGCTACCTCCTCACCGCACTAGTCCAACGTGGTCTTCCTACTAGGTCATCATGCAGGGCAACCTCTGAAAAATCTACTGACAACGCAGCCGCAATCGCACCGCCCTGATCTTCAGTATGTTCAATTACTAGAACTCCCCCAGATTTTAAAAGGCGAGCCGCGGCCGTAATAAATTGTTGCGGAATTTCCATCCCTGTAGGGCCACCAAACAAAGCAATGTGAGGTTCAAACCCCGCAACATCTCGGGGCAACTCTTGTGAATCAGGAACATACGGAGGGTTAGCAATAACAACATCGCATTTAATGCCAGGCAAAACATCTGCCACATCGCCTTCTACAACTCGTACATTTTCAGCAATTACCGAGACGTTCTTCTTTAGCCAGACCAAGGCTTCGGGGCTTTTTTCTACTGCAATAACTCGAGTAGTTGGTGCCTCGGTTGCAATTGCCAGTGACAGCGCACCTGAACCGGCACCTAGATCGATCACGCTTACTGGTGCCGGAAGATTTTCAATATGTTGCAACACCGCTTCGACCAGTAACTCGGATTCTGGACGCGGCACCAAAACGCCTGGGCCAACTTCAATGTTTAAGTATCTAAACCCAGCCACACCGGTTAAGTACTGCAATGGTTCAAAGTTAAGTCGACGATCTAACAAATCGTAAAACTGTTCTTCTAGAACATCCTTGTCTTGAAATGCAAGCAAGGTTGATTCAACCAAAACTGGGTTGTGAAGATCCATGCGCGAAAGTCCTAGGACATGAGCTAGCAGATGTTCTGCATCAACTTCGGAAATACCAGATTCAGCTAACTGCGATTTCGCATCGCGCAGAATCTCCCTAACGTTCATTGAACTGCTGAGCATTTTAGTTTGCGTTAGCCAAACGTGCTGCTTTGTCAGCATCTAGCAAAGTTTGGATCATGTCATCTAAATCGCCATTTAAAACCGCATCCAAGTTGTTTGCCTTGTAGTTAACGCGGTGATCGCTGATTCGGTTTTCCGGAAAGTTGTATGTGCGGATTCGCTCTGAACGATCCACTGTTCGAACCTGGCTCTTACGCTCTGCAGATGCAATAGCTTCGGCCTTTTCCTGAGCATCAGCCAACAAACGTGCGCGCAAAATACGCAGCGCAGATTCCTTGTTCTGTAACTGGCTCTTCTCGTTCTGACAAGAAACAACGATTCCGGTTGGCACGTGAGTTAAACGCACCGCAGAGTCAGTTGTATTAACTGATTGTCCGCCCGGACCTGATGAGCGGTACACATCTACGCGTACATCATTCATATTCAGCTCGACATCGACTTCTTCAGCTTCAGGAAGGATCAAAACACCAGCTGCAGATGTATGAATTCGCCCTTGGCTTTCTGTTTCTGGCACACGTTGTACACGGTGAACTCCACCTTCAAACTTCAAACGCGCATATGGAGATTCTCCAGGTGCAGCTGTTCCCTTTGATTTAACCGCTACCGAAATATCTTTATATCCACCCATTTCACTTTCAGTGGCATCAATAATTTCAACTTTCCAGTTGTGCTTTTCTGCATAGCGCATGTACATACGCAACAGATCGCCAGCAAACAAGGCGGACTCATCTCCACCTGCACCGGCTTTAACTTCCAAAATTACATCGCGATCATCATTGGGATCACGTGGCAGCAATAACTCTTCAAGCTTTTCAGCCGCTGCATCGCGCGCTGCTTCTAGTGCAGGAATTTCAGCCGCAAAATCTGGATCGACAGCGGCAAGTTCAGCTGCTGCCAACAAATCATCTTCAGATGATTTCCACGCTTTGAAGCCTGCAACAACTGGACCCAACTGCGCGTAACGACGTCCAAGCTTTCGAGCATTGGCTTGATCTTCGTGAATAGAAGGATCAGCCATCTTTTCTTCTAGTTCTGCATACTCACGCACCATTTCATGTGCTGATGCAAAGCGATCATTGCTCATCGACTGCTCCTTTC
>DAIMZE010000038.1:0-4231 GCA_036734125.1 Candidatus Planktophila sp.
ACCATGACGATGCACCAACAAGTTTCATTACACCTGTTTCACGGCGCCGGTTAAACGCTGCGATACGTAAGGTGTTAGAAATCAAAAGCGCAGCGGTTAGTACCGATGCAAAACCGACTGCTAATGCAGCGTTTCGAAGCACCGCCAATAGTTGGAAGAATTTCTCAAGGATCGCCCGTTGATCTTGAACAACATCAACACCTGGACGACCACTAAATGCACTAACAATTACCGAGAATTGTTCCGGATCCTTTAGCTTCACACGGAATGATTCCGGAAGCTGATCTGAAGTCACATTTTGTGCAATTGCTGAATCCTTGAAACGCTCTTGGAAACGAACAAATGCTTGTGATTGTGATTCATAGAAAACGCTGTCGACAACGCTCATCTCTTGCAAATCCTGCTGAATAGACAAACGCTGATCCGCACTTACTGCCCCGGCAGCACATGATGATGAATCAGAAAGGTTTCCGCAGAGGAATACAGATACTTCAATCTTGTCGTACCAATAATCCTTCATTGCGTTGACCTGTGCGTTAGCAAGAAGGCCGATACCCAGCAAAGACAATGAGATCGCAGTTGTGACAACAACCGCAAAGGTCATAGTTAAGTTACGACGAAGCCCAATCCGGACCTCACTTAGAAGAAACCGTGCGCGCATGTTCTCTCTCCCCGCCCTTAACCCGTGTACCCGTAAACACCACGAACCTGATCGCGGATTACATGTCCACCATCTAGTTCGATAACGCGCTTGCGCATCTGATCCACGATGCCAGCATCGTGCGTTGCCATCAAAACTGTTGTGCCTTCGCGGTTAATGCGATCAAGTAATTTCATGATTCCCACAGATGTTGCTGGGTCAAGGTTTCCTGTTGGTTCATCTGCAATGAGAATTGGTGGGCGGCTTACATATGCACGGGCAATTGCCACACGCTGTTGTTCTCCACCTGAAATCTCTGATGGCAAACGATCGCCCTTGTCTTCCAAACCAACTAGCTCTAGAACTTCTGGAACTTCGCGGTTGATCTCTTTTTGCGAATATCCCAAAACGTGCAAAGTGAAAGCAACATTTTCAGAAATTGTCTTGTTAGGTAGCAGGCGGAAATCCTGGAAAACAGTTCCTACCGAACGGCGCAGCTCTGGAACTTTGTGCTTAGACAATGTGCCGAGATCTTTGCCTGCCACATGAATCGCACCAGATGTTGGACGTTCTTCGCGAAGAACTAAACGCAAGAAAGTTGACTTACCTGAACCTGAAAGACCGACAAGGAAAACAAACTCGCCCTTAACGATTTCAAGATTTACAGAATCAAGAGCTGGGCGCTCCTGACCTGGATAAATCTTGGTGACATTCTCAAAGCGAATCATTGAATCTCCCATTGCATCTGCGGGGTGGATTTCGGGGAACCACCTTCGACCTGCGCTTAGTTTATGGAAGGCAGGCTGAATTCCTTGGATGTCGTGGGGTCGTGAGCGTAATAAATGTGTGAGATTGAACAGAAAGAGGATAGATACATATTTTTCGAGGGCAAGAGCTCTGAGAAATCGTATCTTTGTCCCAGCGGTTCGACTCAAGTTACCTGATAAGTAATGGCCAGCCCCAGGATTTCAAGGAGTTGCTTGCTGAGAAAAATAGATCAGCACATTCTCAGGAATTACGAACTACGGCGCCAGCGAATTCCGGCTTCGATAAATTCATCGATTTCACCATTTAATACTGCAGATGTATTTCCTGTTTCATAATCGGTACGCAAATCCTTCACCATTTGATACGGCGCTAATACATAGGAACGCATCTGATTTCCCCAGGATCCTGAGTTATCGCCCTTCAACGCATTGATCTTTGCCTGCTCTTCTTGGCGGCGGCGTTCCAAAAGCTTTGATTGCAGCACAGCCATAGCTGTTGCTTTGTTTTGAATCTGCGAGCGCTCATTTTGGCAAGAAACCACAATCCCAGTTGGAATATGGGTTAATCGCACCGCAGAGTCAGTTGTATTCACGCCTTGCCCTCCAGGACCGGATGAGCGATACACATCAACGCGGATTTCTTTTTCATCAATTTCTATGTGATCACTTTGTTCAACAACTGGAACAACTTCAACTCCAGCAAAAGATGTGTGGCGGCGACTTTGGGAATCAAAAGGTGAGATGCGAACTAAACGGTGCGTTCCTTGCTCTACCGACAATGTTCCGTATGCATAGGGCGCTGAAACTTTAAAAGTTGTTGATTTGATTCCAGCTTCTTCTGCATATGAAGTTTCAAGGACATCAACCTTGAACGAGTGACGCTCGCAGTAGCGCAAATACATACGCATAATCATTTCAGCCCAGTCAGCAGCTTCTACTCCACCAGCTTCAGAACGAATGGTGATCAAAGCATCGCGATCGTCATACTCGCCATTCAAAAGTGTTTGAACTTCTAATTCGCTGACAGATTTCTTAACCGCATCCAACTCTTTCTCAGCATCTTCTATGCCACCAGGCTCACCTGCTGCTAATTCAAAAAGGATAGGCAGATCTTCCACGCGTTGGCGCAGACCAGATAATTTTGCAATCTCTGATTGAACGCGGGATAAGCGGCTAGTGATCTTTTGTGCTGCCTCTGGGTCATCCCAAAGATTAGGTACACCCGCCTCTACCTCAAGCTCGGCTGCTTGTTTGCGCAGTTTGGGTAGATCTAAAACCTTTTCAATTGAAACAAGGGTCGCATCAATCGCATCTATCTCTAATTGATACTCGCGTGCGGCCATGGGTTAAGGATAGCCAACCAGTGATGTGCGTGCGAATGCTCGAATTCGGGCGATGGACCGCTGAATGATCCATTAACGTCAAGTGGTTTATCAGTTAATCCGAATTCCGAACAAGTAGAAACCCTCTTGAACCTTATTGGTTGTACCTGCGGTAGCCGTCAAAAATACTGAATTTGTCTTCGAAAATGGAACCTGGAAAGGGAGTTTCATCTCAGATCGTGTGCTTATTTCTAAAGATGCGCCATCGCAATCAAAATGTGTTAATTCAATACCTTTTAGTGCGTTCCACTTCATGTCACTCTCATCATTGCTCCACGAATTGAGTTCAAGTAGAACTTCGATCCCACCACGTGTGCAATCGATTGGAATTACTGGATGTTCCCTTTGCGTTGCAATTGCCAATGGAACAGTGAACATGTTTCCTTTACCCTGGTAATACTTGCTCTTATCTAAAGCGTGAACCCCTCTTTGAGCGGCTGCTTCAGTTGCCTGCACCAAAGAACGCTTAGCAACAATTAGAGAGGACACATCAGTCATCACCATCAGGGAAGCAACGGTAATCACGAAGAGGCCAATCACTATCACCGATATAGAGCCAGTCTCTGATCTCAACTTTTGAATCAGGTTATAGCCACGGACTGAGGTGCTCTTGCGCACTTGCTGAAACCTCTCGTTGAGTTTGGTCATCAATGAATGAAATTGTGAGTTTGATGCGTCCGTTTGCACTTAAACAGGGAAAGTGTGAGCAATCTAGATGAGTTCGCAATGTTGCTATTTCGCTGGGACTGAGATTCCATTGTCTTGCTAATAAATTCGTTGCGTCACTCGATAGATTCCGTGCCGCTCCATCATTCTCACTAATTACATACACCCTTAGAACTTCGCGAGCCATAGAACGAGCAATCACTTCATTTGCGCTAATGGATGAAAAACTATTGAGATATAGGAAAATTGGAATAAAGAGCGGGATCGCTAATGCAACAAATTCCACAATTGCACCGCCATCTTCTCGGCGCAGATGCATTGTGATTTTTCTCCACAAATAAGCTGTCTGATTTTTAAGTTGGCTCAATCTCTCACTCATTAATTGGCTCAATCACGGAAATACCCACAACTTGCGTCTTCGGAGCGCCTCCAAATATTTCAATTAAACCCGGAACTAGCTGCAAAACACTGTGTGAACGGTGCGTGATAAGGACGCGTATTTTCTCAACACCACCACCTATCTCGAGTACCTGATCACCGGCATTGAACTCTTGCGATATCGCACGCTCGGCTGCTTCGCCTTGAGCCATCGCTAAATCTGCGTTGCGTAAATTTGTCGCAGAAATTACTTGCGCCCCAATGAGGAAAAGAAAAAGCATGGGAATGAGGACTAAGGCACTTTCAACATTTCCATCATCGCGCGCTAAATAAGCACGAATGCGCACAAACACTTAACGAATGCCGTTCATGGAATCAAGGGAGTTCTTTAAAATGGC
>DAIMZE010000038.1:4331-5772 GCA_036734125.1 Candidatus Planktophila sp.
TGTGATCCGATGAACTCGCTGGCTCCTGTGTCGATCAATTGAAGAACCGCTTGTGTCGCAACTCCTGCAACTTGATATCCAACTGACACTGGAAGCTCGTCAAAGTGAGAGTTAACGGGCTCTAGATCTTCCATTCCATAACGCTCACTTACGCCAATCTCTATGCAGCTTTTACACGGTGTTTTTGTAGGTATGACAAGTGGTCCACACAAAGCTGCGCCGCCAACTATTTGACCAACAAAGAAATGATCCATGTCATCACGCATGAGCTGCTCAATTAGTTCTGCGGGGTACTGACCTACGACTATGCGAAGGTTTCTCTCGGGAATCAGAGCGTCAATACTCCCCTTTACATTTTTTGATGGTGTTGGAAATAAGGACCATTCACGCGCCAACTCTTCCATTCGCGCAACGTAATTCAAGCCATAATCAGTAGTTCTGAGGATTCCAGTTCCTAAATCTGAATCACCTATCGAAGATTGTGTACGTCGTGAAGTGATTGAAAATCGGGTGTTTGTGACCCCACTTGCAAGTAAACCGTTATAGATAAGTGTTGCCACTCGGTTGCTGCCATATATTTCAACACCAAAACTTTGTCGTGCCGATAAAAGTTCTACGCCACCATCAATAACACCTTTGACCCATGTTGTCTGACTGAGCTCAGAAACCATTCTTTGCTGAAGTTGTCGATAGGACGCATCATTACTTTGATCTTCGGTGTGTGCAGCTCTTTGTGCAATAGGTGATTGAAAACGATTGTGTAGTCTCACTTTCGATTTATTGATGTCAACTAATTGAGCATCCAGTAATTCAACAATGACATTTTCAACTACTTCGATCGGAGCATTAACTTCATCACTAATTTGGTTGGCGTTATGTTCTCCATCAAACTTGGCAATAATTGCGCGAGCTCCAGGATGATGAATCGTAATTGCGCGATGAGCAGTCGCGATAATGAGAGATTGTTCTATCTCGGCGATTGCCACACTTATATGCACTCCGGTTTTCAAACGGGGTTTGGTTTCGGAAGAAATCTCTGCGTCGCACTGTTCGATGGAAATTTTGGTCACTCGCGCTGGGCGGGATCCTCGTATGTATTTACGACGGGCTCTCTCTGGTTGGGCCAGGAGAACTTCTTGATCAAGTTCCAGTACCCCTTGAATATTTGATTGTTTCTCGATAAATGTTGTCATGGCCCAACAATGGTGATTGCGAGCGCCTTAACTCTTGGAGCCCCTTAAATCTGTGGAGGGCCTCACTATTTGATTACCGAGAGAAATCTTAGAACTCCCCAGAGTTTTCAGATGCTCAAAGGTTTTTAGATACTGCCAGCTATGAAAGCAAAAGACCCCCGCACCTAAACAGTGCGAGGGCCTTCTGTAACGCTAGACGTTCGTAAGTGAAATCGAGCTCACTTACCTGAAACGAAATTTAATTACTG
>DAIMZE010000039.1:0-5726 GCA_036734125.1 Candidatus Planktophila sp.
CCTTGCTCTTCATCGCTTTAATAATTGTTAGTTGTTGAAAGTCTTTTTCACCAAAGACGGCCTTATCTGGTTTAGCGATTGCAAATAAACGATCAATTACTGTGACAACTCCATCAAAGTGACCCGGACGAGAAGCACCTTCAAACTTGTTTCCAAGTGCACCTGCACTGAGAGTTTGAAACCCCTCTGGATACAAATCTTCATACTCTGGAAACCAAACCTCGTTTGCTCCGGCGATAGTTGCGATCTCGATATCTCGTTGCGGAGTTCTTGGATACATTTCTAGGTCATCTTTATTTTCAAACTGAAGTGGATTAACAAAAATACTTACAATGACATCTTTATCTAAAGTGCGCGCACGCTTAATCAACGCTTGGTGGCCTTTATGCAAGGCACCCATAGTTGGCACTAATACAGTCATTTCAGTGGCTCCAGTCCTTTCGGGGTACCGGGCGAGATGTTCCAAAGTTTACCTCTAAGCAGGCAATTGCTCCAAAAGTTCTTTTATCGGCCCATGCGTAAGCAGGATTGCATCAGGCTCGATTTCAAACCAAGGTTGTAAAACAAAGCGGCGCTCATGTGCACGAGGGTGCGGAAGTTGTAATTCATCTGCTGTGCTTAAAAGCCCGCCATACTGGATTAAATCCAAATCAATTGTACGCGGACCCCAATGCACTGTTCGCTCACGACCTAAGCTCTTTTCGATCCCGTGAAGCAGGGATAACAAATCCATTGCAGGTAGTTCGCTATCTATAAGGCAGACAGCGTTGAGATAATCAGGTTGCTCTGGTCCACCAACTGGCGCTGTTGAATAATAAGAAGAAACAATTTCTACCTCTGTTGCTTCACGCAGCAGCGCAATTGCTAAATCTAAATTCTCTTGTGGGTTACCTAAATTGGCACCCAATGCAATAACGGCTTTCATCGTGATCTAGTAACAACCACTGCAATATCTTTTAATTGTGCTGCAACAGGTGCCTGTGGTTTGTGAACCGTTACAGATACTTGCTGCACCTTTAAATGTTGATTGAGCACTCGTTCTGCGATTCTTCCAGCCAATTTCTCAATCAGATTCACTGGGTTGCTAGTAATTTCCTCAACTACTAAATCAGTGATCTCTGCATAATTGACCGTGTCCTCTATCGCATCTGAATTAGATGGAATCGTTAGATCAACGCTTAAAGTTAAGTCCACGAAGAAATCTTGTCCGTCTTTTTTCTCATGATCAAAAACACCGTGGTACCCAAAGCCATGAATTCCGGTTAAAACAATTTGATCTTTCATGAGCTGAGCACCTCCTTATGTGGTTTCACACTGTGAACTCTAACTGCCCACACACCGGTTGTGCCAAGGCGTTTAGTCAGTTCGATTGTGGCCTGCTCTCTTTGATCAGGTGAATCCCCACCTAAGAATCTTTTTCGTGAGGCTCCAACAAGAACCGGATAACCCATTGCCACAAGACGATCGATTGCATCGATGATTGCCCAGTTATGTTCGGCATCCTTTGCAAAACCAATGCCGGGATCGATGATCAACTTATCTTTATGAATGCCCGCATCTAGTGCTGCATCAATACGCTCATTGAGCTCTGCAATAACCTCATTAACAACATCCCCGTAAACAGCCTTTGAATTCATATCTTTTGACTGCCCGCGCCAATGCATAGCGATATATGGAACCTTTAATTCAGCGGCAGTTTGCAACATTGCCTCATCCGCTAATCCCCCACTGACATCATTAATCATTGCTGCACCGGCTTTAACTGCTGCTCGAGCCGTACTTGCTCTCATAGTGTCAATGCTGATTGTTGCCCCGTGCTTAGCTAGCTCTGTGATTACCGGAATAGTTCGTGCAATCTCTTCTTCTTGACTGACTCGATCAGCTCCTGGACGAGTTGATTCACCACCAACATCAATGATGTCTACGCCTTCGGCAATCATTTCAAGACCGCGCTTAACCGCTGCATCGAATTCGTGGTGTCTTCCACCATCGGCAAATGAATCAGGAGTTACATTCAAAATGCCCATGACTAACATGAGTTAGCTCTTAGTGATTAAGGAGATTGCTTCTGCGCGAGTAGCTGGATTATTTAAAGCTCCACGCACTGCAGATGTAGTTGTTCGTGCATGTGATTTCTTGACCCCGCGCATCGACATACACAAATGTTCGCAATCAATGATGACAATCACTCCAAGTGGATCCAAGATTTCAACCATTGCATCTGCAATCTGAGTTGTTAAACGTTCTTGTACTTGTGGGCGCTTTGAATACATATCTACCAAGCGAGCAAGCTTTGAAAGCCCAGTGATCTTTCCGCGCGGGATGTATCCAATGTGTGCAACGCCATGGAATGGTGTTAAGTGATGTTCGCAATGTGAAAAGACTTCGATGTCACGAACAATCACAAGCTCTTCATGTCCAATATCAAAAGTTGTTGTTAAAACATCTTCAGGTGACTGCCATAGGCCTTCAAAGTTTTCCTTCATCGCACGGGCAACTCGGGCCGGAGTTTCCTTTAAGCCATCACGATCTGGATCTTCTCCCAGAGCTAAAAGCAGTTCACGGACAGCCTTTTCCGCACGTTCCTGATCATAAGGACCAGAAGCGCGACCATCGGTGACGGTGACTTTATTTACCGTCACTTGCAGCCTTCTTACGTCGGGCAGGCTTTTTCTTTTCCTCTGCAACAGGCTCTACAACTAAACGCTCTGGAATATCAACCGGTGGTTGTTCAGAAGGAATACGTGTTGCTGAACCCGTCCAAGCAGGACGCTTAGTAACTAACTTAACCTTCTTGAATATCCGAGCAATCTCTTCTTTATTCAGAGTTTCTTTCTCAAGAAGTTCGACAACCATTTCATCCAGAATCTTGCGATTGGCTACCAAAATATCAAAAGCTTCTTGGTGGGCATTTTCAATCAGGGTGCGAATTTCGCGGTCGACAACCGCTGCAATGTTCTCGCTGTAATCACGTTGGTGACCATAATCTCGACCTAAGAATGGCTCAGTAGAACCGCCTCCAAGTTTGATTGCACCAATTGATTCAGTCATTCCATATTGAGTCACCATCGCACGAGCAAGCGCAGTTGCCTTTTCAATGTCATTTGATGCACCAGTTGAAGGATCATGGAAAATTAGTTCTTCTGCTGCGCGGCCACCGAGCGAGTACGCCAATTGATCAAGCAGTTGATTGCGAGTAGTTGAATACTTATCTTCATCAGGCAAAACCATTGTGTAACCAAGTGCGCGTCCACGAGGCATGATCGTGACCTTGTGAACCGGATCGGTATGCGGCAAGGCATGTGCAACTAATGCGTGTCCTGCTTCGTGATAAGCGGTAACACGACGTTCATCATCATTCATCAAACGAGACTTACGTTGTGGGCCGGCCATTACACGATCAATCGCTTCATCTAATTCGATATTGCCAATTGTTGGCTTGTCATCTCGGGCTGAAAGAAGCGCAGCTTCATTGAGAACATTTGCAAGGTCAGCGCCAGTAAAACCAGGTGTGCGACGTGCGTAATCAACTAGCTTTACATCATCACTTAAAGGCTTGCCCTTTGCGTGAACCTGCAGAATTGCTTCTCGTCCCTTTAGATCAGGACGATCAACTGCAATCTGACGATCAAAACGACCTGGGCGTAGCAATGCAGGATCCAAAACATCAGGACGATTTGTAGCTGCAATCAAAATTACTTGTGAGTTCTCTTCAAAGCCATCCATTTCAACAAGGAGTTGGTTAAGCGTTTGTTCACGTTCATCGTGACCGCCACCCATACCTGCACCACGTTGGCGACCAACTGCATCGATTTCGTCGATGAAAACAATTGCTGGTGAATTCTCTTTTGCTTGATTGAAGAGATCGCGCACACGAGCTGCACCAACGCCAACAAACATTTCAACAAAATCTGAACCAGAGATTGAATAGAAAGGAACGCCTGCTTCACCAGCTACCGCGCGAGCAAGAAGAGTCTTACCGGTTCCCGGAGGACCGAACAACAGAACACCCTTTGGAATTTTTGCTCCAAGAGGCGCGTACTTTTCTGGTTTAGCCAAAAAGTCTTTGATCTCATCTAATTCGGCTAGCGCTTCATCTGCGCCAGCAACATCTTTGAAAGTGGTTTTAGGTACATCAGGATTTTGAAGTTTGGCTCGTGATTTACCGAATTGGAAAACCTTATTGCCGCCTTGGGCTTGGCTCATAAACCAGAAAAATAGGAAGCCAATAAGCAAAAACGGAACTATTGAAAACAGGAATGAAACAAGAATTGATTGAGATGGAACCTTTACATTCCAGCCCTTTGGAGGTGGATTGCCAGTTAATGCATCAACAATTGTTGGTTCTTGGCGAGCAACGTAAAAAGCTTCAACTTTTGATGCACCCTTAATTGTTGTGCCAGGGTTGAGGATTAGGCGAATCCTTTGATCCTTATCAACAAGTTCTGCAGATTGAACTTGGGCCTTTGAAATTGCATCCAAGGCCTGAGAAGTTTCAATCTGTGTGTACTTGTTTCCGGCAGAAGAAATTTGTCCAAAAACCGTGACTGCAAAAATCGCAGCAACAATCCAAAAAAGTGGTCCGCGGAAAAGTCGTTGACTCTTTGTCGGAGCTTTCTTAGCTGGTTGCTTGCCAGAGAAACTCTTCTTCACTGGCTTCTTTGGCTTTTGAACTTGTGACATCTATGGGGACTCCAGAAACTATTCGTACATGTGCTTAGCAAGCACAGCGATAAATGGAAGGTTGCGATACTTTTCATCAAAATCAAGCCCGTAACCAATTACAAAGTCTTTTGGAATATCAAAGCCGACATACTTCACATCAACTTCAACTTTTGCAGCTTCTGGCTTTCGTAGAATTGAAAGAATTTCTACTGATCCGACTCCGCGTGATTCAAGGTTGGCCTTGAGCCAGGAAAGAGTTAAACCTGAATCAACAATGTCTTCGATAATCAAAACGTTTCTTCCGGTGATATCGCGATCAAGATCTTTCAGAATTCGAACAACTCCACTGGACTTTGTTCCAGATCCGTATGAAGAAACCGCCATCCAATCCATATCAATATGGCGTTGTAATGCACGTGAAAAGTCTGCAACGGCCATGACTGCACCCTTAAGAACTCCGACAAGGAGCAAATCTTTACCTTCGTAATCTTTTTCGACCTGAGCTGCAAGCTCCTTAAGTCGTGCTTGCAACTGTGCTTCGGTTACGACTACGCGTTCGATATCGCCCTTGACTGCTTCTAAGTCCACGGTTCTCCCTAAGGTCGGTGCTGTAAGAGCGAAAGTCTGCCCGAAATCCGCTCAACCTTCACACCGCCCGGCAAATTGAGCGCACCTTGGCCGCTCCACGCACAAATAAGCGCCTCAACCGCGCTCACATGCTCCATGGTGACCGTGCCGGCAGGGGCGCCAGCGGCATAGACCGCGGCTCTAATAATTCGAGTTCGGATGGCGCGAGGCATTTCTTCAAGATGGGAACACTCTAAATCTGCCAGGTCTAAATGAATCTCTTCACGTTTAGCCCAATGATCTAGCGCATCAGCATCATCGCGCAGAAGGTGTGCACTGCGAGCTAACGCTTCTGCAATTCCGGGACCAATGCTTTCTTCAAGAATTGGTAAGGCAACATTTCGAACTCGAACTCTTGAAAACTCTGGGTTCTGATTATGTGGATCGTTCCAATACTGCAACTTCATTTCTTCGCAATACTGTTCATTTTGAAC
>DAIMZE010000040.1:0-5341 GCA_036734125.1 Candidatus Planktophila sp.
ACAGTGTTCTGTCGCTCTGACATCTTCATTACTGAGCCTTTACCAAATTGACGTTCGATCTGGGCTAGGGCTGTGTCGAGCGCTTTTTGGCGTTCGCTGTTGGCTTTATCTTGTGCTGCATCGTTAGCTTTGTTACTTTTTTCAGTAGCCACTTACATTCCTTTCGATAGAACGTCTTGCGTTATGCAAAAACGTTTTGGTCTGGCCCAGAAGGTACGGAGACCCAACGACGGACCGCTTGACCCCCACACAAGGTGTGGATCGCATGCGGGCGGAGGTTGGAACCGCTCTGGCTGTGCGGGATAAGTTTATCCGAACATCTGTTCGAAAGGTATCAGGGGCCACTGACAAGCCCACAGCGTGTCGCCACGGGCATACTGGGCCAGTGTTGATCCTGTTGCCGCCTTCGGAAAAGAAGTCCCCCACCCCAGGCCCGGCGATCCAGGTCTATACGGGGGTTCTCTATGCCGCCCTTGGGTGGAACACCCTGACCGCGGCTCAGAAAAAGCTCGCGCAAAGCAGTCTGGTGATTATCTCGGCCAAGTACGGGGCGTTGCGGCCGCTTGACCCCATTGAGCCGTACAAGGAAAAAATCAATAACGAGTTAATGCGAACAATAGTTGGAGCAACGCTAAATTCAGTTTCAACAGATCTGATTATCGATTGCCGGTCCTCGACGTATCAAACGGTGTGGCCATCCCCCATCGAAAAAACGGTCGAAATTAAAGTTTTTACAAAAGTTGATGGCGAAAAGAAAGTTATAACGCATATGTCCAAGAAGACTCGCGGGGAAGTTACCCGACACATTTTGCTATCTGGAAAAGTGGTCAAGACGCCTGCGCAACTTCATGAAATTGTGTCACAAGAATTTACCTGTACTTTGATTGAACCAATCGACCAAGAACCTTGGGTGCTCGAAGTTTTTTGCTAAGGCGTTTCTATGACGCTACTAACGCTGTTTTCTTGATCAGTTCGACAGTTAATGTTGGATAGTTCCACATGATTACATGAGGGCAGTTATCGACAACAATCCACAGTGAATGAGGCGGTGCAACACTTTTTTCTTGTGCAATTCCCTCAGGCAACATGAGGTCTTCATCTCCAAAAACTACCGAGAGTTTTACCTTTTCAGGAACTTTAGATTCAAACCTACGTCCATTTGCACCATGCCACATCGGCATATAACCCTTTGATCGCGCCATCGCAATCACAGAATCTCGACAAGTTTCAAAACTTAACTCACGCCACAAGTGTGTGATCTTCTTATAGCCGATGGCCTTGAGTAATGGAATTCGATAGGCAGTCTTCATGAAGTACTGCGAAATTTTTGCCATGATTCGTGCATCAAGACTTGGTGGGAGCTTTCGTGGTGGTTGTTCATGCCACAAACCTGCTGGCGCTAATGCGGTAACACTTGCAACATTTTCAGGGGCAACTGCGGCCATTTCCAATGCAATCCACCCACCCAATGAATTTCCCGCAACGTGCATCGTCTCGACGCCTTCATGAGAAACCATGTAATCAACGATCGCCTGAGCAAGAGAACGTGGATCCATAGCTTCATCCTCGCTCAGATGTGCATCACCATGTCCAGGAAGGTCAATGGCGTACACCGTAAAACTCTCGATCAACTGCGGAACCAGACTCTTCCAAATACTTCCGGCAGAACCCAATCCATGCACCAGAACAAGTGCAGGGTTGTTGTTGTCTTGGGAATATCGGTGTGAACTAACTGGCACTTTAGTATCTGTACTTTTCTGTTTCGTTGGGATGGGCCTTGCAGACCGCTTTCCAAATAATATCGGGCTCAAATCCTGCAGCTAGCGCCTCGTTGACGCTCTTGCTGCCAAGATCAGAAAGTGCGATATCTGAAGAAAATGAGGCTGCCCAAGAATCACCAAATGACAAGGTAATTCGTTCGCGAAGATCAGAGATTCGCAATGCCGGTAATTGCTTCTGCTTGTGCACGAGATTGTTGTGCATTGATCGGATGTAGCGCTTGTCCTAATAGCCAACGCAGCGCGAGTGAGCTCTTTCCTTCACCTAACAAATGATTTAAGGCAATAGCAAAAGCTTTCCACAAATTGTCATCGTGCTTTGTGAGCGCTAAAGACAATTGGTCTGGGTCCTGAATACGCATTGCCGCCAGGGCGGGATCTGAAGAAACCTGAAGTGAAATCTGTTCAAGCGCCGAAGTTGTATCTGGTGCGTTCTGTGCAATTTCTACTAATCGAGCTAACTCAGATTCACACAACGCAAATATGACACTTTCTTTGTCACGGTAGTGGTTATACAAAGTTGCTCGTGAAACTTCAGACGCATCTGCAATTTCTATCATGGACATTTTTTTGAGCCCATTAGTGGCAATTAAACCTTTGGTCGCTGCAAGAATTGCTGATTGTGTACGGCGATGAGTTGCTACTTGTGGCGCGTACTTGTTAAGCGGCATCGACAACAGTGAGAGTGACGCCCTCACGGCTCTTAAGCTCTGAAGCAACTTGCGCAAATACTCCTGAAAGTGACAGACCTAGTGCTGTGCAAATTGCATTGAGCAGTTCTGAGGAAGCCTCTTTTTGTCCGCGTTCTACTTCGGATAAATAACCCAAAGAGACTCGTGCATCTCGGGCAACATCACGAAGTGTGCGACCTTGCGCGGTGCGCGCAGCGCGAAGAGTTTGACCAACAGCTTCACGTACTAGAACCATTGTCATTCCCCTCTCGTGTGTCAAAGTTTAAATAAGGTCTTTATGCTCGATGTCTAAGGATACGGGCAAAGGTGGCTATCGCGCTTGATGTAGCTGCGTTTCGCACAGATTCACGTTCACCTGACAATGAAAGTTCGATTGTCTGGCTGACCGGCCCCTCGATCGCAACCCACACCGCACCGACCGGATGGCCATCTAATGGATTTGGGCCGGCTACCCCAGTCGTGCCGATTGCCCATGTTGTTCCAAAGGATTTAATCGCGCCTTTGGCCATCGCGACCGCAACTTCTTCGCTGATAACTGAATACTTTTCAATGAGTTCAGGATCAATTCCAAGATGTGAAGTTTTTATCTCATCGCGATAGGCAGTTAATCCTCCGACAAAAACATCGGATGCGCCAGAGATTGTTACTAAGGCCGAACTAACAGCTCCTGCGGTCAAAGATTCGGCAGTGCTTATAGTTTCACCGCGTTGGCGCAGGTGCTCAACGATCTCGGCAGCAAAGCCAAGAATCTCGTTAGGAAGCGCCATCTGTAAACTCTCTTCTATTTCAATTCTTCGTGGTAAAGGCAGACTTTACATAGAACGCGCCGGTAAAGATAGTGAGCGCGATCGCTACATACATGAAGCCATCTCGGAACCAGTACAAGCTCTCGTTCAGAGGCAAAACATAGAAGCCAACGCCAAAGCCCTGCATCATGGCCTTGATCTTGCCGCCACGGTTGGCCGGAATTACACCGCGCTTAATCACCGCTAATCTAAAAATTGTGATTCCGATTTCGCGGACCAAAATAACAATTGTGATCCACCATGGCATGCGTCCCAGGATTGAAAGAGACACCATCGCGGTACCGATCATGAACTTGTCTGCAACTGGATCTAGAAACTTTCCAAACTCTGTAATCGTTCCACGACTACGTGCCAACTTGCCATCTAGAACATCTGACATTCCTAATGCAAAAAATACGCACCACGAGATGTACTGCCATGTGGTGTCATCTCCCCCGTTTTTAAACAAGGTATAGGCACCAACTGGAACAAAAACTAAACGCATCACAGTAATGAAATTAGGAGTTATAAAGGCTGGCAACCTCATAGTGGTTTGGCCACCAAATCTGCGCCCATGGAATCTATAACTACCGCATCAACATATTGACCGACGGCGAAGTTTGTTCCGATAAAGGTTGTTGTTCCATCTACTTCTGGGCCTTGGTGAGCAGCTCGGCCTTCTTGTAGTTCGGCGTCCTCGATCAATACACGGACATTTTCACCAATTCGAGCCTGTGCTCGCAAGGAAACCATCTCATCGGCTAGCGCAGATAAGGTTTCGACGCGTTGTGCGATGACATCAGCATCAACTTTGTCAGAAAGTTCTAGTGCTTCTGTTTTGTCCTCATCTGAATAACCAAAGACACCCACTGCATCAAGTTTGGCTTGAGTAATAAAGTTTGCCAGATCATCAAAATCTTCTTGTGTTTCACCAGGGAAACCAACAATAAAGTTTGATCGGATTCCTGCCTCTGGTGAAAGGGCACGAATTTGGCTGATTAAATGTAAAAACTTTTCAGTATCGCCAAATCGTCGCATGCGGCGCAGAATTGTTGGGCTGGTGTGCTGAAATGAAAGATCAAAGTACGGTGCGGTTTTATCTGTAGCAATCATCGCCTGCAGCAATGTTGGCCGCATTTCTGCTGGTTGCAAATATGAAAGTCGCACTCGCTCAACTCCAGGCAGCGCAGCGATCTCGGGCAGGATCTTCTCCATTAACTGAAGATCGCCTAAATCCTTGCCGTAAGACGTTGTGTTCTCGCTGACCAAAAACATCTCAGAGACACCGTTTTCGGCAAGCCATCTAGCCTCGGAAATAATCTCGGTGGGACGACGCGAAACAAATGAACCACGAAAATATGGAATAGCGCAGAAAGAGCAACGTCGATCGCAACCAGAAGCAATCTTCAGAGGTGCCCACGGTGTATTTCCTAAACGCTTACGAGAAAACTCTTCAACTTCTCGGGCATCGGCGCGTTCGGCAGGTGCAATCGGAAGTAATGCACGGCGATCGCGCGGTACGTGGGCTGTGTGTTTTTCGCCAGCGACAATTGATTGCAAACGTGCAGAAATATCCTTGTAGTCATCAAAACCTAAAATGGCATCAGCTTCTGGAAGCGCTTCAGCTAATTCATTTCCGTACCGCTCTGCCATGCAACCAACAGCAACCACGGCGCGGGTTATTCCGTGACCCTTAAGCGAATTAGCTTCAAGGAGCGCGTCTACTGAGTCTTTTTTGGCTGATTCGATAAATCCACAAGTGTTAACTAAAGCAACTTCTGCTGATTCAACATCATCAACTAGGGTCCAGCCATCTGCTGCTAGGCGTCCAGCTAATTCCTCGGAATCGACTTCATTTCGTGCGCACCCTAAAGTGACAACTGCAACTGTGCGCTTCATTTGCACAATCTTACAGTGCAATAGGGAATTAGGAATCTACCCCGTACGACACGCTAACGACTTGGCCATCGACTCCCAGAGAATCGATCTTTTTGCCATTAACTGACACATCAACTCCCCCTGCATTGCCAATTTTTAGATTTAACTGCGCATCTGAGGAAAATGTTTTTGTCACACCTTGAGGAAT
>DAIMZE010000041.1:0-5129 GCA_036734125.1 Candidatus Planktophila sp.
CATCGCTTTGGTACTTCTGAAAATCAATCAAATATGAGGCTGGAGTTCCTGGAGGTGAATCTAGGAATCGCTGAATATGCATGCCCCGTTCAGCATCGTTAGGAATAGACCAGCTTCGTCCTGGATCTCCAACTGTTTCACCTGCGGCAACTACCGCAGAAGAACCACCAAATACAAATGCGATTGCAACGATTATTGAGGTTAGCTTTTTCATATCTCTATCTCTTCTTATATCCGGTTGGGCACTTTGGGTTAACGGCAGTCACCTTCTTAGTCATTTTGCCTTTAACGCAATTGATTGAAGTTTTCTTAATAGCCGCAGGCTTTGTTGATGCACTTGCAGCAGGGGTTGGGGTAGCTGATGGAGTTGGAGCATCTTGCGAAAGCTTTACCTTGATTGTTGGTGAAGAGTAGGTAAATCCTTTTGCGGAAAGGTTAACCCAGCCATTTTTCTCACCAACGGTAGTTACCGCGTTTATTGATTGGCCATTATCGGAAATTACTGAAATCGTTGCTTTAAATGCAGTTCCAGATATTCCATACAAGCACTTCGCAAAATCTGAACGAAGGGTTAAGTCATAAGTTCCGCGAGAGAGTTCGCCATTTGGAAGCAAGTGAGGACCGGCAACTTTGTATTCAAGTTCATCTGTTGCTTTGTTGAAAACTGGAGGTCCCGCCAAGTACTGCGTTGAATTTGTAGAGACAATACCTGTGAATTCATCAAATTTCTGGCCACATGAATTTCCTATAACTCCAGCATTAAAGTTAGTCATCAAACTTAAAGTCCAAATAGATGGAAGAAGATTCGCTTTATCTCCAACGACGGGAAGCCAAGTTAAGAATTCATTCATTTGGAATTCCCCAAAGCCGGTGTTGTTTACAAGCATCAGAGACCACGCATCTGCTGGACCCTGCTGAAGCGCCAAGTTTCCTGCACCACTACCGAAACCACCGAGTGGCTTAGGGGCTTTGTCATAAAATGCAGTTACTGAGGTAGGAATTTCTGGTTTCTTTTTCCATATCGAAATCGCGGGTACTTGCACTGCCGATGCGGATGCGATCAAAGTCTTTCCGCCACCTGCGTTATCTAAGTACTGAATGTTGGGATCTTGGATTCGTCCATGGAACCAACCTTTGATGGCTTTTCCATAACGTACTTTTACGCCGAGTTTTATATCTAATGGAATTGGCATAGCGACAGCACATTTTTGGGAATCCGTATATTTACAACGCGGCTCGATGGTTCCACCGGTTCTCCAATTACGCTGGTAGTAACGTGTTGGATCAGTTGCCATTTCTTTAACTACATACGAGCCATTTTCAAGCTTGACCGCGTATATAGCAATTGAACCATTCTCGGCAGCACTAGTGCCTCCTGCGGCTTTGTCCCAACTTCCAAAAGCACCGACAACCGCCATATAAGTAGTGCCGGCTGAGTGCGGCGCATCTGGAATATCAAAAAGTGTAGGAACTCCTCCCGACGGTAAGTTAATGGCAGGTGAACCAGTGAATTCGTTTCTTACTAGATTCGAAAATGGCTTTACGTTATTTATAGTTAAATCCTTGCCATCTTTGGAGTTCGCAAAGACTCCTTCAAGGCAATCTACTTGGCTCGCATCCTGACAAAGTGGAAGAATTGAAACAAACTGAAAATAATCCTTATCGCTGCAAGTTGGATCGCTGATTGATTTACACCAACTAATCGATTCCACTTTCAAATTTGAGGTCTTCATACCGATCAGGCCTGAGTTCATTTCAACAGATGCACCATCTGGATAAGCGGTGTAACCCAGGTAACCCATGCCTGGTTCACTTGCCAAGCTAAACATTTCATCGGATATCTGATTTGCTTGTGCTGGCAGGAAGATTCCGCTCGCCAGAGTTGCTAGCGCGGCAGTGGCAATTAACTTTTTGATCATTTCTTCTTATACCCCGTTGGACACTTTGGATTGACGGCTGTTACTTTCTTAGTTGTCTTACCCTTTACACATGTAATTGAGGTTTTCTTTGCAGCAGCTGGTTTTGTAGCAGATGGAGTTTGGGCAGGCGTTGAAGAACCTTCTTGCGACAGCCTTACTTTGATCGTTGGGTTTGAATAAGTAAAACCTTTAGCAGAAAGACGTAGCCAATTGTTTTTTTCGGATACGAGAGTTGTGGCTTTCTTGGCTTCACCGTCTGCATAAACAACGCTTAACGTTGCCTGAATTGGGGCGCTGGTGAATCCGTAGATACAACGTGCAATATCTGAACGAATTGCTAGATCATATGTTCCAATTTGCACTTGGCCTTTAGAGTCGTAATGCGGTGAAGCGACTTTGTATGCCAAGTCTCCGTTTTGGAATTTCGGTGGTCCCGCAATATAGGCATTTGAGTTAGTGGTAACCATTCCAGCAACACCAGAATCTCCAATGCATTTCGCATAATCTTGATAACCCTGCATGGTTCTAAATGACCATGTTGATACGGTGGCGTAAGCCTTATCTTTAGCCACACCCACCCAGAGCATGTAACGTTCGAAGAATTTATCGTCAAATGAAGGATTGCGTTCATCCATTACTGCTTGAGTATTTCGATCTTTTGAATCGCCGATGAAATAAGCAACACCTGCAAATTGGTTACCACGAGAGATGAACTCTTCTTGAATCATTGAATCTAACTTTGCTGGCAGGTCCGTATTTTTCGCCCAAACAGCAAGAGTGGGAACGGTGATTGCCGAACCTTCAATATTGATAAGTGTCTGTCCATCACTGGTTTTTTCGCTGCTGATTTCAGGCGAACTCAAGCGGCCATGGAACCAGCCAATGATCTTGGCACCGGTTTTAACTGAAACTTTAAACGAGGAATCTTGTGGGAATTGCCAACGTTTAAAACAGTTGGTCTTAGTAGTAAAGAAGCAGGTATCCATCTGTGCGCCATCGATTGGAAGCTTGGATACTGCATATAGTCCGACGTCTAGATTCGAAGGGTTGGTTCCAGCAACAGTTTGAAATTCTGCATTTAACTTTGGAATAAGCAGGTACTGATCTCCACCTTGGTGCGTCATCCCAGGTATTGTCCAAAGCGAAACGTTTCCGCTATTTGGAATACCTCGCTGAATATCTCCGGTAAATGGGGTGTTATATCTATTTCGAAGATTTGTACTCATCTGTGTAAAAGAAGAAGTGAGAGTTTCGACAAGCGTTGCGGAAATAAGAGGGTTTTCTCCGATGCGTCCTGAAAGGCTAACAACACAATCTCTCGTTCTTAGATCAGAACAAGGAGAGAGTGGGGTTTCGAAAAAGAGGTAATTGCTGCTCTTGCAAGGTTCTTCTTGCGAAGATAAACACGTGGTAGCCCCACTATCGGCAAAGTTCGCACTCCCCCATGCTTCTACATAGGTAAACGCACGATAAAGAGTTCTTTGATCATCGTAATAAGCACCCGAGTAGCCACCGGTGTTTTCAACTGGAGGACGCGGGGTAGTTAATTGTTCATCTGGAATATCAGCAGCAATAACTGGAGAAAAGACTCCGAGTGTTAGCGCAAATACCGTGCAAAGTGCAATGAAGAACTTTTTCATTTCTTCTTATACCCCGTTGGACACTTTGGATTAACTGCAGTTACTTTCTTGGAAGTCTTTCCCTTTACACAAGTAATCGTCGCTTTTTTAGCAGCAGCAGGTTTAACAGTTGCAACTGGTGAAGGAGTTGGAGCCGGCGCTGCCTCTTGAGTCAGCTTCACTCGGACAGTTGGAGAAGAGAATGTGAAGCCGTAAGCACCGAGCTTAAGCCATCCATTCTTTTCATTGATAACTGTGGTTGCGGCATTTGCCTCTCCGTTTTCAGAGGTGATTGAAACCGTTGCACTTATCGGTGCAGCTGTAAATTTATAGATACAACGCGCAAGCGCTGACGACATGATTAGTTCGTATGTGCCTTTGAATACTGTGGTGCCATCTGCTTCGTAGTGGGTTGAAGCAACTTTGTAATCTAGGGTGCCATCTTTATATGTTGGTGGGCCATCGATGTACATAGTTGAATTTGTTGTTACCACGCCTGCCAGAGCCTTCTCTTTATCGAGGCACTCGCGTACAGGACCGGAACCATTGTCAGTCATTGTCCCAAGTCGCCACTGGGTAGGCATGGCTACCGCTTTATCTTTAGCAACTGGTAGCCAGAGCATAAAATTGTCCATAGAAGATTTCGAGAAGTTGGTATTTAAGTGCTTAAAGGAAATGTTCTTCATGCCAGCACGAGTCTTCTCGGAATCAGCGATTGGAAGACCTAAGTTTTCATTGGTAACTGGGTAATGCATCGCTTCGCCGCCCCAGAATTGTGGAAGATAAGCCGAAACATGAGCGTCAGAAAGATCATCGCTCTTGGTCCATACATCGATTAATGGAACGGCGATCGGATTAGCGTTGACAGTTAAGTTTGTAACGCCATTATTTGTGCTGTAATCAATGACTGCATTTTTCATGCGGCCGTGTAACCAGCCAGAGAGGTTGGTGTTAAGGCGAAGTGAGAACCCAAAGGAAACATCCTTGGGCATTGTGTAGGGCATTGCACATTGAGTTGTTGAAACTGCAACGCAAAGCTTGGAAGGCTTAGGGTCATTTATAGGCTTAGTTTGAGTTGTTCCAACCTGTATCCGGCCAACACGGTCGTATTTCGCAGTAGTTGTGTCTGTTGCGAGATCGAAGAAATCTCCTTCAAGAACTTTGACCGCAGAGATAGAAGCGCCAAGTCGTGGGGTTTCAAATCCGGATTGTTCATTTGTACGGCTAGCAGAAAGCGTTGTCTTGATTAGGTACTTATCTCCCCCAGCGTGCGGTGCATCTGGAATAGATACAAGGGCTGCGCCAGTTCCGCGAGGGACATTTAGCGCTTTATTGCCGGCGAATGCTTGTGGGTTATCTTTAGGAAAAACAGTTGCTGAGCTAACTGTTAACTTTTTTCCGGTTGCATCAGTTGCGAAAATTTCAGAGATGCAGTTGATATCTGATCCATCAGCGCAAACTGGCAGAACTGCGCGATAGAAAGAGTGCACTGTAAAGGCACATCCATCTTCAGCACCGGTGTTGCAGATAGCAACTTTTGTTACCTTGCCATCGTATTTTCCATTATCGGAGGTGAAGTTAATCCAGGTAG
>DAIMZE010000042.1:0-3241 GCA_036734125.1 Candidatus Planktophila sp.
AATAAACCGAGAAAACTCATCCATACCCATATAGGCCTCTTCACCTCCTGCACTTATCAGCCTTGTTTGTGTCTCACTTTTCTGGACTGAAGCCTTGATGGCTGCATCAAGCTTGCGCAAATCGGCCGTTGCTGTGTTTGCAGGAGCATGAAGTCCGTACCAAGAGATGACAGTGGCTTCAGGATAGCCAGCCTCGGCAATGGTAGGAACATCGGGCAACTGAGCAGAACGCGCAGAACTTGTGATTGCCAGTGCTCTTAATTTTCCAGACTTAACGTGTGGAAAGGCAACGCTGGAAGGTAATACAGACATTGATAACGTATTTGTAATCAGATCAACCGCAATTGGTGGCGCACCTTTGTAAGTAATGGGTTCAATTTCGATGCCAGCTACAGATTTTAGAATTTCAACTGTCATGGTTTGAGTGGTGCCAGCACCAGGGTCGCCATATTGCAGAGCAGGTTTAGTTCGACGCGCTAACTCAACATATTCTCGAACAGTTCGTGCCGAAGAAGCCGCAGGAACGCACATGAAGCTTGGAGACATTGAGAACCTGGCAACAGGAACGAAATCTTTTTGAGCCCAGCGCATCGACGTTTCAAGCATTGGGTTATTTATAAAATAGGGCGCAGTTACTAACAGTGTGTAGCCGTCTGCAGGCGCTCGCGCTACAGCCTCAGCAGCGATGTTTCCATTAGCACCAGGACGTGATTCAACAACTACAGCTTGTCCTAACTCAGTGGCCAAGCCTTGTGTCATTGCACGAGTTTGTACATCAACAACTCCTCCAGCAGGATAAGGTACGATTACTTTGAGAGATCGCGATGGGTACCTATCTTGTGCCCATGCGGTCGAGCTAAAATTTGATAACAATGCCAATGTGGCTATGTTTAGATCTCTGCGTTTCATGTGTGTCTCCTCGTTGAAGTGATGATGTTAGTTTCAGATTTATCTCAAGCCAGATTGAGAATCGGCCATGCGAACCATGTCAATCAATCTTGGGCCGATGGTTTTTAGTAATTCTTGGGATTTCACCCGATAGCCAGGAACTGCGCAATTGAACAGCAATTGTCGAGAGCCGTATCGAATTCGAGAAGCTACGCCCACTGCCAATACACCCAGACCTGCATCTCCCAAGTTGATAGCGAAACCTCTTTTTCGATAGTGGGTCAGACTTTCTTCTACGCCTGCAAGGCACCTCTGGTGGTCATTTGGTCTTTGAACACGAATTCGGTCTAAGATTTCATTTCGGTATTTTTCTTCTAGTGATGCAAGAAAAGCTCGTCCCATGGCTGTTTCAATGATTCCTCGAACAGCGCCTACTGCTGGGCGTTTCAAGGTACCTTGTTCATGGGTGCATGACTCCAAATACACCACATCTAGGTCCATTGCGACACCGATTGAGACTGCTCCCTTCATCTGTGTAGCCATTGACTGCATGGCGGGTCTTAATTGATTGAGTAATGGTGTGTTGATTAGATATGGGTACCCAAGCGACACTATTGCTGGACCGATGAAATATCGATCTAACCTCTCATCATGGTCTAGGTAACCCATGGCTTGAAGTGTGCGACACAGACGAGAGACAGTAGGTCTTGGGATACCTAATCGCTTTGCAAGCTCACTGTTTGCATGAGGACGTGGATCGGAAACAAAACACTGCAAAATCATCATCCCTTTTGCCAGCGTACCTGCAAAACTTGGATTTTCTTTTCGTAGCAGTTGTAACTCTTTTTGGTCATTGAGGTGCTGCGTGGGTGAATGAAGTTGCATGATGAAATAGTCGTTGATGCACTGAAATTTGAAGATAGTCGTTTCATTATTTGAAACACACGTTCACAGAGTACGGACATTCCTGCACTATGGCAAGCATGATTCGAAACCCTGAACAACTAGATGCCCTGTTGGCAGACGTTCGCGCATTTGTCCGCGATTGTTGGCATCCCATTGAAAACAAAATTGAATTGCTAGACGAAGTTCCAGCGTACATCGTTAAAGAATTGCAGCAGCGTGGGTTTTTTGGCTGGAGCATTCCTCAAGCCTACGGTGGTTTGGGACTTAGCACCGAAGAATTAATTCTGGCGGCATTTGAGATCTCGCAAGCCTCAGTTGCATTGCGAGCTCGTGTTGGAACGAATACGGGCATTGGTTCAGAAGCGCTTGTTGCTGATGGCACCGAAGATCAAAAACAACGTTGGCTTCCTCGCATGGCTACAGGTGAGTTGACAGGGTGCTTGGCATTAACAGAGCCAGATGCCGGTTCTGAAGCGACAAATGTTCAAACTACCGCAAGTCTTCAAGGCGAGCATTACATTCTCAACGGCCGTAAGTGTTACATCACAAATGCGCCTATTGCTGATGTCTTCACAGTCGTCGCTCGCACTGAAGAAGGCAGCAAGGGCAGTGCTGGACTCTCAGCCTTCATTGTTGAACGTAATACGCCTGGTTTGCGAACCGGACCAGCGTACAAAAAAATGGGTCAAGCGGGGTCCCCTGTATCTGACGTTTATTTTGAAAACTGTGCCATACCGACCGCTAACCTGATTGGTGGAAAAGAAGGGGTGGGTTTTAAGACCATTATGAAAGTGCTAAACAAACAGCGCTTGCATTTATCTGCTCTTTGTACAGGACCCGCTATCAGAATGCTAGATCTGGCAATTGAGCACACACAAAAACGGCAACAATTCGGTCAACCTGTTGGTAACTTTCAATTGCTCCAGGCAATGGTTGCAGACAGTCAGACTGAAATCTATGCAGCAAAATCAATGATCCTTGAAGCAGCTCGCGCTCGTGACCGAGGTGAGGATGTGGCCTTGACTGCATCCATGTGCAAATATTTTGCCTCTGAAATGTGCGGTCGAGTTGCGGATCGATGCGTTCAAATGTTTGGAGGTGCTGGCTACATAGCTGATTTCAGCCCCATCGAGCGCTATTACAGAGATGTACGCTTGTTTAGGCTTTACGAAGGAACGAGTCAAATTCACCAGATGAACATTGCTAAGCATGTTCTTCGTGAACGCGGCCAAGTTTGATTTTCAATCTCTTTTACCAATGATGGAGAAATCATGATTTCAAGTTTTAATTTGAACCGGTTGGCAATTGTTTTAGGAGCTTGTTTGTTAACTTTGTCTGCAAAAGCTGCAGATTTTCCAAGCCAAGCCATTCGGGTTGTCGTACCGTTTCCGCCAGGAGGAAGTACCGATTTGGTAACGCGCGCTTTAGCTGCCGAGCTGAGTACAGT
>DAIMZE010000042.1:3341-5089 GCA_036734125.1 Candidatus Planktophila sp.
TATAGAAAGCTTGATGATTTGATCAGAGCTGAAAAAGGAAAGCCAAAATCCATCAATTTTGCTTCTGCTGGTATGGCAACACCTTCGCACCTAGTTTGCGAAATGATTAACTTCCAGTCGGGAACTCAATTGCAACACGTACCTTATAAAGGTAATGCTCCGGCCGTTACCGATTTAATGGGTGGACACATACCGGTGATGTGCAACAACTTGGGTGGCACCCTGCCTTACATGCAGAGCGGGCAGATCCGAATACTGGCTCAAACAGGAAAGTCGCGCTCGCTAGCTGTTCCTGATGTGCCTACTTTTGCCGAGCTCGGAATTTCTGGTTTAGAGGCCGGTTTGTGGATGGGCCTGGTTGCACCCAAAGGTACGCCCGCAGATGTCATAAGTATCTTGAACCAAGCTTTAACAAAGGCAATGGCATCGCCAGGACTTAAAGAGAAACTTCAGCAACTGGGAGCTAGCCAGTTACCGACAGCAATTTCCGCTTTTGATGATCGTGTACGTCAAGACCGTAAGGCATGGGACCCCATGCTTGGAAAACTTAATCTAACGGGCAATTAATTGACTTTAGAAATCGACTCTTCCAAGCAAGGGCCTTTGCGCGGGGTTCGAATTTTGGACTTAGCCACGGTAGTTGCTGCACCATTTGCTGGTACTTTGTGTGCAGACATGGGTGCTGAAGTAGTTAAGGTAGAGCTCCCCAATGGAGGAGATGCACTTAGAACACTGGCACCTGTTTGGCAAGAGCACGAACTTTTTTGGAAGGTTGCTAACAGAGGCAAAAAAGGCATCACTTTAGACGTAAGGCAGACTGAAGGGCGAGATTTATTTTTGCGCATGCTGCCACTTTTTGATGTCCTGATTGAAAATTTTCGAACTGGCACTTTGGATTCATGGGGTCTTGATTTTCAGACCCTTCGCTTGCACAACCCAAAGTTAATCGTATTGCGACTGACAGGATTTGGTCAAACAGGCCCCTATGCAAAGCGTCCTGGATTCGCCCGCGTGTTTGAAGCCATGAGTGGATTTACAAATTTGACGGGAGAAGCTGACGGCCCCCCTCAGCATATGAATTATCCACTGGGCGATTCAATTGCCGGTTTGTTTGGAGCCTTTGCAATATCTACGGCACTTGCAGAACGTGCCCGCATGCCCGATTCTGATTACCACGGTTCAGAAATTGATCTTGCTGCTACTGAAGCTTTGTCCAGATTGCTAGACCCTTTGGCTGCAGAAATGCAATTTATGAATGTTGTCAGGCAGCGCAATGGCTCACGTGCAACTTATACAGCGCCATCAAATGTTTTCCAGTCTGCAGATGGCAAGTGGATTACTATTGTCGGCACTGGCGATCCGATTTTTCAGCGTATTTGTAAAGCTATGAATCGAGAGGATCTACTTATTGATCCTCGTTTTAGCAATAACAAACAACGTACTAAGAATCTGGTTGAACTGGATCAAGAGTTGGCTGCGTGGTGTCGCAAGCACACAATGGCATTTGTTGTGCAGCGATTGAATGAATATGAAGCACCTTACGGATGCGTTAACTCGATAGAAGATTTTGCAGCTGATCCACACTTTATAAGTCGAAATGCATTGATTGATTTACCTGACGACGATCTAGGTAGTGTCAAGGCGCCATGTATAGTGCCTCGGTTTATTGGAAGTGATTTGCCGATTCCAAAAACTGGTCCACATCGTGGGCAGGATAACGATCAGTTTTATTCGAGTTTAGGTTTAAG
>DAIMZE010000043.1:0-4954 GCA_036734125.1 Candidatus Planktophila sp.
CGTCGCCGTCGCCCTCGTTAAAACTTCCTTTAATTGATAGGTTTCGCGTTATGACAAACGCGAATCCATTTGCCCAAAGAAGCACTCTTGAATACGAGCTGCCACCATTTGCTCTGATTAAAGAAGAGCACTACCTGCCCGCATTTTACGAAGCTTGTGCGGCGCAGTTAGCTGAAGTCCAAGCGATCCTGGATACGCCAGGTGGTGCAACATTTGAAAACACAATTGTTGCGTTGGAAAAGAGTGGGCAATATCTGGGACGCGTTTTGCGCGTTTTCTATAACAAGTCTTCTAGCGATACCAATGATGCATTAAATGCAATCGAAGAAGAGCTCGCACCTAAGTTTGCTGCACACCAGGATGCAATTAGTTTGAATCCAGTGCTCTTTAAGCGAATCAAGGATCTTTACGATGCGCGCGAATCTTTGGGGCTTAATACTGAAGATGCATGGCTACTTGAGCGTTACTACAAAGATTTGATCCACAAAGGTGCGCACCTGACTGAAGCACAACGTGATCGTCTAAAGGAGCTCAATGAAGAGCTTTCATCACTTCAGACTCAGTTCTCTAAGAATGTTTTGGCAGATACTAATGATTTAGCAGTTCTTGTTGATTCTGTTGAAGAACTAGATGGATTAAGTGAGAACCAAATAGCGGCGGCTGCTGCGGCTGCAAAAGATCGTGGACATGACGGCAAATGGCTTATTGGAATGGTGAACTTCACGGGTAATCCAGTACTGGATTCGCTGACTAATCGCCCGCTTCGCAAAAAGATTATGGAAGCATCATTATTGAAAGCTAACCGCGACAACGAAAATGACAATAAACAAGTTCTGTTAAAGATGGTAAAGCTACGCGCAGAGCGTGCAAAGTTGTTTGGAAGTGAAACCCATGCTGAGCATGTAATTGCTGTGCAAACAGCTGAACATCCAGACAATGTTCATGCAATGTTGCGCAAGATTGCCCCAGCTGCAGCCCGTAACGCCAAGGCTGAAGCAGAGGACCTTAAGAAGTCTGCGGGTACGGATATCGAAAGTTGGGACTGGGGTTTTTACACCGAAAAAGTTCGCGTAGAGAAGTACAACATCGATACAACAAAGATGCGCCCATATTTTGAACTAGAGCGTGTTCTACATGATGGAGTTTTCTTTGCAGCAAACAAGTTATTTGGTGTTACTTTCAAAGAGCGTCCAGATCTTGTTACTTACCATCCAGAGGCTCGCGCTTTCGAAGTGAACAACGAAGATGGCACAAAGGTTGGTTTGTACATTGCAGATTTCTACACACGTGATTCAAAGCGTGGTGGCGCATGGATGAATAGCTTGGTAAATCAAAACTTCTTGTTTGAACAACTACCAGTTGTTGTGAACAACTTGAATATTCCAAAGCCACCTGCAGGTAAGCCAACTCTGCTTACCTTTGCAGAGACAACAACTTTGTTCCATGAATTTGGACATGCAATCCACGGCTTCTTGTCTCAAGTGAAATACCCACGTGTGTCAGGAACAAGTGTTCAGCGTGACTTTGTTGAGTTCCCTTCACAAGTTAATGAGATGTGGATTTTGTGGCCAGAAGTAGTTGAAAACTACGCACGTCACTACGAAACTGGCGAAAAACTGCCTCAAGAGTGGATCGATAGTCTTGATGCTGCAAGTACTTTCAATGAAGGTCATGCAACGACGAGTTATTTGGCGGCAGCAATCCTTGACCTGGCGTGGCATTCACTTAACGTAGAACAAGCTGCACAAGTTACTGATGTTGTTGCTTTCGAAGCTCAGGCAATTAAGGATTACGGCCTTGATTTCGCACCAGTTCCAACTCGTTATCGCTCTACTTACTTCAGCCATATCTTTGCCGGTGGTTACTCATCAGGGTATTACGGATATATCTGGTCTGAAGTTTTGGATGCAGATACCGTTGATTGGTTCAAAGAAAACGGTGGCTTAAAACGTGAAAATGGTGAACACTTCAAGAACACACTTCTTGGTCGCGGTGGATCTATTGATTCAATGCAGATGTTCCGTAATTTCCGCGGTCGTGATTCAAAAATCGAACCACTGTTAAAGCGAAGAGGTCTGCTTTAAACCTAACTTCGAGAGAAGTTACAAAGTAGGTGGCTAGCCAGCAGAACCAGATCCTGACGGACCAGCTTTGCGTTGCACCTGTGGTGCGCCGCCACTGCGTTGTCCGCCACGAATCTTTGATCCGCCTTCAGAATGGTTTTGAGTTCCTGGTGCACCTGGCTTATTTTTCTTAGCTTCAAGGGCAGCAAGCATTCTTGCTTTCATGTCATCATTCTTATCGGCCATGAGTTAATCCTACTGCTAAGAGCTTGATTCCTTGTATTCGCGTAATCGCTCAAGAACTTCTGATTCACGATAACGACGATGCCCACCTAATGTGCGAATAGCAGTTAACTTTCCTGCCTTTGCCCAACGGGTAACTGTTTTTGGATTCACATGAAAACGTTGCGCGACCTCTTTTGGGGTCAATAGAACTTCGGCATCAGGGATGCGGTTCATGGTGACTCCTTCAATCGTGCGGGGGCTGTCCGTTTTGGACCGTATTGGGGTGAAGTATTGCGATTAAATCAGCGTGAAGCAATACCTAAGAGGCTTGCTCGTATGCCTGAACTAAGCGCCAACGGGACATTAATCGCTGATACCCGACGCCAGCCATCATTCCATCTGCGGCAGCTAGGCCAGCAACTGAATGCGTGACATCTTCAATCGATGCATCAGATTCGAGGCCATCTTCACCTGAATCTCGTAATGCACGATCCATGTAATTTGCGAGACCGCCGTAATCAAGTTCAACTAAGGATTCTGGATGAAACATTTCAAGCCAAGCAAGTAAGTTCTCTAACTCTTGTTCTACGGGACCATCGCCAAAAGCGTTAAGTACCGCATCATGTGCCCCGCCACAACGCAGTTTTGCATTTGCAATGTTAGTCAAAGCTCGTGAATACAAACCATCTGCATTTCTTCCACGAGTTCTTTCTTCGGGAGTAAATAAGATGAACCAACGTGGAGGAATTATCCATGTCTCATTAAGGATATGTGGGACTTTGTCTTCCAGCAGATCAACACCTGCAGTAATTACATCTTCCATTGCAGAAGAAATAAAATATGGAACAACAGTGCTCGGAAGCGATTCCTTGAAATTATCTAGTGCTCCCCAACAACGCATCGCAGTTGCCCACGGTGCGACGTAACGAACTCCATCACGATCATAAATGTGAACACCATCTGGTCGACCAGCAGGAGGTTCAGGTTGAACAACGCGATGTAACGCCAACTCTTCTTCTTTATTGAAAGAGAAAGGATCGATTTCTAAATTTTGCCAGCGTAAACGGTCGGCAGGTTCAAATGCCGAAAGTGGTTCGTAGATACGAAGTGAAGCTACGTACGGTGTTGGTCTCACGCACGTGGAATGTAGTTGCCCTCAGCAAACGGATCATCATCATCCTTGCGTGAGGTTGTATCGATCTCGCCATGTAGTTCCTTGGCTAGACGATCTAAATCCATATCTTGCGCGTTGTACTTCAAATCACGTGCAACTTTGGTTTGCTTTGCTTTTGCGCGGCCGCGACCCATGGGCGACCTCCTTCACTAATTGCTTTGCGTCAGGGAGGTAGGTTATCGCGCTTGGCAATGACCTTCCACCAGGTTTTCAGGCGTTAAATGAATTATGGGAGCGTTAAAGCGGTAGGTATTGGGCCAGATCAGCCCGTGAGCCCGAGGCCATAACCGCCCCGCTGTCCACCGCTTGCTCCCACGACAGCTCGCCCGCTGCCAGGGCTAGCCAGGTTTGGGCATCCATTTCGATGGTATTTGGCGGGGTTCCACGAGTGTGGGTTGGCCCTTCGCCACATTGAACCGCCGCATACGGCGGAACTCGAACTTCGATTGCTCTGCCTGGAGCTTTAATTGTCAATGCGTTAAGCGAGCTCTTAACTTGTTGCAGAATTTCTGGATCGCGCACTTAAAAACTTCGCTTAACGAATTGATTCGGCGGCGTACTGTGAAGCTTCTTTGAATTGTGAAGTAATTGCATTTACTCGATTAACAACTCGTGAAACTTGTTGTTGGGCGTCTCCAGCAAATTCAAGCGGTTGCCCGATTAATTGATCTAGCGCTGAACGATCTAACGGAATTCTAGAATCTGCCGCTAGTTCATCGAAGAATGTATTCGTTTTGCCTTCGCGAATTGCAATAGTTGCCTTAACTGCGTGCTCTTTGATTACTTCATGTGCCACTTCGCGGCCGATTCCAGCCTTAATGGCTGCCATTAAAATCTTGGTTGTTGCAAGAAATGGAAGTTGACGTTCAAGCTCTGCATCAATTAGCGCTGGGAAAGTTCCAAACTCCTTTAGCACCGTCAAAATAGTTTCCATCAAACCATCAAAGGCATAGAAAGAATCAGCAATTGCAACTCGGCGAACAACGCTGCATGCAACATCGCCTTCGTTCCATTGGTTGCCAGATAGTTCGCTAATCATTGATGCATACCCTCGTAGAACAACAGCTAAACCATTTACACGTTCGCATGATCGGGTGTTCATCTTGTGAGGCATTGCGCTGCTACCAACTTGGCCAGCTTTAAAACCTTCAGTAACTAGTTCTGCTCCGGCCATCAAGCGAATTGAAGTTGCTAAATTAGATGGTGCTGCAGCAAGTTGAACTAGGGTTGTTAAAACATCGTAATCAAATGAACGCGGATAAATCTGTCCAGTTGAATCCAAAACCTGGCTAAAACCCAGCTCTTTAGCGATTATTTGCTCTAACTTTTGATGAGCCTCTGAGCTACCCAATAAATCAATGGAATCTTGCGCGGTGCCAACTGGACCCTTGATTCCACGCATTGGATAGCGATCTTGCAAGCTAATTAATCGGTCATAAGCAAAGAGCAATTCTTCGGCGATTGTCGCAAAGCGCTTACCAAGTGTTGTCAC
>DAIMZE010000044.1:0-4954 GCA_036734125.1 Candidatus Planktophila sp.
GATGGGTTAGCTGGTGCTATCCGTTTTACTCAAAGTTGTGTTGATTATGGAATCGCACCCATCATCGGAGTCAACTGTGCAATTGACCTGGGTGATGCAAAAGGTCGCATCACCTTGTTGGCACATAGCGATGGGGGATGGCGCTCGCTGTGCAGATTAATGACATCGTTAACGATGACCAGCGATACTCGTGTTCCAATTCTGACCTTAGATTTTTTGCAACAGTTTAGTAATTACAGCACCAATGTTTACGCCATGCATGGCCCCGAATCACCCATCAGCGATGCCATACAAAACCACCGCTTTGATCAAGCGCTGCATATCTTTAATCAAACCCGTGATCTATTTGCTAACAATGCGATCGAATGCGTTTCACACCTTGTGGCTGGTCGTGGCCCGCGCTCTACCGAACATGCAGCACGGGCTTTAATCTTTGCCCGCGACAACGATATTGATGCGGTAATCACCAACGCTGTTCGTATGAAAGATCGAACCGATGGGCCGGTGGCAGATGTTTTAGATTGTGTGCGACAGCTAGTGCCTTTGCATGATCGCCATATCGAACGAAGAAATGCCGAAGGTTTTTTGAAATCTAGTGATGAGATGATTTCTTTGGCTGCCGAAATCGCACGTGCTGCAGGAGAACGAACACCGCGTGCGCTGTTAAAGACAACGCGCGAATGGGCTGAACGCTCACTGCTATCGCCTCAACGAGATATCGGTTTAGGGGGAGCCCACCTGCCAGAACCCCATGTTGTTGGGGTAAATACCGCACAAGAGATGCGTACCTTGCTGCGTTCTCGCAGTGAAGCCGGAATCAACTGGCGCTACAACAGCAGCGATCAGATCAGCAAAGCACGTGCACGTTTAGATGATGAACTCGCAACGGTTGCAACCCTTGGATTTGAATCATATTTTTTAACTGTTGCAGATATTTCAGACATGGCGCGTGATGCCGGAATCCGTGTTGCAGCTCGTGGCAGTGGTGCAGGTTCCTTGATCTGTCACCTACTTGGAATCTCAGGTGTTGATCCCATGCAACATGGTTTATTGATGGAGCGTTTTTGTTCTCCGTTGCGCAGAGCTTTGCCAGATATTGATATTGATGTGGAATCCGCCCGGCGCTTAGAAATCTATGACATGGTCTTTAAAAGATATGGCGATAACAATTGGACATCGCCTACTAACCAATCGCGATGCGCAGTTGTTTCGATGGTCGATACCTATCGTGCCCGCCATGCGATTCGTGATGCAGGGGCTGCCCTTGGCTTACCCGACATGGAGATCGACATGTTGGCTAAATCAATGCCACATGTGCGTGCCCGCAATATTGCAGCAACCCTTGAATCCTTGCCTGAACTTCGAAAGCTCAATACATCTACACCATTGATGGCGGCAACAATTGAGATGGCACAACGCCTAGATGGTCTGCCACGCCACCTTGCGATGCACCCATGCGCAATTGTTTTATCTGATGGTGGTTTTCTAGATCGTGCCCCTTTGATGAGCAGCGCAGGCGGTTATCCCATGGTTGCCTTTGATAAAGATGATGTCGAAGCGGTTGGCTTATTGAAGCTAGATGTCTTAGGTGTACGGATGCAGTCAACTATTGCTTACTCGATGAAAGAGATCGAACGAGTTCATAAAGAGACAATAGATATTGATGCGGTGCCGCTAGATGACACAGCAACCTATGAATTAATTCAATCAACCCGAACCCTTGGAATCTTTCAGGTGGAAAGCCCAGGACAACGCGAACTTGTTGGAAAGCTTGCACCCAAAACCTTTACTGATTTAATTATCGATATCTCTTTGTTTAGACCAGGGCCGGTGAAGAGCGACATGATCACGCCATTTCTTAAAGCGCGTCATGGGTGGAGCCCAGCGCAGATAATTCACCCTGATTTATATGAGATTTTGGCCCACACCGAAGGCGTTGTTGTCTTCCATGAACAGGTTATTCAGATCATCGCAACGATGACCGGGGTTTCATTAGCAACGGCGGATGAAAAACGCAGATCGCTAGGAGACCGCGCAGGTCAACAGGAAGTCTGCGATTGGTTCTTTCCGGCAGCAACGGCCAAGGGATATGAACTGCCAATCATTCAAGAGATCTGGGATGTACTGCGCGCCTTTGCATCCTTTGGTTTTTGTAAAGCACATGCTGCAGCTTTTGCGTTGCCTACATATCAATCGGCTTGGCTTAAGACCCATTACCCCGCAGCATTTCTTGCAGGTGTCTTAACCCATGATCCCGGCATGTATCCCAAGCGTTTAATTGTTGATGAGGCCAGGCAAATGGGAATCACTATTGCGCCCATTGATGTCAACGCATCTGATTCTGTCTACCGAGTAGAAGATCATGGCAACGCAATCCGAATCGCTTTAGCAACGGTTAGCGGAATCAGCGATGGTGAAGTGCAATCAATCATCGCTGGCCGTCCTTACATTGACCTCAATGATTTTGTGCGCAGATCCGGGTGCAGTACGCCAGTTACTGAAAGTTTGATTCTTACGGGTGGTTTTGATTCTTTGCATGCCGATGTCAACCGTAGGGATCTGCTGCTTCACTTTTCTGATTTACAAAAATCACCAAGTGCTGCCATATCTGGCGCACAGATGAACTTAGGCTTTGATCCACCTGCGTTGATAAGCAGCGGCCTGCCCGCGATGACCGCATCAGAAAGCGTGAAGTACGAGATCGATCGCTTAGGGATTGATATGTCCCGCCACTTGATCGAATTTTATGGCGAGTTTCTTAATGCAATTGGTGCGGTTCGCTCTAGTGATTTGCTGAAACAACGATCTCAATCATCGGTCTTGGTTGCAGGAATCAAGGTAGCGATGCAGACACCGCCAGTACGTTCGGGCAAACGTGTCATTTTCTTAACCCTTGATGATGGATACGGGTGCAGTGATTCAACATTCTTTACCGATGTTCAAGGCGAGTACGCCAATGTTTTGTATTCCACATCGCTGCTGCTGGTTAGGGGAGTCACCCGTCGCACAGGTGCCAGAGGCATCTCTATCAGGGCTACAGGGGCTTGGGATTTACGTGCCGCTTACGAAAGTTGGAGCGCTAAACAAAGTACGCTCGCAATATGACAACGGATGAGAAGCCAACCCAGGCAACGATTTTGCATGTCGATATGGATGCTTTCTTTGCATCGGTGGCCGAAAGAGATAACCCCGAACTCAAAGGTAAAGCGGTTGTCATCGGAATGGGTACACGCGGAGTTGTATCTGCTGCCAACTATGAAGCACGCAAATTCGGTATTCACTCTGCAATGCCGGTGGGACAGGCACGTCGCTTAGCACCACATGCAATCTTTTTGCCCGTAGATATGGCGCGATATCAAGAAGTCTCCGGTCACATCATGGAAATCTTTGAAAGCTTTACTCCCAACGTTGAACCAGTATCAGTTGATGAAGCTTTTCTGGATGTCACAGGTGCCAAGAAATTATTGGGCACAGGTCGAGAAATCGCTGCAGCAATTCGCGCAAAGGTCGAAGCGCAAGAGGGCATTACCTGCTCAGTTGGTATCGCACCATCCAAATTCATTGCAAAGTTGGCATCAACGCATTGCAAACCCAATGGCATGCTTGAAATCACCAGTGATCGAATTCTTGAATTCCTGCACCCGCTACCAATTTCAGCGATGTGGGGCGTCGGGCCAAAGACTGCAGAAGTGCTTGAACGATTAGGGCTTCGCACCATTGAAGATATTGCAAAGCTGCCACGAACAACTTTGATTCGCGCAGTAGGTGAAGCAGCAGGAGCCACCTTGCATGAACTTGCATGGGGCCGTGATTACCGAGATGTTGCACCGCAAGATGCCGAGAAAAGCATTAGCGCGGCAGAAACTTTTCCAACTGATTTAGATAACCCAGAAGAAATCTTGCGTGAATACTTGCGGTTGTGCGAGCGCGCTACTTCTAGATTGCGCGACAAAGGTTTGTTTGCAAAGACGATTTCAATCAAGGTGCGCTTCGGAGATTTCACAACGATCAATCGTTCCAAGACTTTGCCCTTGCCGATCGATAGCACCCACGATGTCTACGAAGTCGTTAAAGGACTGTATGAAGCGCTTCGCATTGAACGAGCCCGCCTGCGTTTAGTAGGTGTATCCCTTGAGAACTTAAGCGAAGGAGCTCCGGTTCAAATGATGTTGGGTGAGCGTGAAAAGGGTTGGCGCGAGGCTGAAGGTGCCATGGATAAGGCCCGCGAGCGTTTTGGCCATGGTTCCGTGCGTCCTGCGCGTTTGATTAATCCTTCTGCAGAAGATTCTGAAGAGTAAGGAAAAGAAGTAGCGGGTAGGCACAATCTGTTCTATTGTGGGCCCATGCCATTATCCGATCGTGAAAAGCGCCTCTTGGAAGAGATGGAGGCTGCTCTTTTAACTGAAGATCCACGCCTTGTTTCAGCTCTTTCCTCAAAGGCTCCCGTTTCACCATCTCGAAACCGCATCATGGTTGGCGGCGGGCTAGTCCTGCTTGGCTTGATCACTCTTTTCGCAGGCTTGATCTCCCAGATAACACCGGTCGGAATCCTTGGCTTTGTGATCGCGCTCAGCGGGGTCATCACCGCGATTTCTTCGATTTCAGCCCCAGTTCGTGGCCCTCGCAAGCAATCTTCACGCTCATCATTAAGCGCTCGCCTTGAGCAGCGCTGGGAGAACCGCTCCAACGAGGAGTAAATCCCCGCTTAGCTCCATCCAAGCCCCTCCATGTGAGGGGCTTTTTTCATGCCTGAAAGTTGGTTTCCGAGTGGGGAGAGGTGGGGGCCAAAAGGGCTAAAAGTGGGAAAAGGTGGTTGAAAAAGGGGAAAAGTGGAGTAAAGTGGGGAATTAAGCGGGCACGAAAGTCCGCGGCGAACCTGGGCCGTGTCCCAGGGTTTTGGGGGGCGCTGAAAATGTTTCTAGGCACCCACGAGCCACGTCTTGATGACAAAGGT
>DAIMZE010000045.1:0-4882 GCA_036734125.1 Candidatus Planktophila sp.
CCACAGGCCCATACGCACGTGCAACGCTGCCAACTACCCCGCTTGAGGTTAAAGCGACCGCTAAATCAAGGCCCGCCTCTTCATCTGCCACCAAAAATGCAACTGTTGGACCTGATCCTGAAACGATCGCTCCTAATGCCCCGTACTCCTGGCCAACATCTAAAACCAATCGAAGTGCAGGCCGCAATGAACACGCTGCGGCTTGTAAATCATTAACCAGTGATGCACCAACAGTTGGAGCATCTGCAGCAAGTAATGCTTGCATCAACCCTTCATGTGTTTGCGGTTCAACAATTTCTAATTCAGCTCGTAAGCGATCACATTCTGCATAGACAGCTGGTGTTGATAATCCAACGGTAGAGAGTGCCAGAACCCAGTGATATGTACCCCGAGAAAGCGCCGCAGTTAATTGATCTCCGTGACCTCGACCGATTGCTGTTCCGCCGCTGAGCATGAATGGCACATCGCTACCAAGTTGAGCTGCAATTTCAAACATCTCTTCTCGGGTCATTCCGAGTGAATACAAATAATCAATGCCAACAATTGTTGCCGCAGCGTCTGCGCTGCCTCCTGCCATGCCGCCTGCTACCGGAATAGATTTCTTAATTTCAATATGTGCATCAACAGTTAAGTCATACTCTTTTGAAATAAGTGCCACTGCTTTGGCTGCCAAATTATTTGCATCAGCCGGGACGCCATGTGTTTGGTCGCCCGAAATTGAAATAGTTAAGCCCGCGCCAGGTTCGGATAATTTGATTGTTACATCATCAAAAATTGAGATCGCCTGAAAAACAGAAACTAAGTTGTGGTAACCATCTGGCTCTTTTGGCCCAACAGATAGCTGAAGGTTGACCTTTGCAGGTACGCGCACGGTCACACTTTTTACAGGCATGCGGTGACCCTATAACTGCTCTTAGAAAATGTCAGGTGCAACGGCTGCTATCTGACAAAAAGATTTCACTTCAAGGGCTTCGCCTCGCAAAGTTGGATCTATGCCAGCTTTTATCAAGATTTCTTCGGCTGCAGATGATGAGCCATAAAGGCTAGAAAGGGCTGATCTGAGCATCTTTCTGCGCTGAGCAAAGGCTGCATCGATGATTGTGAAAACTTTTTCGCGCATTTCTTCGCTACCAGCGGTTTCGCGTCTGGTAAAACCAACTAACTTTGAATCAACGTTTGGTGCTGGCCAAAAGATTGAACGAGAAACGGTTCCGACGTTTTTTACATCAGCCCACCAAGCCGCTTTTACACTTGGGATTCCATACTCTTTGCCGCCTGGCTTTGCCGCCAAGCGATCTGCAACTTCGGCTTGAACCATAACAACGCCGGTACGGATTGTTGGAAATTTCTCGAGCAAATGTAATAGAACAGGCACTGAAACGTTGTATGGCAAGTTGGCAACTAAAACAGTTGGTGCAACGGGTAAATCATGAACAGCAAGTGCATCCTTGTTGATGACAGTGAGATTTTCTGGATGGGCAAAGTGCTCTGCTACCGTGAGCGGAAGTTGCTCGGCAAGACGTGGATCAATTTCGACCGCAATAACTGATTTAGCTGCTTCCAACATAGCAAGCGTTAAAGAACCAAGACCTGGCCCGATTTCTAGCGCAATGTCGTCGGCAGTAACACCAGCAGTTCGTACGATTTTCGTACAGACATTTGAATCAATAACAAAGTTTTGCCCTAAAGATTTCGATGGTTTCAAATCAAGCTTGGCTGCAAGTTCGCGGATCTGCGCCGCACCTAGCAATGTCATGGTGCGAAAGATCCAAAGATTCGTTCTGCGTTATCACTAAGCGCAGTTGCAAGCTCGGCTAGATCTTGATTTCGCTCAACCGCCATCGCACGCACAATGTTTGCAATCTGTGCCGGCGTATTCCCAGCACCGCGATGAGGAGCCGGTGCAAGGAACGGCGAATCTGTTTCTACGAGCAATTGATCAGCAGGTACTAGCTTTACCGCTTCACGTAGTTCGGGAGCGTTTTTAAAGGTTAATGTGCCGGCAAAGGACAAGATGTAACCGCGTTCGATACACAGCTTTGCCATTGCAACATCACCAGAAAAACAATGAAAGACGGTCTTTTCGGGGGCTCCAACTTCGAGCAGGACCGATAAAACATCATCATGTGAATCACGATCATGAATGACCAGGGCTTTATTGGTTTTCTTAGCTAATTCAATATGCCACTTAAAGGAATCTTGCTGGCGCTTACGAAGTTCCGGTGGCGTTCTGAAGTAATCAAGACCTGTTTCACCAATTGCGCGTACACGAGGATGCTTTGCTAGCTCTTCAATAACTTTCAAATCAGCATCAAGGTCTGCGAGAACGGGGGCTTCATTGGGATGCAAAGCAACCGCGGCAAGAACTGATGTATTCCACTTTTCGGCTGCAGCTACACACCATTTGGATTGTTCGGCGGAATAACCAACTTGAACAATTCGATCCACATTAACTGATTTGGCTTCAGCAATTATCGCTTCAACTTCTTTGGAATCAAATGCGGCATCGGTCACGATCTCCATGTGAGCATGTGCATCAACTGTTGGAACCGGAAGTGGTTCTGGCAGAGGTGCGCGAGGTCGATCGATGTCGCGGTTGTGGCGATCAGCCATTGTTATTTAGGCGGGAGTTTCTAGACGAGGGAACAAAACTGGAGTCTTTGTAACGGTGGCACCTTGAGGAAGCTGTCCCCATGTTGCTACATCTGAAATCTTTTGCCCAGCTAAATCACCAAGGGCAGCTTGTGCGCCAAGGCTTTCCCACAAAATTTCGCAGGTCTGAGGCATCACTGGATGCAACAACACAGCAAGTGCTCGTAATGATTCAGCGGTGTTGTACAAAACCTCTTCAAGGACCGCTTGGTTAGCTGGATCTTTAGCAAGAATCCATGGCTCTTTAATTGTTACATAGCCATTGACTTGCTTACAGAAATCCATGATCGCCATGATTCCGCCTTGAAAATCAAGTGCGCACATTGCAGCATCAGCTTTTGCAACAGTTTCTTTTAACGCAGCTTCTAAACCTGCATCATGGCTAACCGCCGGAAGTGAGCCAGCACAGTACTTTTCAACCATTGCTGCGCTGCGAGAGGCAAGATTTCCAAAGTCATTAGCCAGTTCTGAGGTGTATCGAGCGCTCATGTCTTCCCATGAGAATGAACCGTCGGTACCAAATGGAATCGCTCGCAAGAAGTAATAACGGAAAGCATCAATTCCAAAGTGATCTGTGATGTCCTTTGGCGCGATTCCGGTCAACTTACTTTTGCTCATCTTTTCGCCGCCAACAAGTAGCCAGCCGTGCGCAAATACTTTCTTAGGAACAGCAAGACCTGCAGCCATTAACATCGCTGGCCAGATGACTGCGTGGAAACGCAAAATATCTTTTCCAACCAAATGCACATCTGCTGGCCAGGTTTGAGCAAACTTCTTGCCACCTTCAGAATCTGGTGCATCTGTCAAGCCAACTGCGGTTGCGTAGTTAAGCAGCGCATCAAACCAGACATACACAACTTGATCGGTGTCCCATGGAACAGGGATACCCCAATCAAATGTTGAACGAGAAATAGAGAGATCTGAAACGCCACCTTCGAGGAATGACACAACTTCGTTGCGGGCACTTTCTGGCTGACAGGCATCAGGATTGTTTTTGTAATGGGCAAGCAGTGGCTCAACGAAAGCTGAAAGTTTAAAGAACCAGTTATTTTCATTTACTAATTCAATTGGCTTGCTATGAATTGGACAGCACTTAGCACCGTCAATTTCAATCAGATCACCAGGAAGTTTGAACTCTTCGCACCCTACGCAATAAGGACCTTCATATTTACCTGCATAGATATGGCCTGAATCCTTGAGAGATTGCAAAAACTTTTGAACTCGCTCTGTGTGGCGTTTTTCAGTGGTTCTAATGAAATCATCATTTGCGATATTGAGATGTTCCCAATTTGGCTTCCACGCTTCTTGAACTAATTTATCTACCCACGCTTGTGGCGCTGCATTGTTAGCTTCTGCAGTACGCATAACCTTTTGCCCATGTTCATCGGTTCCAGTTAAGAACCATACTGATTCACCTTTTTGGCGATGCCAACGGGTCAGCACATCTCCGGCAACGGTTGTGTAGGCATGCCCAATATGAGGGGCATCGTTGACGTAATAGATCGGCGTCGTTAAATAGAAAGACTTAGTCACTGGCTCATCTTATTCGCATCGACCACTGCGGCATAAACGAGGCGCTTTGCTATCCCGAATTCATCAGCAACAGTTGCAATTGCGGTCTTTCGATCCATTCCGGCCGCCTCAAATTCACGGACTCTGGCCACCATATCTGCCGCAGTCAGCGCTGCCGAATCAGTTGCAGCTCCAGCAATCACGATCGTGATTTCACCTAAAACTTCATTGCTTGTAGACCACGTAGCTAATTGTTCCAATGTGCCACGGATAGTTTCTTCATATCGCTTAGTCATTTCACGGCAAATTGCACCTTGTCGATCTGCGCCAAAGACTTGTACGCAATCTGCTAAAGAATCTACAAGTCTGTGCGGTGCTTCAAAGAAAACCATTGTTCGTTCTTCGAAGCGAAGTTTTTCAAAAGTTGCAAGACGAGCGCCTGCAGTACGTGGTGGAAATCCTTCAAAAGAAAAACGATCAGTTGATAATCCAGAAAGAGCAGCCGCCATTGTGACCGCACTTGGCCCCGGAATAACTGAAACTTCAATGCCTTCAGCAATTGCATCTCGCATCAGGCGAAAACCTGGATCACTGATTGTTGGCATGCCCGCATCAGATACAACAAGTACCGTCGCTCCACTTTTTAGTTCAGCTAGTAACTCACGGCTACGTTCCTCTTCATTACCTTCAAAGAAAGATAGGACGCGAGCGGTAAAGG
>DAIMZE010000046.1:0-4799 GCA_036734125.1 Candidatus Planktophila sp.
CTATTGGTGTAAAGGTCCGCAAAGGTTCGGCAACAAACGCCCGTGCCCGTCGTGCTTTCCGCGTTCGCAAGAAGGTCGCTGGAACAGCATCACGTCCACGTTTAGTCGTTTCTCGCTCATCACGTCACTTGTTTGTACAGGTTATTGATGACACACAGGGCAAGACACTTGCCTATGCATCCACAATGGAAACTGATCTTCGTGCCGATAAGGGCGACAAGACTGCAAAGTCAAAGGCTGTTGGTGCGTTGATCGCATCACGCGCTAAGGCTGCTGGAGTCTCAACTGTCGTCTTCGATCGTGCAGGAAATAAGTACCACGGTCGTATTGCAGCTGTAGCTGACAGTGCACGAGAGAACGGATTGGAGTTCTAATGTCTACTAATCCAACTACTGCGCCAGCAACAGCAGGCAACGAGCGAGGTAAGGGACGCCCAGAGCGTCGCGAACGTCGTGATGATCGCGAAAAAGAAAAGAATCCATTCATGGAGCGCGTTGTATTTATCAACCGCGTATCTAAGGTTGTAAAGGGTGGACGTCGTTTCTCATTCACCGCACTTGTAGTTGTCGGAGACGGTAACGGTCAGGTCGGTATTGGTTACGGAAAGTCTAAGGAAGTTCCAGCAGCGATTGCTAAGGCAGTGGAAGAAGCGAAGAAGTCATTCTTCACAGTTCCACGTGTTCAAGGAACAGTTCCTCACCCAGTACAAGGTGAAACTGCAGCAGGTGTAGTTCTACTACGTCCAGCTAGCCCAGGTACCGGAGTTATCGCCGGTGGTCCAGTGCGTGCAGTTCTTGAGTGTGCAGGCATCACAGATGTATTGACTAAGTCACTTGGATCTAACAATGCAATCAACATGGTTCACGCAACCGTTGCTGCATTGAAGATGCTTGAAAGCCCAGCACAAATTGCTGCGCGACGTGGTCGTCCATTGGAAGATGTTGCACCTGCAGCAATTATCCGCGCTTCACAGATCACGGTAGGTGCCTAATGCCACGTTTGAAAGTAACTCAGATTCGCTCGAAGGTTGGAAACAAGCCTGAGCAGCGCGACACACTTCGTTCATTGGGCCTAAAGCGCATTAACGATGTTGTTGTTAAAGAAGATCGTCCAGAAATTCGTGGCATGGTTTACGCCGTTCGCCACCTGATTAAGGTTGAGGAGGTCGAATAAAGATGACACTAAAACTTCATCATCTTCGTCCAGCTCCAGGTGCTAAGAAAGCTAAAACTCGTAAGGGTCGCGGTGAAGCATCAAAGGGTAAGACCGCAGGTCGCGGTGGTAAGGGAACACGTGCTCGTAACACAGTTCGTGCAGGTTTCGAAGGTGGTCAGCTACCTCTCGTAATGCGCTTGCCAAAGCTTCGCGGATTTAAGAACCCAGCACGTATTGAGTACCAGGCTGTGAATGTTTCAACAATTAACGCGCTATTCCCTAAGGGTGGCGATGTAACTGTTGCAGATCTCATTGCAAAGGGTGCAGTACGCGATAGCTTGCCTGTAAAGGTGCTTGGAAACGGCGAAATCGATGTCAAGGTGAGTGTTACTGCACACGCTTTCTCATCATCTGCTGTAGACAAGATCACTGCAGCTGGCGGAACAACAAACGTTCTCTAATAAGCGAACTTTTTAAGACGAAAGAGACAGAGGAGAAGATCAATGCTTTCAGCATTCGGTATGGCTTTTAAGACACCAGAACTACGAAACAAGATCTTCTTCACTCTCTCAATCATGGCCTTGTTCCGCTTTGGTTCAGTCGTTCCAACACCTGGTGTTTCATACACAAATGTGAAGGAATGTTTGGCTTCAGCTGAAACCGGTGGTTTGTTTGGCTTGATTAACCTATTTAGCGGTGGAGCGCTTATTCAGCTCTCTGTCTTTGCTTTGGGAATCATGCCTTACATCACCGCATCGATCATCGTGCAGTTGTTAACTGTTGTAATTCCTCGTTTTGAAACTCTTAAGAAAGAGGGACAATCAGGAACTGCAAAGCTAACTCAATACACTCGTTACTTAACAATTGGTTTAGCAATCTTGCAGTCAACAGGTTTGATTGCAGTTGCTCGTACACCAGGACGCTTGATCGCAGGTTGCGACCTTGCAATCATCCCTGACACTTCATGGCAGCGCATCATCACAATGATCGTTGTAATGACTGCAGGTACATCAGTTGTTATGTGGCTTGGTGAGCTCATCACTGATCGTGGTGTTGGTAACGGTATGTCAATCTTGATCTTCACATCAATTGCAGCAAGCTTCCCAAGCCAACTTTGGTCTATCCGCCTACAAAAGGGTCTGTTCGCATTCTTCTTTATCTTGGCTGTTGGTGTTCTGATCGTTGCAGCGGTTGTCTTTGTTGAGCAGGCGCAACGTCGTATTCCAGTTCAATATGCCAAGCGCATGGTTGGACGTCAGGCATACGGTGGAACCAGCACATACATTCCAATCAAGGTAAACCAGGCTGGTGTTATCCCAGTAATTTTCGCATCATCTTTGCTTTACATTCCTTCACTCATTGTGAACTTCACAGGAAGTACAGCTGGTTGGGCGGTTTGGATTAGCCGTAACTTTGTAAATGGCGACAACATTATTTACGTTCTAACTTACGCAGCACTCATTATTTTCTTCACATACTTCTATGTTGCAATTACCTTCAACCCAGATGAGGTTGCAGATAACATGAAGAAGTACGGTGGTTTCGTTCCAGGTATCCGTGCCGGAAAGCCAACATCTGAGTACTTACAGTATGTTCTTTCACGCATCACGGCTCCAGGTTCTATGTACCTTGCTTTAGTTGCGGTCATTCCAATTGGTGCACTTGTTCTCTTCGGAGCAACACAAAACTTCCCATTTGGTGGAACTGCGATCTTGATCGTTGTTGGTGTTGGTTTGGATACTGCAAAGCAGATTGAATCTCAGCTACAACAGCGTTCATACGAGGGATTCCTTAAGTAATGCGTTTAGTCCTGGTAGGTCCACCAGGTGCTGGTAAGGGAACACAAGCTCAATTCCTAGCTGCGCACTTTTCAATTCCACATATTTCAACTGGCGATATTTTTCGCGCTAATTTGAAGTCCGGAACTGAACTTGGAAACCAGGCAAAGACATTTATGGATCGTGGAGAGTTAGTCCCAGATTCAGTTACAAATGAGATGGTTAAAGATCGTTTGACCCATGACGATGTTGCCAATGGTTTCTTGCTCGATGGTTTTCCGCGCAATGTGGCACAGGCCGAAGTTCTACGTGCAATTCTTGCTGAAAAGAAGACCCCATTGCACGCAGTTCTAGAGTTCTCACTTGCAGATGAAGAAATAATCGCCCGACTGTCATCTCGCCGTACCTGCCGTGATTGCGGCGCATCTAATGTTGGCGTAGAGAAGTGCCCAACATGTGGCGGCGAGGTTTATCAGCGTGAGGATGACAAAGCAGAAGTAATTACCAGACGCCTTGAAGTCTATGCAGAACAGACCGCTCCAATCATTTCTTTTTATCGCAACGAGGGATTACTCATCTCTGTTAGCGCGGTTGGAAATGTTGAAGACATTACCGCTAGTGCAATCTCAGCTCTAAGCCGCGTAGCACAGTAAGTTTTCACTCATGGCTATTCAGGTAAAAACCCTTGATCAACTAAAGACGATGCGTCGTGCGGGTTTAGTTGTTGCAGAGATTCACAAAGCAATTCGTGATGCAATCAAGCCGGGCATGACAACAAGTGCGCTAGACACAATCGCTGAAGCGGTTATCAAGCGCAACGGTGCCACCTCAAACTTCAAGGGGTACCACGGTTTTCCAGCAACAATTTGCGTTTCAGTAAATGATGAAATTGTTCACGGAATTCCAGGCGATCGTGTAATCAATGAAGGCGATGTCGTATCAATTGACTGTGGTGCAATTATTGATGGCTGGCACGGAGATGCAGCTTTTTCGATTGGCATCGGTGCAGTTGATCCAGAGGATCAAAAGTTGATGGATGTTTGTGAAGAGTCGATGTGGCGCGGAATTGCAGCTGGAAAGAATGGTGCAAGACTTTCTGATATTGGTTATGCAATCGAGCAGTACACAAATTCGCAAGGCAAGTATGGAATTTTGCAGGAGTACGGTGGTCATGGCATTGGTACAGAAATGCATCAAGAACCACATGTACTTAATTTTGGTAAAGCGGGCCACGGTCCAGAGATCATTCCTGGATTTGTTTTGGCGATTGAACCAATGATTACTCGCGGCTCAGCCCGCACTAAGGTTTTAGGTGATGATTGGACAGTTGTTTCTGCCGACAAGTCGCGTGGGTCACACTTTGAACACACCTATGCAATCCTGCCTGATGGCAAACCATTTGTATTAACCGCCTTTGATGGTGGAAAAGAAGAGCTTGCAAGACTTGGCGTGGAGATCTCAGAACAACTGTAAATGCACCAAATTTGTTACCTTTTTGAGACCCAAACTCCTTACGAAATGACCTATTAAGGACTATTTTCTGTTCATCCCTCACCCTCGAGGGCAGGAAAATATGGAGAACTCATCGATGAGAAAGACCTCTTTTATCCGCCTGGCTATTGCGGCAACTGCAGTTGTTGCATTGGTAGGCACAACACTTCCAGCACAAGCTGCTGTGAAGCCAGCAGACAAGGCAATTATTGGTGATGACTGCACAACAGCATCAGCAACATCAAAGAAAGTTGCAAAGGGCCGCGGAGTAGATGGCTCAGATTTAACATGCATGGTTGTACCAACAGGTTCATATAAGGGCCAAACAAAGTGGTGGTACAAAGATGTTAAGCCACTAAAGAATATTGACTGGAC
>DAIMZE010000047.1:0-4617 GCA_036734125.1 Candidatus Planktophila sp.
AACACACACCGAAAGAGATTCTGGGTACAGATCGCGTAGAAGGCGTTGTGTACTCGACTCCTAACGGTGATGTAACAATCAAATGCGGGCTTGTTATTACTGCAATTGGTTATCAAGCGCAGGGAATCGACGGAGTTCCGTATGAGAATGGAAAAGTTGTTAACACAGATGGCCGCGTAAAAGACAATCTTTATGTCGTCGGTTGGGCAAAGCGTGGCCCTTCAGGAGTAATTGGTACCAATAAATCAGATGCAGCTGCAGTTATTGAACTTCTAGCGTCGGATTTAAGGCGCCCAAAAAATGCAGGTGATATTTCAGAGTTAATCACCCATCAAGTTGTTGTGACTCAAGGTCACTGGCAGAAGATTAATGAAGCTGAAGTTGCAGCTGGTGAATCTTTAGGAAAGCCGCGTCGTAAATCAATTGCTCGTGAAGAGTTGTTAAAGCACGCAGAACTTTAAAGCGGCTTGACGATTTTCTTCTAAAGAACTCATGATGCAACCACAGTGATTTTAGAATCTAGATGTTCTAGAACATGAGCCTTCTTACCAACTGCTAATTCACCAACCGCCTTCAAATCAAGAGTTTTTGCCGGAAGAGTTGAGGCGGCATATACACAATCAGTAATACTTTTATTGACTTGCAAGAAGTTGTTAAAAGCTTTATCCATAGTCAAAGTACTGCCCGCTAATGAATGATTCGAAGTTAAGCGCGCAACACCATTAACTACAACAACTTCGAGAGAGCCAATTGAATAACTTCCATCGACACTACCTGCGGCAGACATCGAGTCTGTGATCAAGATGGTTCGCTTGTCTCCCGACGCAAGAACTTCTTGAAGAATCTCATCTGAAACATGGACCTCATCGAGAATCATTTCAAGAGCAATGTTCTTCTGGGCTAGAGAAGCTTCGGCAATTGTGGCGGCATCTTTTGATGTCTTAGGCATCCCGTTACTGAAGTGTGTAATTAGCTTTGCACCAGCAGCAAAAGCAGCGTTAGTTGTTGCTACATCTGCTTGCGAGTGACCAAGTGCAACGGTAACTCCGCGCGAAGTTAGGTACTCAACTGCCTCGATTCCACCATCAAGTTCTGGCGCAAGAGTGACCATAGATATTGCGCCTTGGCCCGCATCAATAAGAGCCGACAGTTCGGCGATTGTTGGTGAACGCAAAAGAGTTGGTTCATGTGCACCGCAGCGGGCGTGCGAAAGATAAGGACCTTCTAGGTGAATTCCTTCAAAAACCCCCGCATTTACCAAAGGTAAAAGTCGGAGGATTTGTTCTTCTAAAACGCCAATAGGTTCTGTAACAAGGGATGCAATATGAGTTGTCGTACCGCATGCAAGGTGAGTGTTTCGCGCAGCTGCGACATTTTCAGGGGAAAGATCCGAGAAGTAGAAACCTCCACCACCATGTGAATGAATATCAACAAACCCCGGAATTAAAGTTCCAGCATGATTTGAATCTGGGGTCTCGGTGCAGTTAGTCGAAATAGCTGTAATGAAACCATCTACCGCCTTGATGCAAACTTGCTTCTTAATTGCCCCATCGATTACTGCAGCAGCGCCATGTATATGCATTATTTGCCAACCTTCAATAGATCAAATGCCAACATCGCACAACCAGACGCGATACATCAAGGATCGTCTCCTGCCAACGAATCATGGTGCGATTATGTCGTGCTATCTAAGTCTGCGTGGGTTACCCATAGAAGGATTCCGAAAGTGGCAAAAGGGTAAACCTCGGGTTAAGAGTATTGAGCACGCCCAATCACTGAAGCACTCGCCTGTAACGACATTCACCCTTTCGAAACCGTTTCGTAATGCAACACGCGCCAATTAGAAATCTCTCTTTCATTAGGATGCGCTTATGAACAAAACCCTCCTATCTCGCAAAATCCTTAGCTGGGGCTCTCTAGCTCTAGCTACATCGCTACTAGTTTCATTACTAGTTCCATCAGCGCAGGCAAATACATACTCTTTGCCAAACGCTCCGACAAATGTCACCTCTTATCTAGGCGCTAAAGGCGTTGTAGTTAAGTGGAAAGCTGGTGCGGATGTCGCACCAGGAGTTATCGGCCACGTTGTTTCAGCCGGTGCCGGCTCATGCCCAATCTTTGTTCCAATCAGAAATAACTCTGTTGTAACAATGCCAGTAGTTATTGGACAACCTGCAGGTACACCAGTTGTACAAGCGGTTAATGCATATGGTTTCTCAAAGCCAGCTGCATCAAACAAGAGTTACACAGCGGCTGAACTTGCAACCGTTGCAAACTCTGGAAACAAGGCTGTTCAAGTTCTACAACTCAGCGACCTTCACGGCGCAATTGAAGGAACTTCATTCGGTGCAGCGCTTCTTACAAGCAACTGGGCAGCAGATCGCACAGCAAATGCTGCAACCGTTGCAATCTCATCAGGTGACAACATTGGTGCAGCACCGCCAATCTCAACAGAGTTTGAAGAGCTTCCAACAATTGAAGCCCTCAACCTTGCAAAGCTTGATGTTTCTGTCTTTGGAAACCACGAGCATGATCGCAACATCGATCACCTCAACAAGATGATTGGTGCATCCGATTTCGAGTGGGTAGTTTCTAACTACAGCGAAGGCGCACTAGATGCACTTAAGTCGGGCTCAAAGCAGGCTAAGAATTACACAATCATCGAGCGCGGTGGAATAAAGATCGGTGTAGTTGGCGCTAACACAGCAGAAACAATCGAGCAGGTATTCCCTGGAAACCTTGATTACAAGGATGCATCAGGTGCCAAGAAGACAATCACAATTAACCCAGGCGTAGCCGGCGTCAATGCTGCAATCGCTGAGGCCAAGGCAGCGGGCGCTGACATTGTTATCGCAGCTCTTCACCAAGGATGGCTAGAGAACGCTGACGGAACCGCAAAGGGTCTGTTTAACGAACTCGCATCACAAATCAAGGGTGCTGCTGCAATCTACGGTGGCCACAGCCACCAGACATTCGCAACTGTTATTCCTGGCAACACACGTGTTGCACCAACCGTTCTAGGACAGGTTCGTAATGCAGGTGTTGAGTACACACGCACACAGATTTGTATGCGTGGTGGAAAAGTTATTGGTCAATCAATTCAGCACGTATTAAGAGCGGCATCAGCCACAATTAATACAAGTGTTGCTGCTACAACTACAACAGCAGATGTAGCAACTGCGGCAATGGTTAAGAAGTACAAGGATCAACTATCCACAAAGCTTGATGTAAAGATTGGTCAAGTTTCAGGAACATTCCCACGCGGTGGTTCACCAGCTGTTGAGCGTTCAGGTGAAACTCCAATGGGTAACTACATTGCAGACTTGATGCGTGCTAAGTACAAGACTGATTTTGCAATCCAGAATGGTGGCGGTATCCGCGACACATTCCCTGCAAGAACTTACATTCCTGCAGCAACAGGTCTTGTTCGCACAGGCACTGGTCCACTAGATGTAACACTTGGTGACGCGTTCACTGTGTTCCCATTCGGTAACCAGATTGCAACAACTGTGATCACCGGTGCAAACCTTTGGAAGGCACTTGAAAACGGAGTCGGTGGTAACTATCCAGGAGATGGTCGCTTCCCACAAGTTTCTGGATTCAAGTTCTCATTTGATGCTTCAAAGCCAATCGGTTCACGTATCACTGAAGTTACAAAGGTTGACGGAACTGCAATTGCTAAGGATTCAAAGGAGTACACACTTACTACTCTTGACTTCCTAATCTACGGTGGAGATGGATACCTCAACGTATTCTCACCTGCAAATGCCAAGGTTCAAGGCGCACTACTAGATGTATTTGTAGATGCACTTAAGGCTGACATGGCTGCTAAAAAGGTAACGCAAGTTCCTGCAGCAGATGGTCGCATTAAGAAAGTTGGCTAATTAGTAAGTAATACAAAGGGCGCTCGAGCAATCGGGCGCTCTTTGTTTTCCCCAATTGCGCTTGATTTATAAGGGTTTGAGAGCATTTGGGCGATGAATAAAAAGCAGGTACTATTGCGGTTCACAAATAAATAGGCGTGCGTAGCTCAACGGATAGAGCATCTGACTACGGATCAGAAGGTTAGGGGTTCGAATCCCTTCGCGCGCACAAGTTAAGCCTCGAGTGCCTTTCACACTCGGGGCTTTTCTTCTGCCCGTAAGATCAGCGCATGACCAAGGTGCTGCTGACAGGGTTTGAACCCTTTGGAAAGGCAACCCTTAATCCATCAGGTGAAATTGTTAAGCAGATTAGCGGTGACAATATTGTTACCGCTATTTTGCCTGTCGCGTATGCGCAATCTGCAGAACGATTATTGGCATTGATTGCTGAACACAAACCTGATGTTGTGATTAGTTTGGGTCAGGCAGAAGGTCGAACACATATATCACCTGAGCGAATTGCAATAAATCTAGATGATGCTCGTCTTGCAGATAATGAAGGCGTAATCCGAAATGATGTGCCGATTATTGCGAGTGGCCCAGTGGCTTATGAAAGCACCTTGCCAGTCAAAGATATTGTTAAAGCGATTAACGATGCAGGAGTACCAGCAGCTGTTTCATTGAGTGCGGGAGCATTTTTGTGTAACCATGTTTTCTATGTCGCACAAGATCATTTCAAAGGCACAAAGGTGCG
>DAIMZE010000048.1:0-2393 GCA_036734125.1 Candidatus Planktophila sp.
GACTTTAACGAACGTGTGAAGTAACAAAGGGAAGTTTTACAACCTCGCATTGTGAATCTCGTCCACGCACATCAATCACAAGAGTTTGTCCGATTTCAATATCTGATTTCAAAAGCGCTAGACCAATACCAATTTTTAAGCTTGGCGAGAAAGTACCGCTAGTGATCTCTCCGACGGTTTCACCATTCAAATTTTTGACCGACATTCCAGCGCGTGGAATTCCACGATCCAAGGATTTGATGGCAAAACTTTTACGTGTTGCTCCACCCTCTCGCTGGCCTTTAAGGATGTCCGAGCCAATGAAACTATCTTTTTTCCAACCGACCGCCCACCCAGCACTTGCTTCTACTGGAGAAATTTGCAAACTTAATTCGTGGCCATGCAATGGATAACCCATTTCAGTTCTTAATGTGTCACGGGCTCCTAAACCACAGACTAAGCCGCCCATTGGCGCAATAACTTCAGTTATTGCATCCCACACGCGTGAAGCATCTGCAACCTTAGGTAGTAATTCATAACCAAGCTCGCCGGTATATCCCGTGCGACACACAATGACATCTGCGCCAGAAATAGAAACATGTGTAAATGCCATGTAATCAATGTCGGTCTTTATTCCAAGTTGGGCCAAAACTTGCGGCGCAAGTGGTCCCTGAATCGCCAGTACCGCAAACTCATTATGAAGATTAGTTACTTCAATGCCTGACGGTGCTTGCTCTTTCAAAACTTTGACCACATCGGTTGTATTGGAAGCGTTTGGTACAAGGAAGAAATCATTTGCCGAGTTTCGATAAGCAATCAGATCATCGATAACTCCCCCATCAGGTGTACACAGCAAGGTGTACTGAGCAGAACCATCCTCGATCTTGTTTAAATCATTGGTGAGACATTGATTGAGAAAATCCAGCGCACCCTGACCAACAACTGAAGCTTTACCAAGGTGTGAAACATCGAAAAGGCCTACCCGTTCACGTACCGCGGCATGCTCAGCAAGAACGCCAGCCCCCGGATACTCGATCGGCATCATCCAGCCACCAAAATCGGCCATCTTTGCGTTGAGGGCTAGGTGTTTATCGTTTAGTGGCGAGCTCTTCATTGTGCAAACCTACCAATCTTTCTATTACGCTTCAGGGTATGAGCACACTAAAGATTTCTGATGGCGTCGTTAAAGATGAAGTACTGGTCCTGGGACTTTCTTCCACAAATTCAAAGGGCGGAATCGCCATTGAATCTGGCGAGATGGCAATTGATACCAAAACAGTTCTAGCCCAGCTGGTTGACATGGGCGCTACAGGAAAAACTGATGAAGTAATCAAGGTGCCAGGTACGCATGTTCGCATGCTTGTTTTCACCGGTCTTGGAGCCAAAGCATCACAGTATTCACATGAAACGCTTCGCCGTGCAGCTGGTGCTGCATCACGCGCTTTAGCAGGAAACGCCGCAGCAACTTTTTCACTTCCAGCAAAGACGCTGCCAGAAGTGGCAGCGGTTGCCGAAGGCGCTGCATTGGGTGCGTATTCATTTACTGAATTTCGTGGCTCAACAAAGGCGGATTTCAAAGCCCCTCTGAATACAATCACTATTCACTCAAAACTTGCAACATCTGCAGAAGCTAAAGCCGCCGTCTCACGCGCAGCAATCGTTGCTAAGTACACATACTTAGTGCGCGATTTAATTAATACGCCTCCAAGTCACTTAACTCCAGATTCATTTACTAAGAAAATGGCAGCGGTTGTAAAAGCTGCGGGTGGATCAAAATCTGGTTTAAAGGTGCAGATCTGGGATGAGAAGCAACTTAAGTCCCAGGGCTTTGGCGGAATCATTGGCGTTGGTCAAGGTTCAGCCAATCCCCCTCGCTTGCTACACATTTCCTATACACCTAAGGGCAAAGTCGCAAAGCGATATGCATTTGTTGGCAAGGGAATTACTTTTGATACCGGCGGTTTAGCGCTCAAGCCAGCTGCAGGTATGGAAGCGATGAAGTCAGATATGAGCGGTGCCGCAGCCGTTAGTGCGGCAGTTGTTGCAATTGCTGAATTGAAATTAAATGTTGCAATCGATGCTTGGGCACCATTGGCAGAAAACATGCCAAGTGATACGGCCACACGTCCAAGTGACATCATCACAATCTTTGGCGGCAAGACCGTTGAAGTTCTCAACCCTGATGCTGAAGGACGTTTAGTTTTGGCTGATGCATTGATGAAAGCTCAAAGCGTGAACAGCAAACTTGATGGAATCATCGATGTTGCGACTTTGACAGGTGCGCAGGTTGTTGCACTTGGGACACGCACAAGTGCTGTCATGACCAACAACCCAGAATTCAGCGAAGCCTTTATGAAGGTCACCGCGATCAGTGGAGAACAGTTCTGGCCTATGCCACTTCCAGAAGAATTGCG
>DAIMZE010000048.1:2493-4563 GCA_036734125.1 Candidatus Planktophila sp.
TAGCCCTTCCTTTCTGCATTGGGAGGTTTGCCCCTCTTTGAGGCAAGATAAGCACATAGCCCGCATGGGCTGCATGGAGGGAGCCCTTTAGTGTCGCAATTTGATCTCGTCATCCTTGGTGGAGGAAGTGGCGGTTATGCCGCAGCCCTTCGCGGCGCACAGCTTGGTCTGAGCGTTGCCTTGATCGAAGCAGACAAGGTCGGCGGAACCTGCTTACACCGCGGTTGCATTCCAACTAAGGCGCTTTTGCACTCTGCAGAGATCGCTGATGGCGCACGCGAAGGTTCACACTTCGGAGTGAAGTCAACATTTGATGGCATTGATATGGCTGGCGTCAATAGTTACAAAGATGGTGTGATCACTAAGTTGTACAAAGGTTTAACTGGATTAGTGAAGTCTCGTGGCATTACTTTCATCGAAGGTTACGGAAAACTTGTTGCTAAAGATGCCGTTGAAGTAAACGGAGTTCGTTACACCGGCAAGAACGTCATTCTTGCTACAGGATCATATGCAAAGACACTTCCTGGTTTAGAAATCGATGGCGAAAAGATCATCACTTCAGACCATGGAACAAAGATGTCGTATGTTCCAAAGAGCGTCATTGTCCTTGGCGGTGGAGTAATTGGTTGCGAGTTTGCATCTGTATGGAAGTCTTTTGGTTCAGATGTCACAATCATCGAAGGATTGCCACATTTGATCGCACTCGAAGATGAATCATCAAGCAAGCAACTCGAGCGCGCATTCCGTAAGCGTGGAATTAAATTTGAATTGGGAGTTCGCTTCCAGTCTGCAGTGAAGAATGCAGATGGCGTAACCGTCACTCTAGAAGATGGAAAGACATTTACTGCAGAAGTTCTGATGGTTTCTGTTGGCCGTGGTCCAGTATCTGCAAACTTGGGGTATGAAGAGCAAGGCATTTCAATGGACCGCGGTTATGTGCTGGTCGATGACAAGTGCCGCACCAACGTTCCAGGAATCTGGGCAGTTGGCGATTTGATCCCTACTTTGCAGCTAGCCCACGTAGGTTTTGCTGAAGGTATTTTGGTTGCCGAAGAAATCGCAGGGTTAAATCCTCGCCCAATTAATTACGATGGTGTTCCACGTGTTACTTATTCAGAGCCTGAGGTTGCATCTGTTGGCTTAACTACAGCGGAAGCAAAAAAGCGCGGTCATGATGTGGTTGAACTGACGTACGACTTGGCCGGAAACGGTAAGGCGCAGATTCTTAACACCGCCGGTTCAATCAAACTTGTTGCACAAAAGGATGGACCAGTACTTGGGGTTCACATGGTTGGTGCACGTGTTGGAGAACTTTTGGCTGAAGCCGAATTGATTTACAACTGGGAGGCACGTGCAAGTGATGTGGCTCCTTTGATCCATGCACACCCAACACTGTCAGAGGCAATGGGCGAAGCTCATATGGCACTTGCAGGCAAACCGCTTCACGCACACGGATAACCAAGGAGAGAAATAGATGACATTCTCAGTAACGATGCCCGCACTTGGCGAGAGCGTTAGCGAAGGCACAGTCACTCGTTGGTTAAAGGCCGAAGGTGATCATGTAAATGTTGATGAGCCATTACTAGAAGTTTCAACGGACAAAGTAGATACCGAGATTCCTTCACCAGTTTCAGGAACTTTGCAAAAGATTGTTGTACAAGTTGATCAAACTGTTCCAGTTGGAGCCGAGCTTGCCATCATCGCTGACGGAGTGTCCGAGCCAAAAAACTCCGCTCCGGTGGCAGAGGTTCCAGTTCAACCAGTGACTCCAGTCGCTGTGGTTGAAACGCCTGCACCTGTAACTCCTCCTCCAGCACCTGCCGCGCCAGCACCAACAGGTGCAGGAACGGTCATCACAATGCCAGCACTTGGCGAGAGTGTTTCAGAGGGAACGGTTACACGTTGGCTAAAAAATGTTGGAGACTCAGTTGCAGTTGATGAAGCGCTGCTAGAAGTTTCTACCGACAAGGTTGATACAGAAATTCCTTCACCAGTTGCTGGAACTCTCCTTGCAATCGATGTTGCAGTAGATACAACTGTTCCAGTTGGTGCACGTCTTGGATTGATTGG
>DAIMZE010000049.1:0-2190 GCA_036734125.1 Candidatus Planktophila sp.
GTTTCGATTCGACCTTGGTGATACTTATCAACCATTGCTTCATCAATTAATCCTGAAGGTGCATCAGCTGCAATCTGTCCAACCGCACCCTGTAATTCACGAAGATCATTTCCTAGTGCGCCCACCAATGCTGCAACTGCGCCAGCTGATGCTTTACGTCCTAAGTCTAGAAAAAGAGTTTTAACGAACTCTTCTTTTTCCGCTTCTTTCTTGAGTGGATCACACGCAATCAATTCTGGCTTAGCTTTTTTGATTGCATCTAATAGGGCTTTACCTTTGACTCCACCTTTATGAACAAAAATTACGGTAGTAGATGGATCGGGTTGATCTAGATATCGAGTTATCTCGTCCCGGTTATCTTCTGGCAAATCTTGTAGATCTCTAATAATAAGTGCGCGTCTTTCGGAAAACAGCGATGGGGCTAAAGCATCTGCAATATCGCCAACAATTGTGTCTGCAGCAAACAAAGTGGTGATTTCACACTTTTCATCTTTTAACTGTGCATTGAGCTTGGTCAGTGCACGGTCTGCTAGTGCGGATTCAGAGCCAAGGATTAAATATAAAGCGTTCATCCTTGCCTCCCTAGCTCCAGTAAAACAATTTAATCCTACCTTTGCTTTTACGGACCCTTAGATGGTGAGCACTTGCAGTAACTGCTATCGCGCCATCTGTGTCGGTCCGAAAAACCTGTGTTCCAAGTCTAGTCAGAGAGTCGATACTTTCTTTGGCCGGATGGCCATATGGATTTTTGGCTCCCACGCTGATCAGCGCAATTTGTGCAGATAAGGCCTTCATCAATCCCTCATCCTGATATTTAGATCCGTGATGACAGAGCTTATAAATATCTACAGGCCCCACTAAATTAATGAGCTCATGTTGTGCGGGTGGTTCAAGATCACCTGCTGAAAAAAGACTCCAGTCAGAACTTTGTGCAATAACGGCAATACTTGAATTGTTAATGGCAGAACCTTCACCCGGCAGTTCTTCAAAAGTTCTAGTTGTTGCTTCTGGCCAAAGAACTTTCAATCTGACTTCGCCTACTTGTGCGGTCAGGCCCTTTTGTACTCTGACAATCTGAGATGACTTGAGCGAATTCAAAGCAAGTTTGCTATGTAACTCTGGTTCTAGATTATTGCTAATCCACACTTGATTGACTTTCCTTCCTTTTAAGAGACCAGACAATCCCCCAACGTGATCTGCATGAAAGTGCGAAAGAATAAGTAAGGGGATCTCCTTGATACCCAAATTCTTTAGGCATTTGTCTTCGGCAACTGGTTCAGGCCCAACATCAATAACAATCGCGCGATCTGCGCCAAGATTTACTACAAGGGAATCACCTTGGCCAACGTCACATTGTGCAACTTGCCAATCACCTGCGGGCCAACGCTGTAACCACCCTAAGGTGAAGATCACAATCAAAAGCACTGCAGTGGTTTGCTTCCAACTTCGCTTGAATAGAAATAACGCTGCCAAAATCAGAGCAACTAAACCGAAGCCAATTAAGCCGTTATGAATTGTGAGAACAGGAAAAGCCGCCACCCAATGAGCGACTCCGGTTATAAAGCCAGCCGGAAACCGAATGAAAAAGAGAATGAACTGAGTTAACCAAGGGGCTATAGGCGAGACTAAAGCTGCGATAAATCCCAGCACCGTAATAGGTGCCACAACTGGTGCTGCCAATAAATTGGCAATGATGCTCATCGGGGACAAATAACCAGACAGAGATACAAGAATGGGCGAGCAAAAAACAATGGCTGCTATTGGTGGTGCCAGCGCGCCAGCTAATTTCTTATGTGTTGGCAGCTTTTCGACAATTTGTGGGGCTAGCAAAAGTAATCCTGCAGTTGCTAAAACAGACAGCGCAAAGCCGGCATCACGTGCTTGCCAAGGATCCCCTAGAACAACTGCGCACATTGCAAAGCCAAGTGCAGGCAAAGAGTCCGACCCTCGTTTACCAAGTTGTGCTGACAAAAGTACTGCCGCCATTGCTGCTGCGCGTAACACCGATGGTGATGGCCTGACTAAAGCGATAAAACAAATAAGTGCAATTGCAGTTGCGATGATCCGCACATTCTTGCGACGAATCAAAAATTGCATACACCACAGCACAAAAGTTGAAACGATTGCAAAATTAGCACCACTGACTGCAACCAAGTGGGTTAATCCCGAACGTTTCATCGCATCTTTAAA
>DAIMZE010000049.1:2290-4515 GCA_036734125.1 Candidatus Planktophila sp.
CCAGTAGCGGTTTTGCTCGGATCTGTTTTTACTTGAGCCGAGAAAGTTACCTCTTGATTGAAGTATTCGGTGATTGCGGCATTTTCAAGTGAGGCTTGGCGCATCGACATTGCCGCAGCCCCAACCATGATTGTCAGCAAGAAAAGGGTCAATCGCTTTTTGCTCTTGGCGATTGCGATTGCTGCAAAGAGCAAAGCACATGCAAATATTCGCCATGGTGAAACTGCGCTCTGTAATAGCGCTCCCGCCCAAACCGCCCCTCCGACAGCAAGGGCTCTGTAATCTATTAAATTCTGACTTTTGATTTGATCTGTGCGAATTTTGCTGCACCAATTCCGCTCACCTTTTGCAGATCATCAATGGTCAAAAAAGAGCCATTCTTCTTTCGATACTCAATGATTCGACCAGCAATTACAGGTCCAATTCCATCTAAAGCATCCAGCTGTCTAAGCGTTGCCCGATTGATGTTGATAGGCCCTGATGAAACCTTCTTGCTTACTCGTTGCCCAGAACTATTAACAACTGTTGAATCAACATAAATCTGTTCGCCATCATTGAGCATGCGTGCCAAATTGATGGTGCTTAAGTCCGCTCCGGGTGCGCTATCTCCAGCAGCCTTAATAGCATCGATTACCCGCGACCTTCCGGTCAGGGTGTAAACCCCGGGGTTATTAACGGCTCCAGTTACATCTACAAATATTTCGGGCTCAGCAATAGTTATCGGAATGATTTCTGGTGCTGCATTTATTTGGGTGTTTCCACGAAGGACTATAAGTACTGATAATGCCAACACGATTGCAGCAATGATTGATAGGGCTATTTTCTGATTGCGGGAAAAATGTAGATCAAACCACCATTGGGTCAGTGATTCAAATGCATTTCGGAGTTGATCCATTGAGCAAGTGTGAACTTGGCTCTATGGCCACGATGAAACCAGAGCTTTAGTTGTTGATAACGATATTTACAAGCTTTGGTGCACGGGTAATGATTTTGTTGATTGTGGCACCCGCTAATGCTTCGACAATGCTCGGTAGAGCTAACGCTGCAGCCTCAAGTTCTGCATCTGTAATTGATGGTGCGACATCTAAGCGATCCTTGATTTTTCCATTAATTTGCACAACGACAGTAACCGCATCGGCTACAAGTAATTTCTCATCAACTGCAGGCCAGCCAGCAAGTGCCACACATGGCTTATGGCCAAGGCGCTCCCACATTTCTTCTGCGGTAAATGGAGCAACAAGTGAGAGCATGATTGCAATTGTTTCTACCGCTTCACGTACTGCCGGATCTGCCGGACCACAGCCAGAATCAATCGCCTTACGTGTTGCATTTACTAACTCCATAACGCGGGCAACAGCTACGTTAAATCGGAAAGATTCAACCGCAAAACCAGCATCATGTAACGCCTTATGCGTTGCCTTACGTAAAGCAAGATCGCCAGTACTGAAATCAACACCTGCAGGACTTGTTACATCTCCCGACAATCTCCACGCACGGGTTAAGAATTTAACTGATCCAGATGGTGAAACATCTGACCAATCCACATCATCTTCTGGAGGTCCAGCAAAAACCATGGATAAACGAATCGCATCGACGCCGTGATTTTCTAACTCATCAGAAAGTCGTACTAGGTTTCCACGGCTCTTAGACATTGCAGAGCCATCCATGACAACCATTCCTTGGTTCAGCAAACGTGTAAATGGTTCGTTGAAATCAACCATTCCCATGTCGTTTAGAACCTTGGTAAAGAAACGGCTATACAGAAGGTGCAAGATCGCGTGAGTAACTCCGCCAACATATTGATCTACTGGTAACCAGGTATCTACATCTTTCTTAGAAAATGGCTCGTTAGCATTTGTTGGATCGGCATAACGCAGGTAGTACCAAGAAGAATCAACAAAGGTATCCATGGTGTCGGTATCGCGCTTTGCATCAGCTGAACACTGAGGGCACTTTACGTTTACCCAATCTGTTGCAGCACCAAGAGGTGATGTTCCCTTTGGCTTTAAATCAAGACCTGCTGCATCAGGCAGCGTCAATGGAAGCTGATCTGCTGGCACTGGAACTTCACCACATGATGGGCAATGAATAATTGGAATTGGTGTTCCCCAGTAGCGTTGGCGTGAAAGTAACCAATCGCGCAAACGATAGTTACGAGCCGCAACACCCTTGCCATCTGCTTCAAGCTTCTTGTTAATTGCTGCGATTGCATCAGCTTTGTTAAG
>DAIMZE010000050.1:0-1827 GCA_036734125.1 Candidatus Planktophila sp.
GAAGTTAATGCATCCATAGATTGTGCGCGAGAAATTCGTGGAACTAATTCAAGTGAAAATGCGGTGACACCTGCTGTGGCTGCAGCATCGATTGAATCAACTGCGGTCACGGGGGATAAGAATGAAATTGTGATCGCACCTTTTTTCAAGGTTGCCATTTGCGTCGGGGTTAATGGCTGTACCGATAAGACAACATCGGCCTCGGCAAGCGCGTCACCTTGCTTGATAGTCGCACCTGCAGCGCTGAAATCAGCATCGGTAGCTTGTGAATGAACGCCAGCACCGGCTTCGACAACTACTTCTAGGCCTAAGCGAGTTAACTTGTTGATGACATCTGGGACAAGCGCAACGCGCTTTTCTCCCTCTTTGATTTCCCGTGGGACGACTACGCGCATACCCGAAATGTTAGTGCGTATAGCCCTTTAAGTCACCACGAACTAGGTGATACAGGATGGATTGAATCGTAGTTCTGCGGTGATACGCCTCGCGCCAAATGACCGAACGAGGTCCATCAATGACATTTGCTTCAACTTCTTCGCCTCGGTGAGCCGGTAAACAGTGCATGAATAGCGAATCCTTGCTCGCCATCTTCATCAGATGTTCGGTTACTGCAAATGGAGAGAGTGCCTGCATTTTCTCTTTGCGATCACTTTCTGAATCACCCATCGACATCCACACATCTGTATAGAGCACAGACGCATCCTTGGCCGCAGCTTCTGGATCATTAGTAACTTCAACTTTTCCACCACTGTTTGCTGCAATGTTTTTTGCTACTGCAACAACAACTGGATCTGGTGCCCACTTACCACTTGGAGTTGCTGCAACAACATGTGCCCCCATGATTGCACCCATGATTAACCAAGCATGCGACATATTGTTTCCATCGCCCAAGTAAACAAATTTACGTCCTGCAATATCTGTGCCAAAGTTTTCGCGAATTGTTAACCAATCGGCTAGCAACTGAGTTGGATGATCTACATCAGTCAGTGCGTTAATAACTGGAATTGATGCAAATGCACCCAGTTGATCCACATCAGATTGTGCAAAGGTACGAATAATCAGCGCGCTGCAATATCCACTAATGATCTTTGCGGTGTCTTCGATAGTTTCGCCGCGACCTAATTGCAATTCATCGCCGCGAATAAAAATTGGAGTTCCACCCAAATGGGCAACTGCAGTTTCAGCGGAAAGACGGGTACGGGTTGAAGGCTTAGTCATGTAGATAGCGACAGTCTTGTTAGCCAATGCAGTGTTTGAACGCAGTGGATTCTCAGCAAATTCAGCCGCAGTCGAAAGCAATAACTCGACATCAGCACGGCTCAAATGCTCGGTTCGCAGTAAGTCCTTCATTTGTGAATTCTACCCGTAGTTTTGGGCTCCAGATAGGTATTCTTATCCACCTCATGGGCATCTTTCGAAAAATAGGAATTGGATCGGAGTCTGATACCGATCTTCTTACCCACCCATCCCTTGATGAAAATCTTCAAGAAGATGATGGCGGCCACGATCGTTTTGCTCACTATGTGAAAAAAGAGAAGATTGTTGAATCTGCAGTAACAGGAAAAGCAGTGAAAGCTCTTTGTGGAAAGAAGTGGACGCCTTCTCGCGATCCCGAGAAGTATCCAATCTGCCCAACCTGCAAAGAGATTCATGCTGGGTTGAAGCCAGATCCCGAAGACAAGTAAAGATGAAGCGCTTCACTGCCTTCGCACTTACATTAATCACAATTGCAACACTGACGACTCATATCACCACTGCACAAACTGCATCTTCGGCCGATAAACCGCCGCGCAAAGTTGTAACAGGTTGGCTTCCATATTATTCAGT
>DAIMZE010000050.1:1927-4436 GCA_036734125.1 Candidatus Planktophila sp.
CGGCCGATAAACCGCCGCGCAAAGTTGTAACAGGTTGGCTTCCATATTATTCAGTGCGAACAATTATGCCTTTGGTGCGAAAGTTACCAACGGCGCAACCAACAGTTGCTGGTAAGCCTGCAGTTTGTGATGCCTCGCAATATGGACCGGCTGAAAATCAAGCAATTGAATCCTCTTACTTGTTTACTAACAAAGATTTAATGAAGGAGGTAATGCCTTTCTGGTTTTCGATTAAATCTCCAACGATCATTCGCAACGACTATGTGACAGGTAATCCTTCCTGGCCAATGGCAGATACGGTGTGTTTGATTCGTCGCGCAGGCATGCAAGTAATTCCGACGATGACTGATGGAACTGGAAAATTAGAGCTTTCCAATTACTTGGCTAATCCCGCCACTAGATCAACAATTGTCAAAACAATTGTGGACTTAGTGCTTACAAATAACTTTGATGGAATCGATCTAGATTATGAAGGTTTTGCTTTTGTCGATGGAAATACAACATGGACAAAAACTGCGCCCCGTTGGGTTGCTTTAGTAAAGGAACTCAGCGTTGCTTTAAGGTCCCACAACAAGTTGTTATCTATTTCGACACCCTATGTGTATGACCCCAAGGAAAAACAAAAAGGCTACTTTGTATATGCCTGGGCAGATGTTGCGAGCAGTATTGATCGTTTGCGGATCATGACGTATGACTATTCTGTTGCTAAACCAGGTCCAATTGGTCCTATTTCATGGACCGAGAAAACTCTTAAATACGCGGTCAGCATTATGTCTCCATCAAAGGTGTACATCGGTTTTCCTGGATATGGTCGAGATTGGATTACTTCGGTTAATGGAAAGTGTCCAGTAAGTGCGCCACCCGGATTAAAAGGTGGAGCAAAAGCAGCAACCTTTAAAACAAGTTACGCCGAAACAAAAGCGGCTATAGATAAGGCAACGCCTGTCTTTGATGAGAAATTTAGTGAAGCAACGTATTCATATAGCCAAACGTATAACGGGCTTTCATCAACGGGTGCATCAACAGAGTGCACAGTAAACCGAACTGTTTGGTATCAAAACGATAGAAGTTACGCCGAACGCATGGCACTTGTTGCTAAGTATCGTTTAGGTGGTGCGGCTTTGTGGACTCTTGCAATGGAATCTCCAGCTGCAACTGCAGAACTACGAAAGGCAGCTCTTGCAATTGCTCCAGATCCTGTCGTTAATACTTTAAGTATTGAAGGTGCTCCACAAAACACAATTAATTACGCCGGCCTATTTACAGTCAAGGGCTTGCTAACACTTAAAGATAAAACACCGATTGCAGGTCTATCAGTTGCTTTAGAAATTAAACGACCTAACGAAACTGCATGGAGCAAGGTCACAGAACTTGTAACAGCTGTAGACGGAACGATTTCGACACCAATGACGCTGGGCGGAAATGCCGCGCTACGTTTGACTACTGTTGGAACGTGGGAACAAGCCGAATCAGTTTCACAAGAAGCGGCAATAATCGTGAAAAGCAGTATTCAACTTGATCGGCCGGTATCTGTTGCAAAGGGTGCTCAAATCGTAATCAAGGCTCAGTTACTGCCACGCTTGGTTGGAAAATCTGCTCAATTGCAGAAAAACATTAATGGTAAGTGGCAAAATGTAGGTGCAGCAGTACTTTCTGATGCAAATGGGTTGTTTACCTTTACTACCGTTGAGCCAAAACGAGGAGTCATAACAATGCGAGTTCAGTTGATCGGCGATGTCGCTTCTGAGCAATTTGCAATTGTTATTCGTTAATCATGCCTAAAATCAAAAGCAAACCCGATATCCATGAAAAGTTGGATGAGGAGCTAAAGGCAATCTTTAGCGGCGATATTCCATGGGTAACAATTGTTTGGGACGATCCAGTTAACTTAATGACTTATGTGACTTACGTTTTGATGGAGCTTTTTGGATTTAACAAAGAAAAAGCGCACGAACTGATGATGAAGGTTCATACCGAAGGTAAGGCCGTTGTTTCAACTGGAAGTCGTGAAGAAATGGAACATGATGTAGCTCGACTTCATGAGTATGGCTTGTGGGCAACCCTTCAACGTGGCGACCAAGCGTTATGAGCGAGGTACAACATGGATTTTTTCGTCACGGAGATAACGCATACCTAGCCAATTTCACTGAGGCCGAACGCGAAGTATTGGTTAATCTGACAGAGCAAATCATCGAACTGCTTGCAGAGCGCGTCGATCATCACAACGATGATCCGCTTGCAGCGATGGTTGGAATCACAGCACATGACACACCACCAGATGATGAAGTTTTATTGCGACTGCTTCCAAATGCATATGCAGATCAAGTAGATGCATCTGAATTTCGTCGCTATACCGAATCAACATTGCGCCAGAAAAAACAAGCACATGCAATGGCGATGCGGATGCACCTAAAGGCGGCAGTAGATGGTGTCGTTGAGTTAGATCATGATTCTGCAAATGCTTGGTTAGGTGCCATGAATGATGTGCGACTTGCCTTAGGTGTTCGAT
>DAIMZE010000051.1:0-4268 GCA_036734125.1 Candidatus Planktophila sp.
TGTGTAACCATGTTTTCTATGTCGCACAAGATCATTTCAAAGGCACAAAGGTGCGCAGCGGTTTTGTTCATGTTCCACTTATGGATGAGCAAGCAGGGGAGTTCCCTGGATTATCTACGATGCCGCTAGATCAGATGGTTAAAGCGGTTCGAACTATGCTCGAAGTGCTTTAGCAAAATCGCGGAAATCTTCAACAAGAAGATCAATCTCGGTTTGGCCATGTGCCAAAGAGATTAACCATTGCTCATCTAATCCCGGAGGAGTAATAATTCCCCGGTTTAGTGCAAAGAGCCAGTGAGCTTCTGCGACAGTAAAGTCAGTTGCTTTGTAATCACGGTAGTTACGAACAGGTTGTGTAGACCAAGTAACACAGCCCTTTACGCCAAAACCGACGGTGTGTGCAGGAAGTTGGTACTCATCGATGATTGCACTGATGCGATCTAGAGCTTGTTGGTTAAGAGTTTCTGCGGCAGCAAGTGCTTCATCGGTACAAATACGATCGATTGCACGCACGCCGGCCATTGCAAGGGGATTACCGTTGAAAGTTCCGAAGTGAGCCATCTTGCCGTTAGTTACAAAGTCCATGTACTTCTTCTTGCCACCAAAAGCAGCAAGTGGAAGTCCACCACCGATTGATTTAGCAAGAGTAATTAAGTCTGGCTTAACACCTAAGCGTGCAGATGCACCATGTGCACCAGCTGTAAGACCTGTCTTAACTTCATCAAAGATAAGGACAACGTTGTACTCGTCGCACAGTTCGCGGACGCGCTCTAGGTAACCCTCATCTGGCAAAACAATGGCAAGGTTTTCAAGAACAGGTTCAACAATGAAACAGGCAATCTTCTTGGCATTCTTCTCAAACATTCTTTCAAGTGCTGGAATGTTGTTGAAAGGAACAACGTAGATATCTCCGGGAACCAAGTTTGAATCAATTGCTGGAATTGGTTCTTCAGGATCACCAATCTTGTCTAATGCAGGCTTACTAGAAACTACAAATGGGTCATAGCTACCGTGGTAACCACCTTCTACTTTAAGGATTCCCATTTTCTCAGTTGCAGATCGAGCAACTCGAACTGCATACATTGTTGATTCAGTTCCACTGTTAGTAAAGCGAACTTGATCAATTCCAAAGCGTTTGCAAATTCGTTCTGCTGCATCTGTTGAAATTGGTGATGGTGTAACAAAGAGCATTCCTTGTGACAGAGAAGTTTCAATCTCTTCAACAACAATTGGGTTTAAGTGACCGGCAAGCATCGCGCCAAAGCCCATTGAAAGGTCCAACAGCTGGCGACCATCAACATCGGTCATGTATGCGCCCTTGGCGGACTTGATTGAAATTGGGTATGGGTTCCAGTGCTGAAAACTAGATGTCACGCCTAATGGCAACGCCTTAAATGAACGGCGGCTCTCTTCTGCGCTTTTGTCGGTTCCCTTAGTAAATAGTTCCCACTCTTGCTTGAGAATTTCCTCAACGCGCTTTGGGTCAATCGGGACTGAAGTGGACGGAACGAATCTAAATGTTTGCTTGTGGTTACTCTGTGTCAGCATTTGTAAAACTTGTACGGCAAAGGTTTCAGCTTTTGAAACTCGTTTGAGAAGTACTCTCCCGGTTCGTTTTAGTTATTTCTAACTAGGGTTAATTCTCCCACGGTTTATTTAAAAAGCAACCCCGCTAGACTGGGACTATGCGAAAAACCAGGGTTTTTATAGCCTTTTTATTGGTTTTTTCACTTTTAAATGAGGTTTCTCACGCTTCGGACACTATTCCTTTGCAATGTATGAATAAAAAAACATACCTTTTACGGACTTCAAATGTAATAAAAGGTTGTGAAAAAACTGAAGTTTCTTTAGGTGCAGGTGCAATACCTCGTTCCATGGTCCGTCCGTATGAATTAGATAAACAATTAATGTATCGATTTAAGGCTGCACAAGCTGCAGCAAAGAAAGATGGCCAAGTAATTTACATAGTTTCTGGTTATCGAACATTAAGTCGTCAGAAAACATTGTTTGCAAATGCTGTTCGAAAGTATGGATCTGAAGCCGAAGCAAGTAAATGGGTAGCACCTCCATTAGTTTCACATCATCCCTGGGGCACTGCAATTGATGTTAATTACCCTGATGAACCAGTTGGTGCGGGTTGGTTAGAGATACACGGTTACAAATTTGGACTGTGCAGAATTTTTGAGAATGAATGGTGGCATTTTGAACCTGTTATTGCTCCGGGTTGGAAATGTCCAGCGTTGGTGCCTGATGCAACGTACAGTTTGAATTAACGAAGGAATAAAGCACGTAATCTGCGCGAGGTAACAAATAGTCCTGCAGCGATCATGACCAAGAAATATGCAATATGCACAAAGATGTCAGAGGTTATGTTTCCAAACCAACATGCTCGCACTAGTTCAATTCCGTGCCATAGCGGCAAGGCCATGATTACTTTTTCAAGCCAATCTGGGTAGACAGAGATTGGGTAGAGCGAGCCTGAAAACAGAGTCATCGGTAGCAGCACGATGTTTATGAACCCCATCTGTTGATAGGTCTTGAAGTAAGAAGTGATTGCCATGCCAAATGATGCGAAACCAAATGCGATTAATGATGCCGCTGGGATCGCCAAGATCGCCCAGAAACTTGGGGTGAGGCCTAGTGCGGTCACCACAGTTAGGAAGCCAAGTGAGTACACCAAGCCACGAATTAGGGCCCACGTGATCTCACCCAGTGCGATATCTAGTGGCCCAAGCGGAGTTGAGAGCATAGTTTTGTACAGCTTGGATTCATTCAGTTTCCAGAAAACATTCCAGGTTGAATCATAAATAGCACCGTTCATCGCGCTATTTGCAAGCAAGCCTGGTGCGATAAAGAGCGTGTAATCAATTGTTGTGTTCCCGGTTGTTATGTCGCCAACAAGGGTTCCCATTCCGTAACCAAAGGCTAGAAGGAATAAAACTGGCTCAACGAAACCTGTAACAACTGGAATCCAGGTGGATGATCTAAAAGCGATCCACCCACGTTCCAAAAGGACATGAGGGCGGCCTGCATACATCGCGCTTGATTTTCTACCCTCTGCAATTTGCACCGCGGTTTTCACTTCGCCAACCTCTTTTCAAATTGGCGAGCCGAGAGAATTAGTCCAACAACTAGCAACAAGGCTAGAACAGTGATGTGAACAATGACCATGAAGTTACTGATTCCATAATCGTATGCGGCTTCGCGGCCTAACTCGGTTGCATGCCACAAAGGAGAAACCCAACCAATAGGTTGCAGGTAAATTGGCATTGAAGTTAAGGGAAAGAATGTTCCAGAAAATAAGAACATGGGCATAATTACCATTCGGCCCACGATGTTAAAGAATTGATCTACCTTTTCGATCTTTGCTGCTGCAAATAACATTAATGCACCGAAGGATCCACCGCCAAAAATTGCAACAGGTATAAGCAATGCACTTACGCCGAAGTCAACAACATTAAAGGCAAGTAAAAGTATGTAGTAAATGGTGACAGAAAATACTGCTCGGCAAATAGCAGCCAAATAAACTCCTATTGCGATCTGACGACCAGTAATTGGAGTTGCGTTTTGGGCAAAGAAAAGTTTGCGCCACTTAAAACCTTCGATGGTTGGGAATACAGTTTCATCCATAATCCCTGTAATGGCTGTGTTTGCTAGCAAGGCTGGAGCGATAAAAGCTATGTATTTGATGCCATTTGTGCCACTTGTTCCCGACCCTTGTTCAACCAGGACTCCGATACCAATTCCTACTGCGATCAAATAGAAGAAAGGGTTTCCGACATCGACTGCAGCGATGATCGCCTTCCATTTAGACATCGACTTCAAGCGGGCTGAAGCTATATACAAAGCTCCAAAACGTTGAATCTGAGGAACATCAATACCTTCGTTCATTCAATCAATGTTCTTCCGGTTAGACGCAAGAAAACATCTTCAAGTGAGCTACGACGTACAAGCGAAGTTGTCGGATGCATACCTGAATGCGTGATTTTTTCCAGAAGTGCTTCGCCATCTTCGGTGTACATCAGTAAGCGATCCGGCAAAGTTTCCATGCGCTCACACATTGTTGCAAGTTGTGGTGCAACCTCTTTATTGCGATCGCTGCCAAAGCGGACTTCAAGAACTTCCTTGCTTGAATAATCTTTAATCAAACCGGCAGGAGATCCTTCGGCCATGATCGAACCCTTATCCATAACAACAAGGCGATCACATAACTGTTCTGCTTCATCCATAAAGTGTGTAGTCAGAACTAGAGTTACACCTTGCTCCTT
>DAIMZE010000052.1:0-4229 GCA_036734125.1 Candidatus Planktophila sp.
ACCTTTGCAACGCGATCACGAGGATTACGTTCAAAGAGAATCTTTGAATCCTTGTTGATCAAGTTTGAAAGAAGAATTCTCTGCTCCTGATACTTCAAAGCAAATACAGCCTTGTTCAGTAATGATCCAACCGGAACTCCACCAGTACCTGTGTATGTGTAGTTGCGCTGACCATTTGCAGATGTGTCATCTGGGTAGTCAAATTCAACAGGAGTATCAGTCTTTACTCCACCAATGATTGAGTAATCAGGAACGTTCTCACCGAAGTAAACACGTGGCTCAAATTTTCCTAGAGCACCTGTTGGTGGAAGATTTCCAACACTAAATGAAGGCTTTCCATCAGCATCTCGCTCATTTCCGTACGCTGCAACAAAACCGAAACCGTGTGTGTACACAAGGTGGTCGTTGATCCAGTTACGTGATGGGTTTCCGGCGATATTTAATTCACGGACAGCCACAACAACATCGCGCTTAACGCCATTTACTGTGTAGCGATCAATGTCGAGTGATTCTGGGAAGCTGTAATACGGGCGAATCTGCTGAAGTTGTCTAAAGGTCGCAGACAAAACATTTGGATCCATCAAACGAATGTTGGCAATTGTTGCCGCATCATCTGCAAGCTGGCCAGTGTTTGTTGAATCTGTAGCTTGATAATCCTTCACTGTTACATCGTCGATGCCATATGCAGCGCGGGTTGCATCAATGTTTCGCTGAATAAATGGAGCTTCCTTTGAAGACTCACTTGGCTTTACCTGGAACTGTTGAATCGCACCTGGGTAAAGACCCGCGATCAATACAGAGGAAACAACCAAGAGCGCTGTTCCTGCAGCAGGCAGAACCCATGAGCGGCGAACAATGTTTGCAAAGAATAGAAGTGAACAGACAATTGCAATTCCGGCAAGAATCGCCTTTGCAGGCAGTACCGCATTCACATCTGTGTATGTAAGACCCGTAATCAAACGGCTCTCTTTCAACGCTAGTGCGTAGCGATCAAACCAGTAAGCGACAGCCTTGAGTAGAACAACTAGTCCTAGAAGAACTGAAAGCTGAACGCGAGCTGCAACTGTGGTGCGATCTTCTTGAACTTGTAGACGAATTCCACCGTATAGGTAGTGCACGGCAACTGATGCAAGGATTGCAAGAATGGCAGTTGAGATTCCCCATGAAATTAAGGTCTGCCAGAAAGGTAGACGGAAAGCAAAGAATGAAATGTCCATGTTGAACTGTGGGTCATTAACGCCAAATGGTGTTGAGTTCTTAAACAACAACCAAGTGCTCCACATTTGTGATCCAGCAGTTCCTGCAAAGTAGAACAGCGCAACGCTTAAACCAATAACTAAAGGACGACGAATAGGTTCAACTTGTGCACGGTAACGCTCGAGGTTATCTGCCTCAACGGTCATTGGCACATACAACGGACGTCGCTTGTATGCCAACAAAACATTGAGCATCACAATGACAGAAGTGAGCAAACCTGAAACAACAAAGAGTGTTGCCTTTGTTGTCAGAATTGTTGACCATGTGTTTGTGAAGTTAACGGACTTAAACCACAACCAATCAGCGTAGAAGCCGCTCAATGCTGTGAAGAGAACACCGATGGCTACAAGAATTGCCACCGTTACTGCTAGTGGGCTCTTGCGGCCTTTGATTTGGAAGGATGGGCGCTGAAACTGGGGGTTATTCGTCATGGGGCAAAGTTAGCGCACCGCGATTTACCCCACCAATTAGGAGTGGTCATTATGGTTAACGCTTCCTGAGAATCAACGCCCTGAGCGCTCCAAGTAGTTAATTGCTTGGGCCAAGGTGGCAACTGTTACGACTTTGATGCCATCGGGGACATTACTGATCTCATCGGCGTTATCGACCGGTGCGAAGAAAACGGTAGCTCCTACTTTTTGGGCAGACATAATCTTTTCGTTGATGCCACCGATTGGGCCGACAATTCCGCGGGCTGTAATTGTTCCAGTGCCTGCGACATGTCGCTTTTGGAGCAAGTCTTTTTCAGTCAATAACTCAACTAGACCAATTGAAAAAACAAGTCCTCCGCTAGGCCCACCGGTTTCACCAGTTTTGAATACAACCTTCTTGGTATCTAATTGACTTGCTCGGTCGATCCCTTGTGATTTTGTTTCAGCCATGATCTCGGGATGTGATTGCAAATAGTTCACTGCAGCAACAATTGCCGTGTCTTGCGATTTAACCATGTCCTCTTTGGCTTGCTTGCTCTCTTCTTCAGTTGAAGTGCCAGGAGGATAGATAGCAGATTTTGGATACACGGCGCGATTGCCACTAATCCAGGAATACACCAGCTCTGGTCCAAAAATCCAAGCATCTGGATTAGTAACTCTGATTGACATTAAATCAATGCGACCTGAAGCCGGATAGTTTGTTAAACCTTTAAAAGAAATGACACCTTTAAAAATATTTTGTGCCTCACCCGGCAAAACAATTGCAAATGGCAGTGGTGCAAGGGTTGCTAATGCAAAGAAGATTCCTAGCGTTGCAGTGACTAATCGAGGAAGTCTAGAAAATCGCATCATCTTCTGGTTAGTTATTTCGCGCTAGCTACAGCGTGACCTAGCTGGAAGACCCAGCATCAAAAGATCCCGAATCAAATGACCCTGTATCAAAAGAGCTCACATCGTTGAAGCCATCTGAATTTTTGTCATCATCACTGCCGCCTGCAGCAGCGGTTGTGGCAATTATCGCGCCACCGCTTGCAACATCACGGGCTTGGGAATCGCGCAGAGAATCCTGAAAGCGCTGAAACTGTCCAACAGAGCGCTGTGTTTCTTGCTGAAATTTTCCTTGAAACTTTGTAACCCACAGAACATATCCAAGAGCGCCAATAAGCCCAGCGGCAGGAACTACCCACCAGATTAAAGCTGCAAAGGCGTTGGACATGAGGCCAGCCTACTGGTTGCAACTGCCCAGCGCTGACCGGGAAAACGCGTTGGAATAGAAAAGCAGGCGAAGTTGTTCTAACACTGGGAGGATTGATCCATGACACCTTTTGGCTTCACACCAGGAAACTCAGATGACTCTAATGAGCCAGTTGATTTTGCTGCGATGATGCAACAGATGCAACAACAGATTCAAGAACAATTCTCAAAGCTTGGAATAAATGCGACTGGCTTTGGTGGTTCTACTGAAGCGTTGCCAAAAAATCTTGTGCGCGATACCGCCAAGAAGTTTGCAACCGCCCAAGGTTCAGCACCCATTGGTGCAAACGATGTTTCCGATGTCGAACAAGCTATTTCGATTGCAGAGCTATGGCTTAATGACGCAACCTTTTTCCCGCAATCTCCAAATTCAGGCAGCGTTGCCTTAGCCCGCACTGATTGGGTTGATACAACTTTGGCGGGTTGGCAAACAACTGTTGAGCCACTAGCAATTGGTTTGTCATCTGCAATTGGTGAATTGCTCAATCAAGCACAGGGTGAAGCAGACCAACAGGAGAATCCGTTCGGCCAAGGCAATATGCAGATTCCAATTGGAATGATCTCGGCGCTTCTGAACTCCTTTATTGGCTCACTTGTTGCAACCCAATTGGGTCAAGCAATTGGGGGATTAGCTGGCAAGGTGACTGGCGCGCATGATGTTGGTTTACCGCTCATTGATGGGGCTTATCCAACGCTTGTGCCACAAAACATTAAGGAATGGGCAACTGATCTAGATATTCCTATGGAAGAAATTCGTATCTTCCATGCGCTTCGCGAAGCCGCAATTGCGCGCTTGTTTGCTCATAACCCTTGGTTAGTTTCATACATCCGCACCGCAATCACTGATTACGGCAAGGGAATCAACATCGATATGGAAGCGATTCAAGAGCAAGCACAGCAAGCACTTGAATCAGGTAACGGTTTTGATCCTTCAAATCCAGAGAGCTTTACTATTGCGCTCAATGATGGAATTTTCACACCGCAAGAAACTCCAGCACAACGCGCAGCGCTGACAAAATTAGAAACAGCACTTGCATTAATTGATGGCTGGAGTGAAGAAGTTGTCACACTTGCTGCAGGAGATCGACTTCCTAACATTGGCGCACTTCAAGAAACCCTGCGCAGACGTCGCGCAACATCTGCGCCAGCGCAACAACTCTTTTCATCGTTATTTGGTTTGCAGGTTTCACCACGTTTAGCCCGCGAAGCGTCGGCTTTTTGGAAGCAAGTTCGTGAATTAAAGGATGTTGAAGCACGCGATCGTGTCTGGAGTGGAATTCTTCCAAC
>DAIMZE010000053.1:0-4138 GCA_036734125.1 Candidatus Planktophila sp.
GCTCAAATAAGGGAAATCCGCCCAATGAACTACATAGTTGTAATTCAGGCCACAGATCAGTTGCGTTTTACGCTGAAAATCGAGCTGGCTAGCAATACCGCCAAGCCGATAAAGACCGCCCCTGCCCCAGATGCCGCAGCCAATGATCCGGCACATGCCGGCACCAGGAATTGGCCAAATCTATTGCCCATCAAACGTGCAGATACGGCAAGTGCGCGTTCGCTGCTTTCAGTCTTTTGTGAAACCAAAGACATAGTTAACGGTTGTCCCACACCAAGTGAGAAACCTGCAATGAAGACAATTGCGCCCAATGAAATTGGCGTGTGCGCAAATGCCATTGCACCGCAACACAGCGTTGAAATAATCGTGCTCCACCACAGTAATTGGAATGTTGAAAAACGCTGACTTAGTCGGCCCAAGAAGAACCTAGACATCATCGTTGTGCCCGCGCGAATGGCAAGAATTGCACCGATTGCATAAGGAGAGAAATTGTTCTCTGTTCCAAACAATGGCAAGAAAACAACCAAGACATCGGCAACTGATGAAATCGCTAGTGAAATATAAATTGCGGCCATGATGCCTGGACGTCTAACTAACTTTGCTGCAGCTTTAAAGGTACCGTCGGCATTCTCTTTTGCCTCAACCGTTGGTCTTTCATTTCGCCATCTAATGACCGGAACCAGAGCAAGGATCGTTAAGACAACACCTAGTAAGAAAGCATTAGATGTTGATTTCGGAAGGGTTCCGTTAGATCCTGCAACAATCGATGCAATGATTGGTCCCAACATGTGACCAACAGATGCGCTGAATGTATAAAAACCAAAGTACCTGTCATAACTTTCACGTGGTGCCCGTAAAGCGACCATTGATTGTCCGCCGACCATGCACGCTAAATGTGAAATACCAGCTGCAGCAGTTGCAATGCCAAGAGTTACTAGATTGTTTGCAAAGATCAGTGCCGCAGATGTGACCATCATGGTCAAAGTTCCGTAAATGATGAACTTAGCTTCACCTAGCTTGCCGACCCACGATCCAAACTGCAGCGCTAGTAAAACCGGAAAGAGGGCATACAAAGCTGCAATCAAACCAACTTGGGCGGCATTGGCATCGAGCTCAATTGCACGATAAGTAATCATCGGGCGAAGAACGTAAATCGTGGCTTGTGTTAGCGTCGATGAGACCAAGAGAGGCTTGGCCCAAGGAAGTAACTTTTCTGCAGCCATTTACTTCTTTATTGCAAAAGTCTTCTTGAAGTTCCAGACGAGTGGCCCAATGATAACGAGAATCAAAATTCCATAAATTACCTTAGGGAAAGTACCCGCAACCAGGATTCCCCAGTCCCCTTGGCTAATCTGTAATGATCTCTTGAAATATAGCTCTGAAAGAGGCCCCAGAATTGCACCGATGATCAGCGGAGTAATTGGAACACCGAATCTACGGAACAAGAACCCGATCACTCCAACTGCTAGGGCCACCTGCAAGTCAAACGTTGAGTTATTCAAGGCGTATGCGCCTAATAATGCAAAAGTAGTAATTCCGGCATATAAGTAATGTGAAGGAATTTTAAGAAGCATCACCCAGAAACGGATTAATGGAAGATTAAGTACCAATAACAAGAAGTTTCCTACGAACAGTGATGCAATCAGACCCCACACAATTTCCGGATTTGTCTGGAAAAGCATTGGGCCTGGTTGAATATTGAATGATTGAAAAGCAACTAAAACTACTGCTGCGGTTGCAGATGTTGGTAAACCGAGTGCAAGCATTGGTACTAAAACACCTGCGGCATTTGCATTGTTGGCTGCTTCCGGACCGGCAACACCTTCAATCGCGCCTTTTCCAAACTCATCTTTGTTTTTTGAAATTGCTTTTTCAACTCCATATGACAAGAAAGTTGGGACTTCAGAGCCACCTGCTGGGATAACTCCTAGTGGGAAACCAATTGCGGTTCCTCGTAGCCATGGGCGCCAAGAGCGTCTGAAATCTTCGCGAGTCATCCACGCTTTTCCTTGAATCTGCAAAACAGAAGCTTTGACTAAAGTGTGGCGACTAGCCAAATACAAAGTTTCGCCAAGTGCAAAGATCGCAACAATGACTGTGACTGTCTCAATTCCATCGATCGCATTTAGATTTCCAAAAGTTAAGCGCAGTGCACCTGATTGAAGATCCGCGCCAATTAGGCCGATCACTAAACCAGTTGAAAGTGCGACTAATCCACGGATTCGTGAGGTACCAAGCAAAGTTCCTACAGTTGCAAAAGCTAAAATAATGAGGGCTAAGTAGCCTGCAGGTTGAATTGTTAAGGCAAATTCAGCTAAAACAGGTGCGCCAAAAGCCAGCAAAATTGTTGCGATGGTGCCTGCAACGAAGGAACCAATAGCTGCAGTTGCAAGGGCTGCGCCTGCACGCCCAGCTTTTGCCATCTTGTTGCCTTCAAGGGCGGTGATTACCGAACCGCTTTCACCTGGAGTATTTAAGAGAATTGAAGTTGTGGATCCGCCATACATTGCGCCGTAAAAAATTGCCGCAAACATAATCAGGGCAGAGGTTGGGTTTACTGTCAATGTAATAGGTAGCAATAAACCGATGGCAAGTGCTGGGCCAATTCCAGGGAGCACTCCAACGAGTGTTCCTAAGAAAGTTCCCAATAAGCCAAACATGAGGTTTGTGGGTGTGAAGACGGTTTGGAAACCATCCATCAACATTGCAAAGTTATTACCCATTACTTGAGGATCCCTTCAAAGAAGCCTGAAGGTAAATTGATATTCAAACCCTTGCTGAATGAGAAATAAACGATGACCGCAAATACTGTGCTAATTGCTAAATCTTTCAGAATTTTGCGAGATCCAAAGGCGTAGGCGACTCCCCAGAAACAAACCGTCGCGGCAATTACATATCCAGCGATCTCAAGCAAAATAACATGCATACCGATGGCTGTGGCAACAATAGCCATGGTCTTCCAGTTCAGCGGTGTGTATGGATCTCCGGGTGCATCGCCATCAGGTACACCATGTTTTCCACGCAATACATCCACAATTAATCCAAGGCCAACTAGTGATGCAAAAGCTGCGACCATGTATGGAAATGTTTGCGGACTAACGATCGAGTTATCTTGAGGGATATCCATTCCTGAGGTATCCCACGCAACAAAAACTCCAAGCAAGAAGAAGGAGCCGGCAAATGCCAGCTCCCCCTTTGCTTGCTTAGAGAGCTTGTCGAGAATCAAATTAGATTCCAAGACCCTTCATTACCTTATTGATTTCTGGAATATGCTTCTCAAGGAAGGTCTTGAACTTAGACCCTGCCTCGAACTCGTTATCCCAGTTGTTCTTCTTAAGCTGTTCTCTCCATGAAGGTGAAATGTGCATGATGTCGATTACCTTGATGAAGTTGTTGTAATCAGCCTTTGAGATATCAGCTGGTGCCATGATTCCGCGCCAGTTTCCGTATACAAGGTCATAACCCTGCTGCTTGAAAGTCTTACCCTTAAAGCCAACAAGAGGCTTTGATGATGAAACGCCAAGAACACGAAGCTTTCCTGATGAAACAAATGCATTGAACTCAGATGATCCTGAGATACCTACCTGTGTAGAACCACTGAGAACTGAAGTAATAACTTCTGGTCCACCAGAGAACACAACGTAGTTCAACTTAGTTGGATCGATACCTGCAGTTTGTGCAAGTAGGCCAATTACCTGGTGATCGATTCCACCCTTGCTACCACCAGCGATTGCAACACCGTTTGGCTTAGCCTTGAGGTCATCCATTAGTTGATTAAGTGTGCGGTACTTCGAATTCGCTGGAACAACAATCGCATCGTATTCACGAAGAACCTTTGCGATTGGAGTTGAAGCTAGAAGATTGAGAGGTGACTTGTTTGAGTAAAGTCCACCAGTCATTGCAATTCCAGTTACAAGAGCAGCCTCTGGCTTACCTTTGATCTCCTGGAAAGCTCCAAGACCAACAGCACCACCTGCACCTGGCTTAAATGTTGATGTGTACTCACCAAGCAAACCTTCAGCCTTTAATGTGTCACTGATTGCATTACTTGTCAGTGAGTATCCGCCTGGGTTAGCTGGAACGGTCCAGTCAATATTCTTTAGTGGCTTAACATCTTTGTACCACCACTTTGTTTGGC
>DAIMZE010000054.1:0-4002 GCA_036734125.1 Candidatus Planktophila sp.
AAGTTTTTGTCTCGCCACCTCCATCTGGCGTGATCAAAATAGGCTTCATTCGCTCCTTTAGTGTCTTGAACTCTAAGGTTTTAAACAAGGGATCCACCGATGCTTCTGCAACTCCGGCCCAGGCAAGAGATTGGATAGTAAATTCGATTGGAACAGAGCTAACTAACTGCGTGAGTTCTCTATTTCGTTCTACATCAGTAACACAGTTTTTTAGAGATTGACCGGCTTTGCCACCTAGATCGTCAACGCGTGCAAGCAATTGTTTGAGGGATCCATATTCAATGATCCATTTTGCAGCCGTCTTTTCTCCAACTCCCGGTACAGAAGGCAAGTTATCGCTTGGATCACCGCGCAGCGCGGCAAAATCTGGGTACTGCTCTGGAGTCATTCCATATTTTTCCAGAAGGGCCTGCGCGTTCATACGAACAAGATCACTGACTCCGCGTTTTGGATAAAGAACAGTTGTCTTCTCACTGATTAACTGAAAAGAATCTCTATCTCCCGTGCAGATTAAAACCTGTGCCCCCTCTTTTTCGGCAGCCTTTGCGATCGTTGCAATGATGTCATCGGCTTCATAGCCTTGGATTTCAAAGGTGGAGATACCAAAAGATTCAACAAGTTGATGCAAGTAACTCATCTGGGATCGAAATTCATCTGGGGTTTTGGCTCGATTTGCTTTGTATTCTGGAAAAATCTCTGATCGAAAAGTTGTGCGAGAAACATCAAATGCCACTGCCACATGTGTTGGCTTCTCTGAACTGAGCAAGGAAAGAAGCATCGTTGCAAAGCCATAGATGGCGTTGGTGTGCTGACCCGAGGCTGTCGTGAAGTTTTCTGCCGGTAGTGCAAAAAATGCTCTATAGGCCATTGAGTGTCCGTCAATGAGGAGAACTCTTGTATCGGACTTGTTGACGGCAGACATGGCCCCCATCCTAGATAACAAGTTATGATTGTCTTATGACGCAACAAGATTTACTGGCAATTATTAAAGAGCGAGGCAATGGCGATCTCGGTATCAAAATGGGTATTGAGATTATTGAAGCTTCAGCCCAACGGTTAGTTGCAACAATGCCAGTTGAGGGAAACACTCAACCTGCTGGTCTTCTCCATGGAGGAGCTAGTGTTGTTTTGGCGGAATCTTTGGGATCTATTGGGGCGCAGATTCATGCAGGAGCCAATCGCAAAGTGGTCGGTGTTGATATCAATGCCACTCATCATCGCTCGGCTCGCTCTGGTCTAGTCACAGCCGTTGCAACGCCAATATCTCTTGGCAAAACCCTGTGCTCCTACGAAATTGTGATCACCAATGAGGCTGGAGAAAGAATCTGCACGGCCCGCATAACCTGCCTGATCCTTGCCGAGGTCTAGGTCCGTTAGTTAAGGTTAGCCGCCTAGCCCACTGACCAACTGGGCGCCAGCTTGAAGCGAAGAACCAGCCTGATGCATCCGAATCGCGATGCACAGAAAAACAGATGTGGAGCGCGACTTGAATTTTGCAAGTAAGAAGAGCGGCGCTCGCTTGATCCTCTTATTGATCACCACGTTAAGTGCAGCAGCGGGAATATCTCTGGTTGCAGCGCCTGCATACGCTGCTGATCCAGCAACAAAACTCTATGGAATTGTTACGAGCTCTACAGAACAACCACTTGCCGGCGTTGGAATTTCCATTGAAGGCCCAGATGGCTTTAGTGCTGAAGTAGAGACCGATTCGGCTGGCGCATGGGAAGTTCTCGTTCCAACAAAGGGAACCTACAGCGCAACAATTAATGAAGGTGACCTTCCAGAAGGCCAAGCGTTAACGGATCCAACAAAGGGAACTGTTAAAGCAAATATTTTTATGCCTGGAGTGGAACTACGACTTCTCTTTCCTATAGGACCAGGAGTTGCCAAAGCCACCATGCTGGAACGCTCAGCGCAATTAACTGTTGATGGATTAATCCTTGGATTAATTATTGCTCTAGCAGCTCTGGGGTTGAACTTAATCTTTGGAACAACTGGTCTGACAAACTTTGCTCACGGTGAGATTTTAACTTTTGCAGGACTTCTTACTTATTACTTCAGTGCAATAGCTAATCTGCCTGTTCTTGTAGCGGCACCGATAGCAGTACTGCTCAGTGCCTTTATTTCAGGATTTTTACAAGATAGATATCTCTGGAAACCTCTACGTAAAAGAGGTACCGGGTTAATTGCAATGCTGGTTGTCTCAATCGGTTTTGCAATCTTCCTACGTTATTTCTTCCTCTTCCTATTTGGTGGCGATACTCGCCAACTTCCACAGTACGCGGGTCAAGCAGGACTCGAGCTTGGACTAGTTAACATCACTCCAAAATCAATTCTTACAACTGTTATTGGAATCGGATTTATTGTATTTGCAACGTTATGGCTGCTTCGTACTCGAATGGGTAAGGCCAGTAGAGCTGTTGCAGATAATCCTGCTTTAGCGTCTGCATCAGGAATTGATGTTCAAAAGGTGATCCGCGCCGTTTGGATCTTAGGTGCAGCACTTGCTGGATATGCAGGTGTCATTGTTACCGTCAACCAAGGTGTCAGCTTCCTTATGGGACAGGACATGCTGCTACTTATATTTGCAGCCGTTACTTTAGGTGGTTTAGGTACAGCCAATGGCGCTCTTGTTGGTTCATTAATTATTGGACTTTTTGTTCAGCTCTCAACGCTATTTATTCCTACAGAATTGAAGTACGTGGGTGCCTTGATCGTTCTGATCTTGATCTTAATCGTTCGCCCTCAGGGCATTCTGGGCCGGAAAGAGAGGATTGGCTAAATGGACATTCTCTTCATCATTCAACAGACATTAAGTGCAACCCTTGGAGTTAATGCAATCATCTTTGCACTAGCTGCAATTGGTTTGAATATGCACTTTGGTTACACAGGATTGCTCAACTTCGGTCAGGCTGGCTTTCTAGCGATCGGTGCCTATAGTGTGGCCGTTCCGGTTATCACTTTCGGGCTTTCACTATGGCTTGCTCTATTAATTGGTATTTTCAATTCGATTCTCTTCGCACTTCTCCTAGGAGTTCCCACTTTAAGGTTGCGTGCAGATTACCTAGCCATTGTCACGATTGCCGCTGCAGAAATTGTTCGCCAGATCGCACGCTCAGCCACATTTAATGACTCACTGGGTGGATCCGATGGAATCACTGGAAAATTCGGTAAGGAATTCTTCGATCTAAATCCCTTTAAGACAGGTCTTGATACTCCAATTCTTCGCTTCAATGGAAACGATCTTTGGGTGGTAATTACTGGTTGGATTCTTGTCGCGGTAATTACTTTCATTATGTGGATCATGGTCAACTCCCCTTGGGGTCGCGTCATGCGCGCCATCCGTGAGGACGAAGATGCTGTTCGCTCATTAGGCAAAAACGTTTATCTTTACAAGATGCAATCGCTAATCATCGGTGGTGTCATCGGATCTATTGCTGGCTTTGTTTATGCCTTATCGCGTCAGTCAGTCCAACCAGATAACTATGGAACAGCATTGACCTTCTTTGCCTACACCGTACTTATCCTTGGAGGCGCAGCAAGAGTCTTTGCACCAATTGTGGGAGCAATGATTTTCTGGTTCCTGATTGTATTTATTGAACAAGTGCTTCGCGCAGGAGTAACTTCGAATTTGATTCCAGATTGGCTCATTGGAGTTAACCAAGTAGGCCAAATTCGATTCATGCTCATGGGCCTTGGATTGATGCTCCTGATGATCTTTAGACCACAGGGCATATTTGGTGACAAGAAGGAGTTGGCACTTGATGCAAAAGCATAATTCCGGTGCGAGCTTCGCCTTAACAACGGCTCAAACTCCAGGTTCTTCAAAGCCAGATCCAATTTTGATTGCAGATAAGATCACGCGCCAGTTCGGTGGTTTAACTGCCGTTAATGTGAACCACGTTGAGATTCAACGTGGTTCTATCACGGCTCTTATTGGACCTAATGGTGCAGGTAAAACAACATTCTTTAATCTACTCACAGGCTATGACTCACCAAACT
>DAIMZE010000055.1:0-3988 GCA_036734125.1 Candidatus Planktophila sp.
GATGATGATTCAAAGTTAGAAGATCTAAAAGCCAAGTGGCTGAAGAGTGAGTTTGCCAATCGCACACCTGCACGAGTTGAAGTTCCTTTTGAAACTACGATCGCTGGCGTATTGATTCGAGGCCGAATCGATGCCATTTACAGCGACGGAGATGGCTTTCAGGTAGTTGATTGGAAGACTGGTTCCAAGCAATTAGGTAAGTCTGCTCAAGTTCAATTAGCTATGTATCGCTTGGCGTGGGCCAAGCTATCTGGCTGTGATATTTCCAAGATTTCAGCAGCGTTTCATTATGTTCCAACCGGAGTAACCGATGCACCATCTGATCTATTAGATGAAGCTGCTTTGATTGCGCTGATTACATCTGTCGAGGACAAGCCGAAATAACCTTTAGAGGATATTTGCTCTGACTGGCAAGTGATCGCTGACTCCAGTATTTAAGGTCGCAAGTGCCTCGTATTGATCTGGCTTTAATGTGTCACTAAGAATGTAATCAAATTGAACTTTGCCGCCCCACGATGGATATGAGTTCTGTTCAACCAATGAATTCCATTTCGATGCAACCGCCGGCAAACCCTTGGGCAGATTCATATCTCCGATGATCAGAGCTTGAGTTCCATACCGTGCTGAAAGTTGGGCAGCCCACTTCTTGATTTTTCGTAACTGCCGATAATTAACAAATGGGACAAATGACAAATGTGTGTTTATGACGGTCCAGCCATTATCAAGAGTTGCTGCTAAAGCAACACGTGGTTCATCGGCAACATAAATCATTCTTACCGATTGCTTACCTTTTTTATTTTCCGCCGGGATAACTAGCGGCATTCCAAAAGGTGAATTTCCAAGTTCTATTCGATCCCAATGCTTAACAGGTACTTTTGAAACTATTCCGATTCCGTAATTTCCATCTACATTTGATTGGCGATTAGCCTGAACATTTTCATGGGTGATTATTTGTGCATCAAGAGAATTCAGCTTTCTCCATTTTTCACCCGGTGCTCCAACCATTACTGGCGCAAAAGCCCAATGCTGCGTACTCATCGCCTCAGCAACAACTGCTGTTTGAGATACATTTCCTGATCGCGCTAACTGTTCATCAACCTCTTGAATTCCAATGACATCAGCGCCAATGGCTTGAATCGCTTCACCTAGCTTTATTTGGTCTGCGGCAAGGTCATTGCTCGGCGGAATAGCCATTCCGTGCAGCAAATTCCATGAGGTTACGCGCATGAGCCAAGGCTAGTAGCGTTGACCCCTATGAGCGCGCGCAACCCTGATTCCACCCCGGCTTCGCTCTCGCCTATCAATCGCGAAAGTGAACTTCGCACAGATGCGGCCAAGTTGCACCAGCTATGGAAATCTGCTCAGATCATTCAGCTAGTAAATGGTCGACTAAGCGCCGCAGAGGATTCTTTAACCTTTATTGATGCTGCTGCAGTTACGGCGCTCGGTGAAGTTTTTGTTCCAGGCGATCGTTTCTTCTTAGGAATCGGACGCGATGACAATCAGGCTTACTTTGCTTGGCACACAACCTGGATTAATGCTCCAGAAGATGATGGCACTGAAGATTTTGAAAAGCGAAAGTACGAAGGTTTCAAATCATTGCGCGAACTTGGTGGCACTTTAGATGCTGATGAATTAGCTCTTGCGATGCACGCAGTTGGTTTATCCAACTGGCATGCAACCCATACACATTGTGCTCGATGCGGAGCAAAGACTGTTAGCGATCTTGGTGGCAGCGTTCGTGTTTGCCCACAAGATTCAACACAACATCATCCTCGTACAGATCCCGCAGTAATTGTTTTAGTTAAAGATAAAGATGATCGAATCCTGTTGGGTCATCAACCAGTCTGGCCCGTCAATCGTTTTTCTACTTTTGCGGGATTTGTTGAAACCGGTGAATCATTTGAAGAATGTGTATCTCGCGAAGTATTCGAAGAAGCCGGCGTGTATGCATCAGAAATCAAATACTTAACATCTCAGCCTTGGCCATTTCCGGCATCGATCATGATCGCCTTTGAAGCGATTACTCATCGCCCAGAAGAAGCCCGCCCTGATGGCACTGAAATTACTGAAGTACGCTGGTTTTCACGTGATGACATGAAAAATGCTGTCGCTGCCAAAGAACTTTTATTGCCACCATCAATGTCTGTTGCGCGTCGCATGATTCAAGCTTGGTACACAAGTGTTGATGGATATACCCGTGATCAATTACGCGGTGGTGAGTCATGGAGACCGTAGGAAACCTTCGCGCAGAAGAGATTCTGGAAGCTTTAGATAATGAACAACGCGCAGTAGCACTTGCTACGCGTGGCCCTGTTTGTGTAATTGCAGGTGCTGGCACCGGAAAGACCCGCGCAATCACTCACCGCATCGCATATGCCGCAGCTATCGGAACAATGGATCCGCACAAAGTTTTGGCACTTACCTTTACCGCTCGCGCTGCCGGAGAAATGCGCACACGCCTTCGTTCCTTAGGTGTTCCATCAGTTGCCGCCCGCACGATTCACGCAGCAGCGCTGAAGCAGTTGACCTTCTTCTGGCCTCAGGTTTTCGGTGGTCGCACCCCTGATTTGCTCACAACCAAGAGCGGATTTCTCACCGAAGCCATCAAGCGCGCACAGCTGCAAGGCGAGCTGTCCATCACCTCGCGTGATCTGCTGCGCGATATTGCAACTGAGATCGAATGGGCAAAGGTTTCACAAGTTGCCCCATCTGATTACTTGAGCGAATCACAAAAGCGCACCGTTAAGCCCCGCATTAATCCAGAACAATTAGCCAAGGTCTACACCGCTTATGAAAGCGTGAAGCACCAAGAGCGCGCCATTGATTTCGAAGATGTTCTATTGCTGACAACAGCGATGATTGAAGAAGAGCGCGAAGTTCGCGAACGTGTTCAGGATCAGTACCGATTCTTTACCGTTGATGAATACCAGGATATTTCTCCACTACAGCAACGATTAATCAATGCCTGGCTTGGTTCTAGAGAAGAACTATGTGTTGTCGGCGATCCGGCCCAGACAATTTATTCATTTGCAGGCGCTACGCCAGTTTTCTTGAATTCATTTACCCAACGTTTTCCAGAAGCTGAAGTTGTTCGCCTAACCACCGGCTATCGATCAACTCCAGAGATCATCTTCACTGCCAATAGCATTCTTCGAAAAGGTGCAATGGGCAACGAACTTGTCGCAATCAATGATCACGGTAGCAAACCAACAATTACTGCCTATAACGATGAATCATCTGAAATCGCCGGAATTGTTCGAGACATTACCAAGTTGATCTCTGAAGGAACTCCGGCACAAGAGATTGCAGTTCTGGCTCGCACCAACAACCAACTCAATGGTTTAGAAAAAGCGATGAACTCGGCAGGCTTGCCTTACCAAGTTCGAAACACAGAACGTTTCTTTGATCGCAAAGAAGTTCGTGATTTCCTCAAGCAAGTTCGCACTGCATCAGTTATTCCTACCGAAGGCGTTGTTTGGTTAGATGAACTTCGCACTCTGGCACAACCATTTTTAACTGGGGGAGCAATCGATGGAATCGCAGCCCTGCTTCACTTAGCTCGCGAATTAGATACCGACAGCGGATTTACTCCGAAGAATCTACGCGCATACCTACGAGAAGTTGAAGATCGAGTTCAGCAAAACAATCCACCAACAATGCCCGTTACAACCCTTGCAACTTTGCACGCAGCAAAAGGTCTTGAATGGGAGCGTGTTTTCTTAATGGGCGTCAGCGATGGAATCTTGCCGCTTGAAAACAACAGCACCACAGGTGATCAAGCATCAATTGATGAAGAACGTCGCTTGTTCTATGTAGGCATCACCCGTGCAAAATCAGATCTTCGCCTTAGCTATCGCGGAAAAGCCTCACGATTCTTAGCTGAGGCAGGCTTGGCTAACTAGCTCTGGCCCTTCATAAATACCCTATCTACGCTCATTTATGCGGGGAATTAATTACCTTGCCAGTACCTCAACCCATGCTTTAT
>DAIMZE010000056.1:0-3895 GCA_036734125.1 Candidatus Planktophila sp.
GTTTACTTCTTATTTGAGGATAGGAGCGTTGAGTAGATTTTGAAGTTAGATGATTACTTACCCAATGATTTCTTTCAATCCAGCCACCAAGCGATCGACATCATCTCGCGTTGAGTATGGCGCCAAGCCAGCACGCAATGCGCCGGCATCACCAAGTCCAAGTTTGCGGGAAGTTTCCAAGGCATAGAAATTAGAGGCTGGAAGTGTCACAGACTTATTCGCCATCGCTTTATAGATCTCTGAACTCTCAAAGCCTTTAAATGAGAAGTAAAGGGTAGGCGTGCGCTTCTTCGCATGCCCATAGAGAGTTATTCCTGGAAGTCCTTTCAGCGAACTTTCCATGTATTCCAAGAGTTCATCTTCATAGGCTTCAAGGGCGCGCATTGAGTTAACAATCTTGTCACGGCGGCTTGTGGCACTTCCTGGCGCAAGGTTTGCGATGTAGTCAATTGCTGCAACGCTGCCAGCCATTAACTCATAAGGCAGGGTGCCGAATTCAAACCTTTCTGGGACTACGTTTGTTGCTGGAAGCAACTTATCGTTCTGCAAAGTTTCAAGAAGTGCCGGAGCGGCAGCAAGTGCCGCACAGTGTGGGCCGAACATCTTGTAGAAGGAGAACCCTATGAAATCGGCGCCAATATCTTTTGCGCTGATTGGAGCGTGCGGAGTTAGGTGCACCGCGTCTACATAGAAAAGCGCACCAACTTTATGAACTGCGGCACCAATCGCCTTTAAATCTGGGCGAGTACCGATCGTATTTCCGGCACCAGTTACTGCAACAAGTTTAGTTTTGGCGGATAAAACGGATTCAACTGCTTCTACTGATAACTCTGTAGTATTTGGATCTAACTGCGCCCAACGGACCGTTGCACCCACGGCTTCTGCTGCCTGCACCCATGGGCGGACATTGGAATCGTGATCGAGAGTCGTGACCACAACTTCATCTCCAGGCCCCCAATTTTTGGCAAGGGTCCGTGAGAAGTCATAAGTAAGTTGCGTCCAGGATCGGCCATAGACAACGCCACGTGGATCCACATCGATTAAATCTGCAACTGCCGCACGAAAACTTAGAACGATTTCTTCGGCGTTCTTTTCTGACTCAGTATTCACATTGCGGTTAGAGATCGGCTTTGTGATGGCATCGGAGATGGTTTTGCCAACAACGTCAGGTACTTGGCTTCCTCCTGGTCCGCAGAAAAAGGCGAGACCAGTATTAAGGGATGGGAAACTTGCGCGGATTTTTTTGACGTCATAGCTCATGTGGTTGAGGCTAACAGCGGATGCATGAACTTCTCAATAGCAAAAGAGTGTGGTCGTTTACCTGCAAAACTGAGGCTTTCTCCGATACGCTTTTTAAATGACGCAGACTCGCCAGAATTTCACGCTCTCCGATGGACGCAATCTTGAGTACCTAACTAATGGACTGCAATCTGCGGACGCGATCATTCTTCATGCCGGAACTACACAAGACATCACGGGTTGGCAGACCTGGCTTGATTACTTCGCGGCTAAAGGCATCTTCGCGCTCTCATTTGGGCGTAGCGGATATGCCGGAAGTACTAAACAACCAGGACGTATAACTATTGATGTAGCCAGAGATATTGCTGAACTTTCCCAACATCTCGGGATAACCAAGTTTGTAAATCTAGGACTCTCTGGTGGTGGGCAACATGCGATCGCTACAGGGTTAGACCCGCGTTCAGTTGGCGTTGTAACGGTTGGAAGTTTGGCCCCTTTTGCCGAACTCGGTGACCGCTTCTATGACGGGATGCAACAAGCTGATCTCGATGAATACGCAGATGCACTGCGCGACATCAACGACTTAGTCAAACGCTTTCAGGGTTGGCAAGATGGAAACCTTGCCGATTCCGTTGCTGGCGCAGAATTAAGTGCACGCGATCAATTGGCAACTACAAAGCCTACTTGGAAAGTTGTGCTCGATTCATGTGCGTTCACAATGGAAAAAGGTTGGGACTGGGTTGCAGATGATTACAGCTCATATTTGCAGCAATGGGGTTTTGATCCACGCGATGTGAAGGTGCCAACAGTTATTTGGCAGGCAGAGCTAGATAAGAACGTGCCAGTTCAGCACGGTAAATGGCTGGCAGAACACATGCCAAACAACCGTTTTGAACTCCGTACCGGCGAAAGCCACTTAGGCCTTTACGTAAACTACGAGGAAGAGATCATGCAGAGCGCAATCGCTCTGCTTACTTCTTCTTAAATCCTGTTGGGCAGACTGGCTTAACTGCAGTCACCTTCTTGGAAGTTTTCCCTTTTGTGCATGTGATGGTTGTCTTCTTTGCTGCAACAGGCTTAGCAACCGGAGTAGCAGCAGGCTTCTCGGCCTCCTGAGTCAACTTAACTCGAACAGTAGGAGCCGAATAAGTAAATCCATTGGCGGATAGGTATATCCAGCCGTTCTTTTCGTTAACTGTAGTTGATGCGACTTGGGCGGTTCCGTCCGCTGAAATTATGCTTACAGTCGCAGAAATTGGTGCTTTCGTGAAGCCATAAATACAACGTGCCGCTTCTGAGCCGATCACCAAGTTGTAATTACCAACGTTCGCTTTTCCGGTGTCATTAAAGTGCGGTGAAGTAACTTTGTAATCAAGAGATTGAGTGGCTTGATTAAATGTAGGAGGTGAAGCAACGTACATACCGGCATTAGTTGTGACAATGCCAGTTAAATTCTTTGAATCTCCTAGACATTTTTTAATGCTATCGCCCGCGCTCCATACTTCAGCAGAACCAAGCGTGTGTGCAATCCACATCGTTTTATCGCCAATTGATTTATCTTTTGCGACCTCTAGCCACCATAAATACTCTTGGAAAGTTTCGGCCGTATATTGGTCATAGTTGAGCAGAAGCTGAACGTTGTCACGAGTCTCGCCTAAACCATCTCGATATACGAAATATCCTCCCCAATTTGGCATCGCGTAGAGATAGTCACGAAGCGCTTTTGGCATTTCTGAATTCTTTGCCCAGGTATTTAAGACTGGTACAGAAACTGAGCCAGCCTCAACAGAGAAAATTTGATTGCCAGATGTATCTGAAGAGATCTTGATTGTCGGATCCAAAAGGCGACCGTGCATAAAGCTAGTAATTGGAATACTTGTTCGAATTTCCAATCTAAAGCGAACATCTTTTGGAAGTGGCCAACTAAGGGCACATTCTCCTTCAGCAGAACCAGTTGATTGACATCCGAAGTTTGCTCCATCCCACCATGTGCGCGTCTTATCAACCCTGATGTTGAATTTAGGAATATTTGGCACTTTGCTTCTAGAGATAGCGAAAATTCCCATATCGAATTGATAAGGCGCTACTGAAGGTTTGTTCCCAAAATAGGCGTTTCCGCTATGGAAGTAGCGCGGATAGACCATAAATTGGTCACCGCCCTGATGGGTTAATCCATCGAAAGTCCAAAGTGATGGAAGACCTCCATCCGGAATATTCAGCCCAGCGTCACCCTTAAAGGCAAATTCATTTGTTTCTGGGTAGCTCTGTGAAAACTTTCCAAGTATTTCCTTGCCATCTTTTATCGCAGTGACGCCAATTACGCAGTTTGTATCAGTACTCGATTTACAGACATCCAATATAGCGTTGTACCAAATATTGTCGGCGTTTTTGCAATATGTATCGGAGTAAGAAGTACAAGATTTAGCATCTTTCTGAACCCAACTGCCATTTACATTCTCAAAATAGAATCCCACTAAATTTGACTGTGCATTTGTGAGAAGAAATGAATCCTCAACCAATACTCCTGTATATCCACCTACATTTTTAACAGAAGGACCTGCATCCCAAAATTGTTCAATTGGTTTGGTATCTGCGCTGGCGAGAATCGGAACCGATAGCCCCAAAATCAGAAGGGTTGAAAGTAGGCTCTTGATCA
>DAIMZE010000057.1:0-3888 GCA_036734125.1 Candidatus Planktophila sp.
ATCTGAAGATTTTGCAAAGAGAAAGTCTCCGGTCAAGATTGCGATTGTGTTTCCCCAACGCATGTTCGCACTTTCAACTCCGCGACGAAGTGGAGCTTCATCCATAACATCATCGTGATACAAAGTTGCAAGATGAGTGATTTCGCAGGCAACAGCGGCGGCAATAACGCCATCTGCGTTTGAATCACCGTATTGCGCAGTTAAAAGGGTCAATAAGGGGCGTAAACGCTTGCCACCAGCTGCCACCAGGTGGTGGGCGGTCTCATCTACAAAGGGATATTCGCTGCGAGTATGGCTGCGCAGAAGCGCTTCCACTTGAGCCATTTGGCTTACTAATTGCGTCTCTAATGCTGGCGCAACGTTAGGAATGCCAAATGTGGACATTAGCGAATGAAGATAGCTAAGTCGGTGATGAAATCAAGTAGAGGTGCTGGATAGACACCCAACGCCACAGTAATAACCGCAGAAATAACGATTGTTGCACGTGTAAGAATTGATGGAACTTCAACTGCGGTTCCATCTTCAACTGCATCTGTAAAGAACATCAAGACAATGACGCGGATGTAGAAAAATGCTGCAATCGCACTTGAAAGCACACCAGTGATGACAACCGCTGTTGCGCCATTTTCATAGGCTGCAGAAAAGATTGAAAACTTTCCGATGAAACCACTTGTAAGAGGGATTCCGGCAAAGGCAAGTAAGAAGAGCGCAAATGCCGAAGCTGCAAATGGTGAACGCTTGCCAAGACCTTTCCAACGATTCAAATCTGTTACTTCACCAGATGAATCACGGACAAGAGTCACAACTGCAAATCCACCAACGGTTGCAACACCGTAAGCAAACAAGTAGAAGATGGTTGCATCTAATCCAGCCTTGTTCAGCGCGATAATTCCAGATAACAAGAAACCAGCGTGCGCAATCGATGAGTACGCCAACATGCGCTTTACATCACGCTGTGAAATCGCAACGAGTGAACCTAGCAACATGCTGACAATCGCGATGGCTGAGATAACTGGCATCCAAGACCATTCAGCATTAGCAAAAACTGTGTAGTAAATACGAAGCATCGCACCAAATGCTGCGACCTTTGTCGCTGCTGCCATGAATGCTGTGATCGGAGTCGGTGCACCTTGATAAACATCTGGTGACCAAGAGTGGAATGGAACTGCGCCAACTTTGAAGAGCAGACCAATAGTTAAAAACGCCATACCGATCAGCAGCAGAACATCATTTCCACTGCCACCGATGATTGATTCACGGATTCCTGAGAAAGTGATTGAGCCTGAGAAACCGTACAAATATGCCGCTCCGAAGAGGAAAAAGGCTGAAGCAAATGAGCCTAGAAGGAAGTACTTCAGCGCTGACTCTTGTGAGGCTAAGCGACGTTTACGTGAAAGTCCTGCCATCAAGTACAACGGCAATGACAGTACTTCGAGAGCAACAAAGAGCATGATCAAATCACTTGCGATTGGGAAGATCATCATTCCTGAAACCGCAAACAAAGTAAGTGGGTAGACCTCAGTCACCTGATTTCCAGCTTGGGCTGCTTCACGCTCTTCATCAGAACCTGGAAGAGCTGCCGCAAGTGGTGTGAAGTGTTCGGTATCTGCGATCAAGAAAATTGAAATGATTGCAATAATCAGGATTGAACCCTGGATAAGGACTGCCGGACCATCAATAACTAAGGAACCCATTGCAGCAGTTAAAGACTGTTCTCCACGAATTCGCCATAACTGCATTAATGCCAAAAGCAAAGTTCCGAGAGAAAGAGTTAATTGAACAACAGGACGAAGCGCCTTAGATACAAAGGCTTCTACAAGCACACCAATCAGCGCGCCGCCCAGCAAAATCAAAATTGGTGACAGCAATGTGTACGAAAGAACTGGTGATGTAAAAGTCGTCATTACTTGCCCCCATTGGTTGGTGCAGGATCAGTGAAACCCATTTGCGAGACCACATGTTTAGCCGCCGGATTGATTACATTCAACAAAGGTGATGGGTAGAAGCCCAAGACAACGATGATTGCAATAACTGGAGCGATTGCCAATTTTTCACGAAGGTTAAGATCCTTAAGATTTTCATTGCCTGGTGTAGTTGGACCATGCAAAGCCTTTTGAACTGGAATCAAAATGTAGAGCGCTGCTAGAACAATTCCGAAGGTTGCGATAATTGCATGGACTGGGTAGCGAGTAAATGTTCCAACTAGAACTAGGAATTCGCTCACAAAGCTTGAAAGTCCTGGCAATGCCAGCGATGACAAACCTGCAATAAAGAAGCTCCACGCCATTATCGGAGTCACTCTTTGCAAGCCACCAAAATCTGCAATCGTCGAAGAACCGCGACGAGCAATCATCCAGCCAGCTACAACAAACAACGCGGCGGTCGAGAAACCATGGTTAAACATGTACAAAATCGCACCACTTTGAGCCTGGCTCGTCATCGCAAAGATTCCCAATGTGATGAAACCGAAGTGAGAGATAGATGTGTAAGCGATCAAACGCTTAATGTCTTTTGCGCCAATCGCTAAGAAGGCACCGTAAACAATTGAAATAACGGCCAAAATCATAATCAAAGGCGTGAAAGTCTTACTTGCCTCTGGGAACAAGGTGAGGCAGTAACGGATCATTCCGAAAGTACCAACCTTGTCCAGCACACCTAGCAACAAAACAGATGTTCCTGGAGTTGCAGACTTCGCTGCATCTGGCAACCAAGTGTGGAAAGGCCACAACGGAGCTTTGATTGCAAAGGCGATAAAGAATCCAAGGAACAAAAGGTTCTGAGTTGTTGAACTCATCTGAAGTTGTGAAAGCTTGTCGATATCGAAGGTATGTCCGCCTTGTGCACCAGACATTACATAGAGCGCGATGATTGATGCCAGCATCAACAAACCACCAAATAATGAGTACAGCAAGAACTTAACTGCAGCTGCTGCGCGCTCCCCTGTTCCGTAACCACCAATAAGGAAGTACACCGGAATCAACATTGCCTCAAAGATTACGTAGAACAAGAAGAGATCAGTTGCGGCAAATACACCGATCATCATTGTTTCTAGAACAAGGATCAGGATGTAAAAAGTCTTTACGCTCCAACGTCCACCATGTGCTTCATCCCAACCCGCAAGAACGACGATGGGAGCAAGAATTACTGACATCAAAATCAAGACAAGAGCAATGGCATCTACACCCAGTGCAAAGTTAATTCCAAAGCTTGGAATCCAGGCGTACTTTTCGACAAATTGAAGTTCAACATTGTCACGTTGGAAGCCAACCGCCATAGCGATCGTTACCGCCATTACGACAAGAGTTGTACCAAGAGCAGCTTGCTTTGCAGCTTTTTCATTGTTCTTTGGAAGTGCAGAAATGATTGCTGCGCCCGCCAAAGGCAAAAGCATTAATAGTGATAACCACTTCATGACTAAACCACCACCCAAATTGCTGCGATAAGCGCAATTGCGCCCACCAAAATCATTGCTGCATAGCTTCGAACATAGCCATTTTGTAGGCCTCGCAGAGCTGATCCTGAACCCATCGCTACCCGACCGATACCGTGAACAGCACCATCAACAACGACTTCATCAGCTGCAACCAAGGTTGCTGTTAATCCCTGACCTGGACGCATAAAGACCGCTTCGTTGAATCGATCCTGCATCAAATCTTGACGAGCAATCTTTGTAAAGACTGAAACATTTTCTGGTGCAGTTGAAGCAACTTCATTTCGTGCGTACTTAAAGTATGCGATCGCAACACCAATTGAGACCATTGTTAAGGCAAGAGCTGAAACCACAATAGGTTCTAGTAAATGCTTTTGGTACTCCTCGCTGTGATTAAACAGTGGGTGTAGCCAGTTCTCTAAAGCATCGCCACGTGAAAGCAAGTAACCAGATGAGAC
>DAIMZE010000058.1:0-3675 GCA_036734125.1 Candidatus Planktophila sp.
CTCGTCACCGAGGAAATGTTGTGGGATCGAATCCCCGAAGTTGAAGGTGAAGAACGTGCCAGTACTTACTACGAATTAAGTGCTCGAATTTATGCTCGCGGTCAATATGACGAGGCACTTGCGCTCGCAGAAACCGCACGCGATATTTATTCACAACTTGGCGAAACAGTTTCATCAGAAGGCTTAGCTCAAGCATATTCGGCCATCGGTTATAACTTAAACCAACTTAAGCGCATGGATGAAGCAGCTAACGCAATGAGTAAAGCTGTAGAAATTCTGCGTGAAAATAAATCTCCAATCGCTTTAGAGCTCGCCTGCACTCTTGGCGAATGGTGGTACTCATCTAAAAACTACGACAAAGTTGTCGAGACAATGAATGAGTGCGCACAAGAACATTTAGTTGACGGCAACGAAATCGGCGCAGCAAATGATTTGCATTTAATTGGTTGCGCAGAACGCGAACTCAAGAATTACGAAAAAGCTATCGAAGCTTTCAAAGAGGCGCGCTCACTTTTCAAGCGCAACAAAGAAGTTATTCATGTTGCTCGTTGCGATCAGAAAATGGCATCTTGCCTTATCGAACTAGGTGAAGGTGAACTTGCGCTCGAAACTGCCCGCAAGGCTGTCGATGTATTTGAAACAGGCCATGACCACCGTCGTGAAACTTTTGCCTCTTTTGAATTCGGTAAAGCTCAAATCTTGCTTGAAAAATACGATGAAGGCTTAGCAACTTTGGAAAATGTCTTAGCGATTGTCAGCGAAGATGAACCAAAGGACTTTGAATTCATTGTTGATATCGAATCCAGAATCGCCAAAATTCTGCGTATGCAGGGACGGGCAGAAGAGGCCGATGAAATTGAACGCCGCTTGAAATCTGTTCAAGAAGCGCTAGAAGATGAACCTGAGCGTGATCTCCTCAATTAAAAATCGAGATCAGATCAGTATCACCATGGTCTGTTTGGGCAATATTTGCCGCTCGCCCATGGCGGCCGCGGTTTTAGCCAATAAGAAGAAGGCAATTCAGTCACCAGTTATCACCGTTGATAGCGCTGGTACTGGCCCATGGCACATTGGGCAAGGTCCTCATCCATCCTCAAAGAAGATTTGGGAAAAAGCTGGCTACAAGCATGAACACACAGCGAAGCAGTTCAGCAGCAATGATTTCTTTGTTCATGACTTAATTCTTGTGATGGATTCAAGTAATTATCACAACGTTGTTTCTTTGGCGGAAACCGAAGAACATCGCTCAAAAGTTTTTTACTTAAGAAGTTTTGATCCAGCGCTTAAAGGGATAGATCCATCTTCAGCCGATTACTTCAAACTAGAAGTTCCAGATCCATATAACCAAAGTGATGAAGCGTATGAAGCGACTTTGGCAATGGTTGAACGCGCAGTTGATGGCTTGCTGGCCGAACTTAATTCTTAACGAGGCAAATGCTGTAAGGCCCAGTGATACATCGCAATGGCTCCGGCGGCAGATGCGTTCATTGATCTAGTCGATCCATATTGATTGATCTCGTACAAAACTTCGCAGACTGCGATTCCTTCATCTGACATACCAGCACCCTCTTGCCCAAACAAAAGAACACAGCTTTCAGGCAGTTGTGCTGACTCTAATTGTTTTGATCCAGGGACATTATCAATACCAATAATCGGTAACTCTTGCTCTTTGCAGTACTTTGCGAAATCTTCAATAGTTGGGTGATGCATCACAGTTAGGTATCTATCCGTCACCATCGCGCCGCGCTTGTTCCAATCGCGTTTTCCGACAATGTGAACCGCTGAAACATTGAATGCATTTGCCGTTCTAACGATTGATCCAATGTTTAGATCGTGTTGCCAATTCTCAATCGCAATCTGCAATTTGTGTCGCTTCGTGTTTAAATCTGCAACGATTGCTTCAACTGTCCAATAGCGATAATGATCTAGGACATTTCTGCGATCACCGTTCAGTAATAATTCAGGATCATATTGATCCCCTTCTGGCCATGGCTTCTCGTGAGGTCCAACACCTACAACAGGGAAAAATTCACCTGGGCCAATACTGGCGGGGGTTGTTGGAGAAGACATGTATGCACTCTAAACTGAATACATGTCAGCTATCAACACAGTCGTTTACGTAATTCACTTATTGTCTGTTTTAGGCATCCTTGTCTTGTTGCTGCTTCAGTCCAAAAAATCTCCACGCACACTAAACCCAGGAGTCCTTCATGCAAGCCTTACTGCGCTAATTGCTGGAATCATCCTGGTCGGTCTTCATAACTCGGTTAAGCCAGATGAAGAGCTCAATCACATCAAGGTCGGCATGAAATTCATATTTCTTCTAGTCATTCTTGTTCTTGGCTATGTGAATCTTAAGAAGCCAGAGCTTCCAAAGAAAATATGGCTAACGATGCTTGGTTTAACCCTTACAAATATCGTTATTGCTTCCTGGCGCTAGAAAGTAACAATGCGCACTTTGTATCGATTAATTGCGATTGGTCTTGTCTCAATTTTTTCGGTACTTCCTGCGCAGGCAGTTTTAGGACCAGAATCATTTCCAGCAGCTTTTGATGAACTACTCAAAAACCAAAATCTTTCTAACCCTGCAATGATTGTCATTGATGGCAATACAGGTGCGATTTTGTATGAAAAGAATGCGTACTCACAACGCAAACCAGCATCGGTCATGAAGCTTCTGACAGGTGCAGTAGTACTTGAGCACCTAGATCCGCTGTCAACATTTAGCACCACCGTTAATATAAATCCTGAATCAAAGACTGTAATTGTCAGAGGTTCTTACGATCCTTGGATGAGTTTGGATCACAACACTGCACGAAAGATGAATCGATCATCTCTTCCCTATATTGGTTTCCGCACCATGAGTTATGTCAAAGAATTCAATGGTGGATCTCTAAAGAATTACAAAGTGATTTATAGTGGACTGTATTCAAAAGATGTTTCTAACCTAAAAGCTTTTTGGGCCAAGCGAAATTTTAAGCCAGCCATGAAGTCAGTTACTGATGAAGAAGCGTTTATGGCACTTGGTGAGCAGGTAGTGGCCGAGAATTCACCGACAGTGGCAGCCTTGCTGGAATGGATCATGCTCTGGAGTGATAACGTGATTTCAGAACGATTGGCGCGTTTGTCGGCTAAAGCAGCTGGATTTACGATGGATGAAAAAGGAGTCGACGCGGTCTTTAGACAGATATTAACCACACTCGAAATTGATCATTCAAAGTTAGTTGTTGCAGATGCCAGCGGGTTGTCTAGAAAAAACAAAATCACTGCAAAGTTAATGGGTGAACTGCTTTATAAACTTCGCAAAGATGAAAAGTATTCATTGATTTATGCAGGTCTACCAATTGGTGGAGTCTCTGGAACTCTTAGAACTAGGTTTCTCACTACTGCTCCAACAGCAGTGGGATTAGTCAGAGCGAAAACCGGAACACTTAACGGCACTGCAACCCTTGCTGGTTATGTTCAAGCAACAGATCGTGAATATGTCTTTGTGACCTTGGCTGATGACATCCCTAAAGGAAACACCGCCCTTAATAAAGCTCGAGCAGCAATCGATCGGGTACTAGGTCGAATCGCTGCTCCAAACATTCCAGCAGAGATTTCTCCGGCACCTTAATTGTTAGAGAAGATCTTTATCTGTCCCTTGTAACAAGCAACCCAGGTATTTCCAGTTGG
>DAIMZE010000059.1:0-3640 GCA_036734125.1 Candidatus Planktophila sp.
AGTGAGCCGGCTAATGAAAGTGCACCAGCATCTAAAATTGTTGGAACAGATTGCAAGCGCACTAACTTGAACCAGCGATGGCGTAACCAAGTTGTGAAATCTGAATACTTCTTTCCGTTAATTCCACTTCCGACAACCCACGCAGCAACTTTTCCTGGTTGAACAACAGCAGATGGCGTTGAATGCAAAACCAAATGTGCAAGACCAGAAGAGCTATGAAAACGAACCATTCCAACACCTGTTGCAGATGCTGCAGCTGTTGTTAAAACCGCTGCACCTGGGTACTGCGCAGAACCAGTAATGAGACCCAATACACCGCGACTGTATTTGTGGTCCAGATCAGAAGGGGTGATGATGCAAGAAGCAGTATCTTTTGAGGTCCACTTTTTTACTGTTCTGGTCATATAAGAAGCCTATCTCTTTTAATTTGCAGGGCTTCACCGCTGCATCCATACTAAGCCCAGTTGAATTTAACAAACAGGGGGAATTATGGACGCAAAGTGCCCAGTAGCTCACGGTGCCATCACTCACGGAGCAGAGACAAATACTTACTTATATCCAAATGCCCTGAACCTAGATATTTTGCATCAACACGATCGCAAGACAAATCCGCTCGGTGAAGATTTTGATTACCGCGAAGAGGTCAAGACTCTCGATGTCGCATCATTGAAAAAAGATGTGCATCAATTTATGACACAGACACAAGAGTGGTGGCCAGCAGATTGGGGTCACTACGGCGGATTAATGATTCGTATGGCGTGGCACTCAGCAGGTACCTACCGTGTAGCTGATGGACGCGGCGGAGCAGGCACCGGAAGTTTTAGATTCGCACCTCTTAACTCATGGCCAGATAACGGCAACCTTGATAAGGCCCGTCGTTTGCTGTGGCCGATCAAGCAGAAGTACGGAAACAAACTCAGCTGGGCCGATCTATTTATTTTGGCAGGAACTATTGCTTACGAAAGCATGGGGCTAAAGACTTTTGGTTTTGCATTCGGACGCGAAGATGTTTGGCACCCAGAGAAAGATATTTACTGGGGTCCAGAGGCTGAACTAATGATGGCAAGTGATGAGCGTTATGCAGACACCACAGATGCAGCATCTCTTGAAAACCCATTAGCTGCTGTTCAGATGGGTTTGATTTATGTAAACCCTGAAGGCATCAACGGAGTTTCAAATCCACTATTGACCGCACAACATGTGCGCGAGACTTTTGCACGTATGGCGATGAATGATGAAGAAACCGTCGCACTAACTGCAGGTGGTCACACCGTTGGTAAAGCCCACGGAAATGGAAATGCCGCATTGCTAGGAGCAGCACCAGAGGCTGCAGATATTTTTGAACAAGGTCTTGGTTGGAACAACCACACTAAGCGCGGCGTAGGTCGCAACACAGTAACAAGTGGAATTGAAGGCGCGTGGACAACCGAGCCAACAAAGTGGGATGCCGGCTACTTCGAAATGTTGTTTAAGCACGAATGGGCACTTGTTAAATCACCAGCTGGTGCGCATCAGTGGGAACCAACAAATATTCAAGAGGCAGACAAGCCGGTAGATGTAGAAGACTCATCAATTCGTTACAACCCAATGATGACTGATGCTGACATGGCGATGATCAAGGATCCGATTTACCTTGAAATTTCCAAGAAGTACCACGAAAATCCAGCACTTCTTGATGATGCATTCGCACGCGCTTGGTTTAAGTTAACCCACCGCGACATGGGACCAAAGGTTCGTTACATCGGACCAGATGTTCCACAAGAAGATTTGATTTGGCAGGATCCAATTCCTGCAGGCACAACTTCTTATGATGTTGCCGCAGTCAAAGCAAAGATTGAAGCAACTGGCCTATCTGTATCAGAGTTAGTTGCAACCGCTTGGGACAGTGCTCGCACATTCCGCGGATCAGATCTTCGTGGCGGTGCAAATGGTTCTCGTATTCGACTAGAGCCTGCTCGCAATTGGGAAGGTAATGAACCCGCACGTTTGAACAAGGTACTTGCAGCACTTGAGCCAATTGCAAAAGAAAGTGGCGCGAGCATCGCAGATGTAATTGTCTTGGCTGGAAACATCGGAGTTGAAAAAGCTGCAGCCGCAGCCGGAGTAAAGATCACTGTTCCGTTTGCTCCAGGTCGCGGTGATGCAACGCAAGAGCAGACCGATGTAAACAGCTACAAAGTTCTAGAACCAATTCACGATGGTTTCCGCAACTGGGTTAAGAAGGCTTACGCAGTATCTCCAGAAGAGCTACTTCTAGATCGCGCACAGTTGATGGGCTTAACCGCACCTGAAATGACAGTACTAATGGGTGGAATGCGCGTGCTTGGTACAAACCATGCAGGTACATCACACGGTGTATTTACTAAGAATGTTGGCGCACTTACAACTGACTTCTTTGTAAACCTAACGGACATGAAATACGTATGGGAGCCGGCAGGGGAGAACCTCTACAACATCCGTGATCGCAAGACCGGTGCTGTTGATTGGACCGCTACACGTGTAGATCTAGTCTTTGGTTCAAACTCGATTCTTCGCTCATATTCAGAGGTCTACGCACAAAACGATAACAAGGAAAAGTTTGTTAAAGACTTTGTTGCTGCCTGGACCAAGGTTATGAACTCAGATCGCTTCGATCTAGATAAGTAGTAATACGATAACTTCATGATTCCACAACGCACACTGGGCCCGTATTCGGTTTCTGCTGTTGGAATGGGATGCATGCATTTGTCCTTTCCCAATGAGCGGCACCCGGATTTACTCAACCAACCAGATGCTGCAATTGGAGCAATTCATGCCGCGTTGGATGCGGGTATTACTCTTTTGGATACCGCTGATATTTATGCCCCGACTTGGAACTCCATGGGGCATAACGAACTACTTGTAGGAAAAGCTTTTGCGAGCTGGAAGGCAACGCCTGAACAAAAGAGCAAAGTTGTCATCACAACTAAAGCTGGCATTACCCGACAAAAAGATGGCTCTATGTTTGGAATCTCTGGCCGTAATTCAAGCAGGCACTATTTATACCGCGCTGTTGAGGCATCGGCTTACAAACTAGGTTTAAGCAAGATTCCATTGTGGCAACACCACCGAACTGATCCTGCAATTTCATACGAGGAACAGTTCGACTATGTAATGTCCTTGAAAGAGCATGGTTACGTAGCAGAAATTGGGCTCAGTAATGTCAATGCACAAATGTTGCGCCATGCAATCAAGGCTGGTGGAACTCCACAACAAGGCGGAATTATCTCTGTGCAAAATGAATTTAGTCCAAATTATCGCCACTGGCCTGAAGTAATCGATATTTGTAATGAATACGGGATTGCATATCTCCCATGGTCGCCTTTAGCAGGAAACAGAGCCTTCAAGAAGTTAGCCACTGGAGAAATTGGTACTTTTAAGGAAATGGCCGAGAGCAAAGGTGTTTCTCCTTATGCCTTAACTATTGCTTGGCACCTCAACCAATTCCCAACCTCAATTCCAATTCCTGGTGCCTCAACAGCAGCATCAATTTTGGATTCACTCAAGGGTGTTGACATTGACCTCACTGAAGCTGAAATCGCTCAGTTGAATGCAAGTTGCCCAACAGATACTCCAATTAATGGAGAACTATTAGATATTGCTCAACTAAAAAATTAAGAAG
>DAIMZE010000060.1:0-3571 GCA_036734125.1 Candidatus Planktophila sp.
CTTATTGTCACCGATGTTCAGATCAAAAAGTTCATATCTATCTTTAAGAAGGTGATGAGCGATGTCAAGTAATGCGCAATCAGTTTCGGCTCGTAGAGCTAAGGCGATTTCCTTAATTCAGGCCGGATTAGTTCATTCGCAATCAGATTTAGTGACCTTGCTCAAGAAGGCTGGTTACAAAGTAACTCAAGCAACAGCAAGCCGTGATCTCGAAGAGATCGGAGCTGTACGTGCTCGCAATAAGGATGGCGAAAGTACTTATCAAATTCGGGAAAGCTCTGACGATGCAATCGTTCGAAGCACTCCAATGCCGTCAAAATTGATTCTCTCGGTTGATCACAGTGCCAATCTGGCTGTTATCCATACTCCGCCAGGGGCAGCGCAATTTTTAGCCAGTTCTTTGGATCATGCTGGGCTCACTGGTGTGATCGGAACTATTGCTGGGGACGACACGATTATTTTGGTATCGAAGAAAGCCACTGGTGGAGCACATTTAGCGAAAGAATTGCTCGCTTACGCACAAGGTGATGGGAAGAAAAAATAATGGCGCTATGGGGCGGACGTTTCGCGCAAGGTCCTGAGGACTCAGTCTTTGCCCTGTCCAGAAGCATCCACTTTGATTGGCGTTTAGCTCCCTATGACATTCGTTCATCGATGGCGCATCTGGCTGTCCTGAAAAAGAATGGGCTGATATCGGCCAAGGATTCTGAAGCAATTCTGACTGCTCTGAAAGAATTAGCCACCCAGATATCGAATGGATCATTTACACCCATTGATACTGACGAGGATGTTCACAGCGCTCTGGAACGTGGGCTCACTGAAAAACTTGGCCCGGTCGGGGGATCACTGCGTGCAGGTCGCTCCCGCAATGATCAAGTGACAACAGATCTTCGCCTTTTTTCGATCGATCACATGCTCGAAATTGCATCTCTTGTTATTAATCTGCAAAGTGCGATCCTAGAAAAAGCATCTGAATACGTTAACGATCCAGCTCCAGGCTTGACGCACATTCAACATGCGCAGCCAGTTTCTTTTGGTCATGAGTTAGCAAAGCACGCTCATGCTTTCGCACGTGATCTGGATCGAATCAACGATTGGTTGGCACGAACATCTGTCAGCTCACTAGGTGCTGGTGCACTCGCTGGTTCATCACTTCCATTGGACCCAGCATTTACTGCTAAGAACTTAGGGTTTGATTCAACTTTTGCCAACAGCATTGATGCGGTCAGTGATCGTGATTATGTGGCAGAGGCTTTGTTTGTCTTCGCCATGATCGGCAATCATCTTTCCAGAATTGGAGAAGAGTGGACCTTGTGGTCATCGCAGGAATTTGCGTGGGCAAAGGTTGCGGATGCTTACTCAACGGGTTCCTCGATCATGCCGCAGAAAAAGAATCCAGATATGGCAGAGCTTGCACGTGGTAAATCAGGACGTCTTGTTGGAAATCTCATGAGTGTTTTAACGATGCTCAAGGGACTTCCTTTTGCTTACAACCGTGACCTTCAAGAAGATAAAGAACCTTTGTTTGACAGCATCGACACCTTGCTTCTCGTTCTACCTGCAGTTACCGGAATGGTTGCAACAACCGATTTTGATCGCGAAAAAATGGCACTAGCTGCACCGACCGGGTTCTCATTGGCGACAGAAATTGCCGATTACTTGGCGAAGAAAAATGTTCCTTTTGCCCAAGCTCATGATGCCGCAGGAAAGTGTGTAGCAATCTGTGAGTCTTCAGACCGCCAACTGCATCAACTAACGGATGCTGAATTCTTGGCTGTTCATCCTGAACTTGATGGGGGAGTACGTGAAGTTCTTACTGTTCACGGAGCCCTAAGTTCTCGTACGACATCGGGTGGCACCGCACCTGCATTAGTTTCCCAACAGATTAAAGATGCCCTGACCGCAAACACTAAAACCCAAAAGGAAATTGCCAGCAAGCAGAAGGCATTTTCAGAGATGATGAGCGCATGAACCTGATTGAAGATCTCCGCTGGCGTGGATTATTAGCCCAATCAACTGATGAGGCCGCCCTGCTCGAATCGCTCAAAAAGCCCATCACTTTGTACTGCGGATTTGATCCAACAGCTCCTTCATTGCACACCGGAAACCTTGTGGTGCTTCTTGTTCTGCGACGTTTTCAATTAGCTGGGCACAATCCCATCGCGCTCGTCGGAGGCGCAACTGGTTTAGTGGGCGATCCAAGTGGAAAGAATGAGGAGCGCACACTCAACAGCACTGAAATTGTCGAAGGCTGGGTTAACCGTATTCGTCAGCAAGTTTCGGCATTCCTTGATTTTGATGCACCAAAGAATCCTGCACTAGTTGTAAACAATCTTGATTGGACTTCACCACTTAGCGCAATTGAATTCTTGCGCGACATTGGAAAACACTTCAGCGTCAATCAAATGCTTTCTAAGGATTCGGTTTCGGCGCGCCTTGAAGGCGGTGGAATTTCATATACAGAATTTTCATACCAAGTTCTACAGTCTTACGATTTCCTCGAACTGTATCGACGCAATAATTGCACGCTACAAGTTGGTGGATCAGATCAGTGGGGAAATATCGTTGCAGGTCTGGATCTTATTCGCCGTGTTGAGCAGGGAAGTGGTCATGCGCTCACGGTTCCGCTATTGATGAAGGCCGACGGAACTAAGTTTGGTAAGACCGCCGGAGGCTCAGTCTGGCTAGATCCCGAGATGACATCTCCTTATGCATTCTTCCAATTCTGGTTGAACTCTGATGATAAAGATGTCATCAACTTCTTAAAGGTTTTCTCCTTCAAATCTCACGATGAGATCAAGGAACTCGAGAAATCACATAATGAAAATCCTGGTTTGCGAGAAGCCCACCGTGCTTTGGCACGTGAATTAACTGCTTTAGTTCATTCAGAAGAAACAACACAACGCGTTGAAGCTGCTGCGCGTGCATTATTTGGTCAAGGTGAACTTGCAGAACTAGATGAAGCAACTCTTGCATCAGCACTTGCAGAACTTCCACGAACAACTATCTCTGCTCAAGAAGAAATTCCAACATGGGTAGATCTCCTAGCAGCAACTGGCGTTGTTGACTCGAAATCAGCTGCGCGACGCATCGTTAAAGAGGGTGGCGCATATCTCAATAATGAGAAGATTTCGGGCGAGGATTTCAGACCCTCAAAAACCGACTTTTTATGCGGTAAATATGCGGTTTTGCGAAAAGGTAAGCGAGATCTCGCTGCCGTCGAATTAGCCTAAAATCCCCTAAAGAGCTCAGAAACGCTAGCGGGCATGGATAATTCGTATTCTTTATAGTTTGAATAGCTCGGCCGACATGCCCCTGACCCGATTTGACCGGTCTGAGCCTGCTATGTATAGTTACGCTCCTTGCTGGGAACGGACGATTTAGGCCGGACAGTAGGCACAGATGCCCAAGAAATTGAGCGTCAGCCAGATCTAGTAACTCATTTAGGCCGGTTTGACCGCGCCTGCGTGCATGCACTAAGTTTGGCGATCTGCCCTGAAAATCAGGAGAAATCCTGAAAAGCAGTGCGCATCCGTACCTTGAGAACTCAACAGCGTGCCATAAGTCAATG
>DAIMZE010000061.1:0-3562 GCA_036734125.1 Candidatus Planktophila sp.
GCAACGGCGGTTTTTAAACCAGAGAAAGAAAAATCAAATGGTCGAGTTTGCCAATCATTTGAAGTTGTTAATCCGCGTGGGAAATCAATTGCGCTCGCACTGCCTTCTTTGGCTAACTTATCGATTGCAGGGCCACCAGGAAAACCTAACTTCATTACGCGAGCGATCTTGTCGAATGCCTCACCTGCGGCATCATCCATAGTCTCGCCAAGTTTTGTAATTGATCCAGTGATGTCATCAACTTGCAGCAATGATGAGTGACCCCCGCTCACCAACAATGCAATAGTTGGATCCAAGGGATTGGCATGAGTTAAGTAATCAACACTCACATGTGCAGCTAAATGGTTTACTGCATAAATTGGTTTGTTCAAACCCAGTGCAAGACCTGCAGCAGATCCAACACCAACAAGTAATGCTCCGACTAAACCTGGACCGCCAGTAACTGCAACCGCGTCAATATCCTTTAGTGAAATCTTGGAATCTTTCAGGGCTTGATGCAAAGTCGGAATCATCGCTTCAAGATGGGCGCGACTAGCAATTTCGGGAACTACTCCCCCAAATCGTGCATGTTCTTCAACACTCGATGCGATGACATTGGCAAGCAAAGTGCGACCTCGAACAATTCCGACCGCGGTTTCATCACATGAAGTTTCGATACCTAAAACAATTGGTTCGCTCATGAAAGCTCCAATCGCATAACAAGGGCATCTAAACCTGCACCGAAGTAATCCTTGCGAGTATTGAGCGTCGCGTAACCCAGGGATTCATAAAGCCCAATGGCTTCAGTGTTATCGACCTTTACTTCGAGCATCATGGCGATCGAGCCTTGTTGCTTGGCCCAATCAGTAATCAATGCCATTAACTGACGAGCAATGCCTTTTCCACGCTGGCTTGGGATTACTCCCACTGTAAGGACATCGGCTTCAGCGCCCCCTGGTGCAAAAACCCCCGCGTACCCAATGATGTTTTGTGCTTCATCTACCGCGACCACAAAGTGGCGGGTAGGAGAAGAAAACTCTTCTTTGTATTGGGATGCAGACCACGGCGAGTATGGAAACAACTCTTTGTCTAAAGATGCAAACACCGCAAGATCAAAGGCGTTCGCTTGGCGATAAGTAATCATCGGTCCGCCGTTGCAACTGCATCTGGTCGACGCAAATAAATTGGGTCAGTTACGTTGCCGGGCAAATTAACGAGTGAAACCATGTCCGGGAAAAGATCTGCGTGAATAGTTGCACCTGTTACATCTGCCGGAAAGTTCACTGCAGGTTCTGCGACTCGGACTCCGTTTGTATACCGTGCCCAGTAAACTTCTTTGCGCCGCGCATCTACCGTGACAATAAAATCACTTTCTTGAATCTGTCCAGCAATTGCATCTAAGGAACAAACTCCGCGAACTGGAATTTGTCGAGCTAAAGCAAAACTCTGTGCAAATGCGATTCCGACACGCAATCCAGTAAAAGGTCCTGGACCCATTCCGACTACAACTTCATCCACATCACTTACGGCGAGAGCTTCTTGAACTAAGGCGGGCAATGAAGGTCCGTGGGCAGTCGCTCCATCTTTAAAGCCGCTATAAAGAACTTTCCCGTCCTGAATGATCGCAACAGATGTACGCGAAGTCGAAGTATCTATCGCCAAAACTTTGTTCATAGGGAAAACCCTGCCCAACGCGGACCGACGGCTTTGATTTCAACGGTGCGTTCATCACTGCTGCGATCAATAGAAATTTCTAGCCGATCCTCGCTTAATCGTGCAGATTCAGCACCGCCCCATTCGATCACAGTAATTGAGTTGCTGATGTCTAGATCTAAATCATCTAAGTAAAGGTTTGGATTTTCAGAGTCCACCAAACGGTAAGCATCCACATGGATAAATGGGATAGCGGCTTTATGAACCCTTGAAATAACAAAGGTCGGAGACGTAATTCCGGTAATTCCAAGGCCAGCGCCAATGCCTTGAGTCAGCACAGTTTTACCTGCACCCAGTGGGCCATTTACAAGCACGAGATCACCAGCGCGAAGTTGCGCAGAAATTTGAAGGCCAAGTTGATGCATGGCTTCAGGTGTGGCAATTGTGATCACTGTCTTAGAGTAAAGGAAAGCGGGGCCAGATAAATCTGGCCCCGCTTTCTTCTCACACTCTATATAGTGCTGATTACTTAATTGCTTCCGTAGTACTTCAACCTTGGAGCGCTATAGCCACGATCGTAAGTCATGTTTCCAGCCTTACGAATCTTGGTGAGCAATGGACCTCCTGAAAGGTGCTTCCCATTAGTTGAGGCGTAAGCAAGTAGATCTGCAATCGCCATGTACTGAGAAGTGGTGAAGTTACAGTGATTAGTTCCAGTTGCTGCAGGCACAGATGTATCTGGCGCTCCAGCAGCTGTGTACTTGGTGTACTTCTCAAGTGGGAAGTTCCATAGTACGAGTTGGTTGTTAGCAGGACGCTTGTAGCCCTTTGCCTTCTTAACCGCTTCCCACTTCTCTGCATAATACGCTGCGTACTTATCGGCAACTGACTGTTGGTTTCCAGCAGTAGTTATAGGATCAGCAACGCCAGTAAAGAGAATTGTTGGGATTTCAACCTTTCCAGAATGAGAAGTAAGTGTCTTCAACTTCTCTACAGCAGCAGGATTTGCCTTAGCGCGTGGTGATGCAGCAAGCACACTGAGAAGTCCAGCTGTTCCTGAGTTACCAGAAAGTGCTGAAGCCCAGATGAATTGTTCTTCTGCAATTCGTGCTGAGTAATCCGTAGCGGTGTTATCAAATACCGCACCTCCTGCTTGTAGCTCGAGATCATGCGTTGCTAGAACTGCAAGTGCTGCAGCGTTTGCCACGTTCTCTAGAGCAGCAAATGCTGGGTTAATCGCAACCTGGAAGGAAAGAGTGCTAGAAGCCGACAAACCAGCAGGTGCTGAAGTTGAATCAAAGTGTGCAGATTGCATTGGAATGCCAGCCATCAACGCAACCATTACAAGTGCGCTTCGTGAAGGAATTCCCTTGATTGCATCTGGAACCTTTGATGTTGCTGGCCATGCTGGTGCTGATGCATTGGCTGCAAAAGCTGCTTGTAATGAACCGATAACAGTGAAGACCTTGACTAGGTCGCCCATCGCTTCGGCATAACCTGCAGCACCAGCTGAGTATCCGCCGCCCTTGATTGTTGGATCAAAGAAGGTTTTGATTCCCCAGAGCGCATCCCCTGCCATTGTCATAAGCGGAGTTATATCGCTAGCCATACATAGTGGTGCAGCAGCGCTAAATAGATCTGGATGCTTCTCTGCCAGAGCTTGCGTAATGAATCCACCGAGTGATTCGCCCCATGCAATAACCTTTGTAGTCTTCGTAAACTGCTTCTTGAAAGCACCTACAAGTTCAACGTTGGTCTTAATAGCTGAATCAGCATTCCAGCCTTGGCGTGCAAAACCAGAACCTACAACGCCATATCCCTTAGCCAAAAGCGCACCAATTACTGTTGCGTTTGGACCAGGCTGTGGCGTGTTGGTGACTGTGTATCCACCATATCCAGGAATTCCAGCAGGAACTGGAACGTTTGGACG
>DAIMZE010000062.1:0-3530 GCA_036734125.1 Candidatus Planktophila sp.
GCGCTAAAGCAAAGTACTCTGATTTAGTCGAGGCTGAACGAGCTGCCGATCGTGAACGAAACGCGGTGGAATCAAAGCTCGAGGCGATGAAGTTAACCTCGCAAACTCGTGATGGTGCTTCAGCACTTCTTCGTGATTCTCGTGGGGTTTCAATTCTCGGAAGCATCGCAGGGCTGATTGAAATCGATAATGGTTGGGAAGCAGCGGCAGCAGCTGCGCTAGGTAATCTTGCAGATGCAGTGGTTGTGAAAGATCTTTCTTCTGCTGTCACCGCTTTGACAACTTTGCGCAATGAGAACTTGGGTCAAGCAGATGTTTTGGTATTCGAGCCTCGTCAAGGCGCAAACTCTGCGATTCCGTTAGGTCTGAATCCGCTTTCTGCACATATTCGTTCATCCTCAATCGGTGATTTGATTACATCGCTTTTAGCTTCAACAGTCGTTGCAGAAAACGCAAACGCTGCAGAAGCCATCTTGAGGTCTCATCCTTCGGTAACCGTTGTTACGCGCGATGGAGATGTTGTTTCACGTGATCGTGCACGTGGTGGATCCAAATCTTCTTCATCACTAATTGAAATCAAAGCGTTGATTGATGGTCTTGAGACAAAGTTGCAAGAGATTACTCATAATTGCGATCGCTTGAAGTTTGAAATTTCTACCGCCAACACCGAAGTTGCCTCACGCCAAGGTGATTTCGATGCAGCGCTTTCTAAGCTCAACGAATCAGATGCCCGAATCGCAGCATTAACTGAACAACTGGCGGTATCTGGGCAGAACATGAAATCTGCAATGGCCGAAGTTGAGCGCCTCAATACTTCAATTAGCGAGGCAACTGCCGCTAAATCTCGCGATGAAGGTGAGATCACAATTGCACAGTCTCAACTACAGCAACGTGGGGAAGTAGCAGAGCCAGATCATTCTCGTACCGAAGTTCTTCGCAACCAAGTTTCTGTAGCTCGTACCTCTGAAGTAGAGGCGCGACTTGCAGTGCGCACAATTGAAGAGCGTGTGGATTCAGTTGCTGCACGTGCGCTTGCTTTAGAACAGTCAGCACAATCTGAAAGAGATGCATCTGAACGCGCAATCCTTCGACGTAGTGCACGAGCACGCGCAGCGGTTATTTCGCAAGCAGTTGCTGAGGCAGCTTATGAAGTTTTGATTCATATCGAACGTTCAATCGCAAAAGCAGCAACCGAACGTGGACGACTAGAAGAATCTCGTGCTGCTCGTGATGGCGAGACTTTAACTGTACGTACACGTGGCAGAGAGCTTGCATCGCAGCTCGAGCAGTTAACTTCAAGTGTTCACAAAGATGAGATTGCACGCGCCGAACAGCGCCTACGTATTGAAACGCTAGAAGCAAAAACTGTTGAAGAATTTGGTATTGATACCGCAACTTTGGTCAACGAGTATGGTCCGGATAAAGATGTACCGACCTTCCACGAAACTGATGAAGGAGAAATCATTTCTACCGAGATGGTTCCGTACCGTCGCGATCAACAGGAAAAGCGTCTGGCATCGGCTGAACGTTCGCTCAATTTGTTAGGAAAGATCAATCCTCTTGCACTCGAGGAGTACACATCTCTTGAAGAGCGCCTGAAGTTCTTAGCTGAACAGCTAGAGGATCTGAAGAACACCAAGAAGGATCTTTTGGACATCATCAAGGAAGTAGATGACCGAGTTCAGTCGATCTTTATGGAAGCGTACGAAGAAACCGCTAAGCACTTTGAAGATATTTTTGCTCGCCTGTTTCCTGGTGGAGATGGTCGCTTAATCCTGACCGATCCCGACAATCCTTTGACAACAGGTGTCGATGTCGAGGCACGCCCACCTGGAAAGCGTGTGAAGCGTCTTTCATTGCTTTCTGGTGGAGAAAAGTCGCTGACCGCCGTTGCCATGTTAGTCGCAATCTTCAAAGCTCGACCAAGTCCTTTCTATGTGTTGGATGAAGTTGAGGCCGCTCTGGATGATGTGAACCTTGGGCGTTTGTTGGGTGTACTTGAAGAACTGCGTGAGAGTTCTCAGTTGATCATCATTACTCACCAAAAGCGCACCATGGAAATTGCAGATGCGTTGTATGGCGTAACAATGCGTGGTGATGGTGTGACTGAAGTGATTTCACAACGCTTGCGCGAATCTGACGCAAGTTAGGGACTTGAACGATGGGTCTTTTCAGTAAGTTCATCGCCAAGATAAAAGGCACAAATGATTTTTCACCTGCCGATTGGGCAGAGCTTGAGCAGGAACTACTGTCTTCAGATGTTGGACCAAGATTAACTCAAGAGTTTTTAGAAGCTGCCAAAAAAGTCAAAAGCGAGAATGCCGAAGAAGCATTAATCGAAATAATGACTCAGAACTTATCTGATAAATCCCATGAGCCAATTACTGTCCAAGGAACGACGACAATTATGGTTGTTGGCGTTAATGGCACAGGCAAGACAACGTCAGTTGCGAAATTAGCTTCACACTACAAGCGCAGTGGAAAGAGTGTTGTTCTTGCAGCAGGAGACACCTTTAGAGCTGCAGCGGTTGATCAACTTAAAACGTGGGGCGATCGAATTGGAGTTGTAGTTGTATCTGGGAAAGAAAATGGAGATCCTGCATCTGTTGCCTTTGATGGAGCGCAAAATGCCAAAGATGCAGGTAGCGACATTTTCATTATCGACACCGCTGGTCGCTTACATAACAAAAGCGATTTGATGGCAGAGCTTTCAAAAGTAAAGCGTGTTGTCGAAAAAGTCTCACCAATAAATGAAGTTTTACTTGTCATTGATGCAACAACTGGTCAAAACGGTTTGCAGCAGGCAAAGATTTTTACTGAAAGTGTTGAAGTAACGGGAATTGTCTTGACCAAGTTAGATGGAAGCGCAAAGGGTGGAGTAGCACTGGCGATCGAGGCCGAGCTGGGCATCCCGATCAAATGGATAGGCACAGGGGAGTCCGAGACGGATTTTGCCCCCTTTAACGCTCAGAGCTACATAGCCGGCCTGTTGGCGTAACCCAGATGTAACACAACCCTTGGTTTTGTCACCAACCTGAAACCAAGTCATCCCTTCTTTGTAACTGTATCGATAGAAGGTTTAACCATCTCAAAGGCGAGAAATTTCTCGAAATTACTTAGGTGGTCTCTCATGGAGGAAGTTGTTTTAAATTCAGGCGATACGGCGTGGATGCTAATTAGTACAGGTCTCGTTGTTCTTATGATTCCGGGCCTCGCACTTTTCTACGGCGGCATGGTTCGCGTTAAGAGTGTTCTTAACATGATGATGATGTCTTTTGGTGCACTTGCAATTGTTTTTGTCCTATGGATTGCATTTGGTTTTTCAATGGTTTTCGGAGATTCAGTTGGGGGCAAAGGTCTTATCGGAGATATCGGTCAGTTTACTTTCTTGAATGGACTGGATAATTCAGCTGCTTTGATTGGAACAATTCCAGCGGCAGTGTTCATTGCCTTCCAGGGAATCTTCGCCGCAATCACTGTTGCTCTAATTTCAGGTTCGATTGCAGATCGCGCAAAATTTGGTGCATGGA
>DAIMZE010000063.1:0-3401 GCA_036734125.1 Candidatus Planktophila sp.
TCTAACTCTTTCAGGAATGCATCACGTCGATCAACAAGTGTTTGACCACGTGCAGGACCTGCTGATGTATCGACAACGACATCAAACATTTCAGTCGTAAACAAATCTGGGCGAATAACGCTGGCAACTGCGCCGTAATCACCCAAGGTAACTGGAGAAACCCCAAGACGTTCCATAAATGCCAAGGCAAGTGATCCGCCAAATTGTGCAGCTGGATTACCTGAATTTTGCATCTCTGTCGCTTGTTCACGATTGATGCCAGGACGCATGAAAACATCCAAACCATACATGGTGATCGGTACACCACTTTGGAAAACGATGGCGGCCGCTTCTGGATCATGCCAGACATTAAATTCTGCAGCAGCTGTTGCATTGCCCGCAGATGCAGATCCACCCATCAAAACAATTCGGTGGACTTTTTTAGCTGTTTCAGGAAAAGCGCGTAAAAACAATGCGATGTTTGTAAGCGGTGCTAAAGGAACAATCGTTACAGGATCCTTTGATTGTTCAACTAAATCTCTGAGCAGTTCAACTGCCGAACGAGAATCTACTTTTCGAGCAGAAGGTGCGATTCCAAGATCACCCATGCCATCGGCGCCATGAACATATTCGGCGTATTGGCTCTTACCAAGTAGTGGTTTTAAAGCTCCCCGTGCAACTGGAATATCGGGAGCACCTGCAGCATCTAAAACTTTTAAGGTATTAGCTACAACTTGATCAATATTTGTGTTTCCATCAACACAAGTAATGCCCAACAAATTGATATCTGGATGTAGCGCCGCAAAAAGAACTGCAAACGCATCGTCAACGCCAGTATCTACATCCAGAATGATTGAAGTTTTACCCATAACCGCTAGCCTAGCGTTATGAGACCGTCTGTAATAGTTGTCGTAGGCAGCGCCATGATGGATTTAACCGCCTATGCCGATGTGCTTCCAGAACCAGGTCAAACCCTTGCGGGGCAGCTTTTTACTACCGGTTTTGGTGGCAAGGGAGCTAACCAAGCGGTTATGGCCGCCCACTGTGGAGCTCGCGTACATTTCATTGGAAAGTTAGGTGATGATGTATTTGGCAAGGCAATTGCTGACAACTTTGTGAAGGTTGGTATTAATTCACAATTTGTAGAAACTAGTTCTACTCCCAATGGAGTTGCTCATATTTGGGTCGACGGTGCTGGTGAAAATAGAATCATCATTATTCCTGGAGCAAATCATGAGATTGAAGTAACCAAGGCGATTACTGCAATTAATGCGATTGAGGATCTAGCAATAGTTGTTGCCCAATGTGAAATCAAGCAAGAAGTCACACTCGCTGCATTTAAGGCGGCCAAAGCTCGGGGCTGCACAACTATTTTGAATCCTGCGCCTTACCAACAATTATCGGCTGAGTTACTTGAACTGACAGATTGGTTGATTCCTAATGAGACCGAGTTCCGAGAGCTTCATGGAACTTTGCCGTCAAGTGATGATGTTTTGAAAAGCTTTAGACCAGGCAAAAGCACCATTGTTACGTTAGGTAGTGAAGGTGCGGTGTACATAAGCCCAACGGCAGAACTGCACCGTGTTAGCGCACCAAAGGTCACAGCTGTTGATACCACTGGTGCTGGAGATGCTTTTGTTGGAAGTTTTGCTTACGCCCTTGCAAGCGGAAAGGATCCGATTGACGCTATGAAGTTTGGTGTCTCAATTGCATCTTTTAGCGTTACTCGAAAAGGCGCACAATCGTCGTACCCACATCAAGCAGAGATAGCGACGCTTTCATAACCACGCAAAACAAAGGTAGGACGTCGTACTGGTTCTGAAGCCAGTTGCATGGCTGGGTATTTTTCCCACAACGCAGGCAGTGAAACGCTCATTTCAAGTCGAGCAAGTGGTGCGCCTAAGCAAAAGTGAATTCCTGCGCCAAAGCCAATATGTGGGTTTGGATCACGGGTTAAATCCATGGTTTCAGGGGCTGAAAACACTGATTCATCACGGTTTGCTGACCCAATAAGGGCGGCGATCTTTTGCCCCTCCTTTATTTGAACTCCCCCAACTTCGGTATCTGCCGTTGCTGTGCGTTCAAACAAATGCAGCGGTGCATCAAAACGCATGAACTCTTCAAGAGCAGTATTGGTAACTTCGCGTGGAGTTTCGCGAAGTAGCTTTATTTGATCTGGGCGTTGAAGGGCAGCAACCATGCCATTGCCAAATGCATTCACACTTGCTTCATGTCCGGCGTTTAAAAGCAAAATACAGGTCGCAACTAGCTCCTGCATATTGAGCTTTTCGCCATTTTCTTCAACGCTAGCTAAATCTGAGATCAAATCCTGTCCAGGATTCTTTTTACGGCTCTCTGCTAGATCGCGTACGTACTGAGCAAATTCACTAGCTGCCACTTTAGCCTCAGTTTGATACTGAAGCGATGGATTCACTTCGTACATCTTCACAATTGCTTGTGACCATGGGCGCAATAAGTGTTCCTCTGCTTCTGGAAAACCTAATAGGTCAGCAATAATTTTGACGGGCAAAGGTTCGGCATAATCTGCGATCAAGTCAAAGCTCTCGCCAGCCTTAACTTTAAGATCAATAGCATCTAGCAGTTGTTCGGTGATGCGCTCGACAGCAGGACGCATTCCTTCAATTTTTTGACGATTGAAAGCCTTAGCAACTAGCGAACGTAAGCGGGTGTGCTTAGGAGGTTCGCTATCTAAAATTGAATCAGCATGAAGCCAATTGAAGATCTCCCATTCAAAATCAGGAGTTTTCTCTTTGAAAATTCGCCCTAAGGATTTATTGCGAAACACATCATTTGCATCACTGTGACGAGCGGCCAAGAACATCTGCATACCCTCGTGCCACACTGGAACTGGAGCATTTCTTAACTCTTTAAGTGCTGGATATGGATCTGCTACAAATTGTGGATCAGTAAAATCAATCATGAACCAGCTGAAACCTTGGCATAGCCTGGCTTGATGATCTGATCGATAATCGCCAGACGCTCTGGATACGGGATAAATGCGCTTTTCATAGCGTTAATGGTGACTCTTTGAAGCTCGGCAAAATCCCATGAAAAGGCTTTTACCGCTTCTTCCATCTCAAAAGACATCGAAGTCTGACTCATTAATCGGTTGTCAGTATTTAATGTGACGCGGAAACGCAGTTTGGCAAGAACTCCGATTGGATGTTCGGCATAACTTGCTGCTGCACCTGTTTGAAGATTCGACGTTGGGCAGAGCTCAAGTGGAATACGACGATCGCGCACATAAGCTGCAAGGCGACCTAACATTGGTTCAGGGCCGGAAAAATCAATGTCATCGATGATACGAACACCGTGACCTAGTCGTTCTGCTCCGCAGATTTGGATGGCTTCCCAGATTGAGGGGATTCCATACGCTTCACCAGCATGGATAGTAAAATGGG
>DAIMZE010000064.1:0-3377 GCA_036734125.1 Candidatus Planktophila sp.
CGAAGGGTTGCTAGCACTGAATCAAGTTCATCTGGCTTTACCAACACGGTGCGAGCCTTAGAGCCTTCCGAAGGACCAACGATTCCGCGAGACTCCATCAAATCCATTAAGCGGCCAGCTTTAGCAAAACCAACACGTAATTTTCTTTGCAACATTGATGTTGATCCGAATTGTGTTCCTACAACAAGTTCTACTGCTTGGCACAAAATATCTAAATCATCACCGATCTCTTTATCTACCATTTTCATTTGATTTACTGGCGCAGTCACATCGTCTCTATAGCGCGGCTTGAGCTGCTTCTTCACATGGCTTGTAACCGCTTCGATTTCACGTTCAGAAACATATGCTCCCTGGATTCGAATAGCTCTGCTTGCACCCATGGGGATAAACAACCCATCACCTTGACCGACGAGCTTTTCTGCACCTGGGCTATCCAAAATAACGCGGCTATCTGCAAGGGAACTTGTAGCAAATGACAAACGTGAAGGAACATTTGCCTTAATTAATCCCGTCACAACATCTACTGATGGTCGCTGAGTTGCAAGAACTAAGTGAATACCAGCTGATCGTGCCAACTGAGTAATGCGAACGACAGATTCCTCAACCTCTTTGGCTGCAACCATCATTAAATCTGCAAGCTCGTCAATGATGACCAAAAGATATGGATATGGCTCAACGGTTCTATCGCTGCCCTCTGGCACAACTACCTTGCCTGCACGTACCGCTTTATTGAAATCATCGATATGTCTAAAGCCAAAGGTGGAAAGATCCTCGTAACGAAGGTCCATTTCTCGCACTACCCATGTCAGGGCATCAGCAGCTTTTTTGGGATTAGTAATAATTGGTGTAATTAAATGCGGGATACCTTCGTAAGCATTTAGTTCTACTCGTTTAGGATCAATTAATACTAAGCGAACATCATCTGGTGTCGAACGCATCAAAATTGAAGTAATCATTGCGTTGATCATTGAAGATTTACCCGCGCCAGTTGCTCCCGCCACCAAAAGGTGAGGCATTTTCGCTAAGTTTGCACACACAAAATTACCTTCGACATCTTTTCCAAGCGCCACAAGCATTGGGTGTAGATCTTGCCCAGCAACTGTTGAGCGCAAAACATCGCCTAAAGCCACAATCTCTCGATCAGCATTTGGGATTTCAATTCCTACCGCAGATTTACCTGGGATTGGCGAGAGAATTCGAACATCACTGCTGGCAACTGCATATGAAATATTTTTTGATAAAGCCGTAATTCTTTCAACTTTGACTGCATTTCCGAGTTCAACCTCGTAACGGGTCACCGTTGGGCCGCGCATGAAGCCTGTTACTTTTGCATCAATTTCAAATTGCAAAAACACTTCAGTTAACGCTGCCACTACAACTTCATTTGCCTTGCTTTTTGCCTTAGCCGCAGGGCCTGCACGAAGCAGATCTGGACTAGGAAGTTCATACTGAATGTCAGCGGTCAACAACAACTGCTCTGGTCGCTTTACGGCAACCGTGTTTTCATTGACAGGTGGGACCGTTGCAAAAGGTTCTTCTACCGGAAACTCTTCATCAAAGCTTTCTTCATCAAGTTCCTCTTCATCAACTGGAGCATTCCATTGGGCAACTATAGGTGTTTCAAAAGGTGGAGTATCAGTTACTTCGAAATCGACCTCAACTTTTTCAGCACGTTCTGGTCGCTTAGACCACAACCAACTGCTGGCAGATGTTATGCGAGTAAGTACTTCATTGACCGGAGTAGCTGTAATTACTAGTACGCCAAAAATAAAAAGAATGAATAGAACTGGATAGGCCAAGACAGAGGTCATAAGGCTTACAAGTGGTGTTGAAACTCCGTATCCAAGCCAGCCACCGCCATCACGCATCGCGGTTGCACCTGTACCGACAGAACCATTGAGCAAATGTGCTAACCCAGTAGTTGATAGCATTAAAGCCAAGGTTCCAATGATTATTCGACCAGTTGCTTTTGAATCCTCTGGAACTCTAAATAATCTAAAAGCAAAGTAAATGAGAACTAGCGGGGCAAAAAAACCTACCCGACCAAATCCACCGTAAATAACTGAATACACCGCGCGACTGACAATATTATCTGAATGAAACCAAGTACCTGCAGTTGCAATCAGTGCAAGAATCAAAATAAGAAATGCGATCCCATCGCGCTGATGTGCAGGATCTAAATCACGGGCTCCTCGAGCTACAAAACGAACGCCACTTCCTAAAGATTTTGCAATAAAACGCCAAATGGATGCAAGGCCACGACCTAGAGCTCCGCCTACAGCTCCGGTCTTACTTTTTGCTTTTTTCCTTTTAGCCACACGCACGATCGTAAAGGGTGAACAATTGCGAACCTACTAGGCGCGCCGTTCTTTAAACTTCAATAACGACAGGGACAATCATCGGCTTTCGACGATGCTCTCCCCCAACCCATCCACCAATAGTTTTTCTGACAATCTGTGAGAGTTGATGGGTTCCGTTATTGCCATCTGCAACCGCAACTGCAAGCGCCTTCTCAATTCTCATCTTGACCTCATCAAACATCGCAGCATCCTCATTAAATCCGCGTGCATGAATATCTGGTCCCGCCACAATTTTTCCACTTTGTGAATCGATGACAACGACGCAAGAGATGAAACCTTCTTCGCCAAGAATTCGGCGATCCTTTAATGAACTTTCAGTAATGTCTCCGATGCTTTGCCCATCCACAAAGACAAAACCAACTGGTACAGCTCCAACAACTTCTGCCTCGTGATTAACTAAATCGATGACAACTCCGTTATCAACAATGAAAGTGTTACCACGAGGTACACCGGATTGAATTGCTAATTCAGCGTTCGCCTTCATGTGTCGCCATTCACCATGGATTGGCATTACATATTTAGGTTTGACGATGTTGTAGCAGTAGAGCAATTCACCTGCAGCTGCGTGACCCGATACATGCACCATTGCATTTGCTTTATGAACCACTTTGGCACCAAAACGTGTTAACTCATTAATTACGCGGAAGACTGAGTTTTCATTTCCTGGAATCAACGATGAAGCTAAAATTACTGTGTCGCCTTCACCCACCCGAATTTGATGATCACCATTAGCCATCCGAGACAACGCTGCCATCGGCTCGCCTTGCGAACCGGTGCAAATCAAAACAACGTTGTCATCATATTGATCAAGATCTTTAGCATCAATGACAAGGTCTGCGGGTACATGTAGGTACCCCATATCTTCTGCGATCTTCATATTGCGAACCATCGAACGCCCGATAAAGACAACTTTTCGTCCATGCTGTGCCGCAATATCAATTACCTGCTGAACTCGGTGAACGTGTGAAGAAAAGGAGGCAACAATTACTCGGCGTTTAGTCGAAGAGATAACGCGAT
>DAIMZE010000065.1:0-3281 GCA_036734125.1 Candidatus Planktophila sp.
GCGGAGTTGTTTCTGAAATTGGTAAAGGTGTAAATCCCAAGTGGCTTGGTCAACGTGTCACTGGTGACACGATGCTTGGCTGCGGAACTTGTTACCGCTGCACTTCAGGTCGCCAACATGTTTGCGATGATCGCTATGAAATCGGAGTTCGCAACGGATGGCCTGGTGCTTGCGCTGAAAAACTTCTAGTACCAGAGCGCGCACTACATGCACTTCCAGATTCAATTGATGATGCCATTGGCGCACTTATCGAACCAGCAGGCAATTCACTGCGCGCAGTTGAAGCAGCACTTGCTGGACCTGGCAAAGAAATATTGATTTACGGAACCGGAACTATCGGACTTCTCTGCGCACAACTTGCTCAAGCCGCAGGTGCCAACGTGCACCTAGTCGGTCGCAACGAACGCACTATAAAACTTGCGCATGAAATCGGAATCAAAAACGCAGGTACTGATTTGGTAAAACCAAGGACTGGCTTTGACGGAATCATTGATGCAACCAATCACAAATCAATTCCGCACGAAATAGTTCAGGCTGTTGAACCGGGAGGCCGCGTTGTGTACATCGGTATCTCGGGAGAGCCAAGCCTGATCGATTCACGCGATCTCGCGCTTAAAGATGTAACCGCGGTCGGAATTTTGTCAGCATCTCCTGGCCTTAAAGGAGCAATTGAAATCTTTGCGCGCGGAGAAGTTGATCCTCGCCCGCTTATTGCTGCAACAATTTCGCTCAATGAAGTACACGATGTCTTTATGGGCAAGCGTCCTGCAGGTGCAGGCGATGGCCCAAAGATCCATATCGATCCTCGGATGAAGTAAGGAATAGAAATGACCAGCACTTCATCAGTTGAATTCAACGGCCAAGTAGTCGTTATCTCAGGCGCAGCAACCGGCATCGGTAAAGCCAGCGCACAGTTAATCGCCGCTCGTGGTGCAACCGTTATCGCACTCGATTTCAATGCCGCCGCTCTTACCGATCTTTCAAAAGAACTTTCATTAGCGGCTAACCAAAGCCACGTATGCGATATTTCTAGCCAAGACCAGATTGATAAAGCGATCTCTGCAATCCTAAAAGACCACGGCAAGATCGATGCGCTAGTTAATACTGCTGGAATCGTTGGTCCATCAAATACGGCAGTTGAAGATGTTAATTGGTCAGACTTTGAAAAGGTTTTACAAGTAAATCTCTACGGAGCAATCTGGCTTACCCAAGCGGTAATTCCTTCAATGAAAGAGAAGAAGTACGGCCGCATCGTGCATTTGGCATCTATTGCAGGCAAAGAAGGAAACCCAGGGTTATCTCCTTACAACACTTCAAAAGCCGGCATGATCGGCTTTGTTAAAGGCGTAGCAAAAGAAGTTGCTCCACACGGTGTTGTAATCAATGCGCTTGCTCCTGCAGTCATCAGCACGCCAATGAATTCAAATACCAGCGAAGAAACCTTGAAGTACATGATCAGCCGAATCCCAATGGGACGCGTCGGTCAGCCTGAAGAAGTAGCCGAAATTGTTGCCTTTATGGCATCTACGGCGTGCTCATTTACAACAGGATTCACCTTCGATGCATCTGGCGGAAGAGCTACTTACTAATTCTGTATCCAGTTGGACATTTTGGATTGGTTCCAGAAATTTTCTTCTTCATCTTGCCCTTTACGCAGGTGATTGATCTCTTGATAACTTCCATTTTAACTTCTGGAAATTGAAGTTTCACTCTGATTTCAGGGTTAGAGAAATTAAATCCCGATATATTCAGAGTGTAAAACTTTCCATCGTTCTTGATTGTAGACACTGAAATTTTCTTATCCCCAGTTTCGGAATTCACAATTGATATAGAAGCGGTAATTGGTATTTGATTTGAACCGTAAAGACAAGAAACCACATCTTTAGAGACGATCATTGTGTAATTTCCAACAGAAAGTGTTTTTCCATCTGGCTCAAAGTGCATACCAGCAACCTGATAAATGAATTCTGAATCTTTGAATACTGGAGGGTTGGGGCTCATTATCATGGCATTCGTTGCGATTAGCCCTGGAAAAGTGTTATTGGAAATTTTGCATGCGTTAATGGCGCTGCCAGAAGATAGGTTTGTAAAATTCCAAACTGTAGAGAAGCCTGATGCTTTATCTCCAACGATATCTCGCAGAAAATCAATCCTCTTTAAAATATCCCCGTCTTGTCGATTATCTTGCGCGAACCAATTCATTCCACCATCGCGTAAGCTAGGAATCATCTGTAGTGCTTGCTCTTTAGTCAAAGCAACGCCTAAACGTGGAATCTTCATTGGTTCTGCATCGATTGTGATTGTTTTGTTTGCAGAATTGCTCTGTGCGCTATTTGTTGAAAACTTAGTTTCCTCTAATCTGCCTGAGATGAATCCATTAACGCTTTGAGGGACAACGATTGAAAGGCCAAATCTATAATTTGCCGGAAATAGTTCTTTTGATCCGCATTCCCCCTTGGAAGTAAATATTGCTTTTTCGCATTTTGGACTAATTAGATAGCCTGATCCAGTACTTGATTTGTCATTCTTTGAATATATCTCTGGGAAGTATTCATTTCCTGTTTTGATAGCCACCGGATAAATACCACCAGTTAATTGGGAGTAGTAAGGGGTTGGTGACCAGTAAAAAGTTTGATTAACATCCACCGCGAATAAAACTTGTTCAGTAGAAGCTGGCTCCTTAATTTTCCAAAGCGAGATTGTTCCACCTTCTGGTAAGTCATATTTTCCATCTGCTTCAAATTTGTTTCCATCTATATATTTGACAAATTCGGCTTCAACTGGAATTGAGTCTTTTTTGTAGATGAAGACTTTACTAATACACCATGTTGATTCTGAGTTTTTACACTTTGGAAAAGTTAGATTAGCTTGCAGTTGTGTCGGAAGTGCTTCTACGCAATTTGCGCTCTGGAAACTTTCGCAATGAACAGAAATTGTTCCGCCATTAGAGGTCGGTCTATTAAAAGTTAACTTAGAACCAATTGAGATACCTTCGTTGTATTCAATATATTGGCTGACGGTGTTAAATACATAAGCTTGATTTGGATAGGAATAAGGAACTCTTTGCCACTCCTCTGCGATTGCAGAGCTTGTGCCCAGGCTCTGAAGTAAGAGGATGAAAGGTAGTAAAAGTAATGAGACTCTTACTCTTATTTTCATAATCTAATTGTTGTGGATAAATTGTAAAAAAGGAAGTAATTAATAAGCAGTTGCGGCTTTAATCTCTACTTTGATTTCCTTGCCATTAGGTGCGGTGTAAGAAACGGTGTCACCGATCTTTG
>DAIMZE010000066.1:0-2937 GCA_036734125.1 Candidatus Planktophila sp.
CAGATGTGCCGATCGTTATCTCGCTACTTAACGCCTTTACTGGTCTAACAGTTGCCGCAAGCGGATACGTTCTTGATTCAACACTTCTGATTATCGCTGGAACGCTCGTTGGTGCATCCGGAACAATCTTGACGCGCTTGATGGCCGATGCGATGGGACGTTCGCTCTTTGGAACTCTCTTCGGTGCATTTACTGCAAAGCCACAGGATGTATCTGCTGCGGGCGAAGAACGTCCAGTGCGTTCTGGTTCACCAGATGACGTAGCTATTCTTCTTAACTACGCACGTCGCGTGGTTATCGTTCCTGGTTTCGGTTTAGCTGTTGCACAAGCACAGCACACCGTGCGCGAACTCGCAGATTTGATGATCTCTAAGGGCATCGATGTTGCCTACGGAATCCACCCAGTTGCAGGTCGTATGCCAGGACATATGAACGTTCTTCTTGCTGAAGCAAATGTTCCTTACGATCAACTTGCTGAAATGGATGAAGTAAACCCAACCTTCGGTCAGACAGATGTTGCAATAGTTATCGGTGCAAATGACGTCGTAAACCCTGCAGCGCAGACAACACCTGGTTGCCCAATTTACGGCATGCCAATTTTGGAAGTTTCTAACGCTGCAAATGTTATTTTCTTGAAGCGTTCAATGCGTCCGGGCTTTGCGGGAATTGAAAATGAACTTCTCTATGATCCAAAGACAATGTTGCTCTTTGGCGATGCCAAGGCTTCGTTAACTAAAGTTGTTAGCGCGCTCAAGGCGCTCTAAACAAAACTCTTTAATTAAAAGAGTTAGCCAACCATCTCGGGGTCGCGCACTTTAGATGGATCGTGCGTGCACTTGGTGTTTGCAGGCAGGTCATTGCAAGAGTCACAGAGCAGAATCAGTTCGTGGCAGGTCTTGGTGCGGCAATTCCGGAAGATCTTGCTTGGCGCCTGGCAGATCTCGCACTCGCCGATGACCTTGGTTTTGGTTGAGAAATCGATCGCCATACGTGAATCAAATGTATAGAGCGAGCCTTCCCAGAGGCCGTCGTCAGCAAACTTCTCGCCGTATTTAACGATGCCACCATCAATTTGGTAAACCTCTTTAAAGCCACGGTTCTTCATTACAACTGACAAGATTTCACAGCGGATTCCGCCGGTGCAGTAAGTAACGACTGGCTTCTCTTTTAGGTGGTCGTACTTTCCGCTTTCGATTTCGCGAACAAAATCACGTGAAGTATCAACATCAGGAACAATCGCATTCTTAAACTTGCCGATCTTGGCCTCAAATTGATTGCGACCGTCGAAGAAGACAACGTCATCGCCGCGTTCTTTAACTAGCTCATGAACTTGTTCTGGGCGAAGATGCTGGCCGCCACCGACAACGCCCTTTTCATCAACTTTAATTTCATCAGGGTTATCGAATGCGACGAGTTCTTTCTTCACTGCAACGTAGAGCTTTGGGAATTCATTGCCGGTGCCCTGCGACCACTTAAATCCGATCTTCTTAAAGCCCGGATACTTCTTGGTGTACTTCACATATTTGCGAAGATCATCGATGTCGCCACCGACGGTGCCGTTGATTCCAGTTGGCGAAATCAAAATGCGGCCCTTTAGGTTTAGCGCTTCACAGAGATTTTTCTGCCAGAGTTGAATCGCGACAGGGTCAGCTATGGGTGTGAAGCCATAGTACAAAAGGACTTTCTGCGGATTCATGAGCACATTCTAACTCTTCCAGACCGGCGCAAAAGTCCGTCGGCGACTGAAAAGATAACTACACAGTCGCCTCATGAACTTATTGCGCCTCACGCGCAAAGTCGAAAAAGGTTGGGCTAGTTCTCCTGAATTCCTTGAGGCGCATTGTGGACGTCCAAGACATCGCCGCTGAGTTTGTCGGTGCGGTTCACGGGGCGCTTGGCATCTTCCTTATAAATCGCAGGGATTGAGCCAAGTAAACCCTTCTGGAAATCTTCAAATGCTTGCAGAACTTCGCGCTTGGTATTCATTACAAATGGGCCCATCCAAGCAACAGGTTCCTTGATTGGTTGGCCACCGAGAATAAATAGTTCAAGGTTTGGTGAACGAGTTTCCTGGTTATTTGCAGCGCGTACAACGATTGAGTCGCCATCACCAAAGACAGTGAGCTGACCCATCTGAACAGGACGGCTTTCATCGCCGACAAAACCATGGCCAGCGATTGTGTAAACAAGTGCGTTGTAATCCTTACGCCATGGCAAGCGAAGTTCTGCACCTGGTGCAACAGTTGCGTGAATTAAAGTAATTGGTGTCTGTGTTGTTCCAGGACCAACATGTCCATCGAGTTCACCTGCGATAACGCGAATAAGTGATCCACCATCTGCGCTAGATAAAAGTGCGACATCGTTTGCACGCACATCTTGGTAGGCAGGTGGTAACCATTTCTTTTCTGCCGGAAGATTTACCCAGAGTTGGAAGCCGTGGAATAAACCACCGCTCATTACTAAATGCTCTGGTGGAGTTTCAATATGAAGAATTCCGCCGCCTGCGGTCATCCATTGTGTGTCACCGTTTGAAATTGTTCCGCCGCCGCCGTTACTATCTTTATGATCAAAGATTCCATCAATAATGTATGTAACTGTTTCGAATCCGCGGTGTGGGTGCCATGGAGTTCCCTTTGGTTCACCTGGTGCGTATTCAACTTCGCCCATTTGATCTAAATGGATAAATGGATCAAGTTCTGCCAAGTCAACGCCTGCAAATGCGCGACGAACCGGAAAGCCTTCACCTTCAAAACCTTGTGGCGCGGTCGTGATGCTCTTTACGCGACGGGCGCGCGAATTCGGCGCATCTGTGACGCGAGGAAGAACGGTGATATCGCTTACGGTAACTGCTGGCATTTTTGCTCCTTGTTCGTGCGCTCAACTTTAGTTGAACTTTCAACTACCTGCAACTTAAAGTTATCTACACAATTGTGTGGA
>DAIMZE010000067.1:0-2911 GCA_036734125.1 Candidatus Planktophila sp.
ATTTGCAACAGCGGAATTCACATTTGAAACAGCTTGCGCAGTTGCATTGTTTTCAGGTTGCGCAGTTTGTGACGCATTAGTGTTTGAAGCAGAAAGAGGCATTACACCTTGAGTTTGTGCGGTAACCGCACCTACGCCCAGAATCAACGCAGCAACAAGCACGGCACTTACAGGTAGAGACTTTGAAACCTTACGTAGCTCTGGCTTCTCATCTGCATCAGTGATCTCAAACCATTCGGGCTTGTTGTTCTCGGTCATTGCTCTACCTTCTTCATGATCTGCGGTCTCCGTTGAGAGCAAGGTAACTATTATGCCTGTGAGAGGTCTGGGAGGCGTACTGCAAAAGGCTGGGTAATCTTGGCGCGTGAGCAGCGCTATGCGGGGATACCTCGATCTAATGAAGTTACGAGTGGTAGAACTCTTACTCGTTTCAACATTACCCGCGATGGTTTTGGCTGCCAAAGGTTTACCAAGTTTTGGATTAGCTCTTGCAACAATTTTTGCCGGAACTCTTGCTGCCGGAAGTGCCAATGCTTTCAATATGGTTATCGAAAGTGATCTTGATAAATTAATGGCGCGTACTGCAAAGCGTCCAGTAGTTACAGGACAGATTTCAAAAAAGAATGCAACTGTGTTTGCAACTTTAATTGGAATCATCTCTTTAGTGATTTTCTGGATTTTCACGACTGCACTGGCAACACTTCTTACTTTTATCGCAATTGTTTTTTATGTAGTTGTTTACACAATGGCTCTAAAGCAACGCACTGCGCAGAATATTGTTTGGGGTGGAGCTGCAGGTTGCATGCCAGTACTTATTGGCTGGGCAGCCGTTACTAATTCCTTGTCACTAACAGCTTGGGCTTTCTTCTTTGTAATTTTCTTTTGGACGCCACCACATTTTTGGGCGCTAGCAATTAAGTACAAAGATGATTACGCAGCTGCAGGAACTCCGATGCTTCCGGTTGTTGCGACAAAGGACCGAGTCCTTAAAGAGATGTGGTTTCACACCATCTTGATGATTGCTTCATCGGTCTGGTTGATTCTTGCCGCTGACTTACCAATGTGGTCCCTAGCAATAACAGTTGCGTTAGGCCTAGTTTTTGCGCGTCAACTCATTGCGCTTAAAGAAGGTTCAACTGAGTATGCAAAAGTTGCTGGCAAGATTTTCCAGTGGTCAATTACTTACTTAAGCTTGTTATCTGTGTTGCTAGTTGTTGCACAACTACTTAGCTAGAGCTTGTTGTAAATCCTTAATCAAATCACTTGAGTGTTCTAATCCCACAGACAAGCGCAACACCGAAGGTGTAATTCCCATATCTGCCTGAACCTCTGGGGCTAAACGTCGATGGGTAGTTGATGCTGGGTGTGTAATTAATGACTTGCTATCACCTAAGTTATTTGAGATATCAATGACTCGAAGCTTATTCATGAAGGCAAAAACTTCGGCCTGAGAACCATTGAACTCAATTCCGATGGTTGATCCTCCACCGTTATTCATTTGCTTCATCGCTAATTCATGACCTGGGTGAGATTTCAAACCTGGGTAGCGGACAGATTTAATTGCAGGTTGCTTTTCAAGGAACTCAGCAACCGCTTGCGCATTTGAAACCATGCTTTCAACCCGCATGTGCATTGTTTCTAGTGACTTAACAAGTACCCAAGCATTGAACGCACTGAGCGCAGGACCTGTGTGACGCACAAAGGGCAAGAGTTTTTCTTGAATATATGAAGCAGATCCCAACAACGCACCTGCAAGGACTCGACCTTGACCATCGATGTGTTTTGTCGCAGAGTACATAACAACATCTGCGCCGAGTGTTAAAGGCTTCTGCAAAACTGGTGATGCCATTACATTGTCAACAATTACTGTCGCGCCAACTTTATGTGCAAGCTCACTGACCATTGCGATATCAACAATCTCAAGTAATGGGTTACTTGGTGTTTCAATAAAGACAGCCTTAGTTGGCTTATTAAGTGCTTTAGCCCAGACTTCTGGGTCATTTCCCTTTACTAATTCAAAGGTGACGCCCCACTTAGGTAAAAACTCTGTAATTACCACGTGACATGAAGAGAACATGGCCGCTGATGCAACTACGTGATCGCCTTGTTCAACTAAGCAAGCAAGGGAAGCAAACATTGCCGACATTCCAGATCCAGTTGCCACGCACATTTCGGCGCCCTCAATTGCAGCTAAACGTTGTTCAAACATCGCAATCGTTGGATTATGAAAACGACTGTAAAGATAGTGATCGGTTTCTTCGGCGAATGAATCAAAAGCTTCTTCAGCAGATGTGTAAGTAAAACCACTATTTAGAAATAGTGCTTCTGACGTTTCACCAAAACCTGTGCGAGCAAGACCGGCACGAACGGAATGTGTTTGTGGATGTAATTCCCAGTCTGGTCCCAGACTTTCCTGACGAGGTTGGTAGCCCCAAGGTCGTTTGCTCATAGGTGAATTGTGGCAGAGTACGGCCATGACTAATACTGCTATTTCAGTCTCAGATCTATCCAAGAAGTACGACGATCGCTTAGCGGTCTCGCATATTAACTTCGAAGTACCGCTCGGTACCGTGTGTGGCTTTGTTGGCCCAAATGGTTCAGGCAAAACAACCACAATGCGGATGCTGCTTGGCCTGATTACACCAACAACTGGGCAGGGTCACATTCTTGGCGAACCGATCGAACATCCCGAAAGATATTTAAGCCGAGTTGGCGCGATGATTGAAGGCCCAGCTTTCTATCCTGCTTTATCTGGTCATGAAAACTTAATGGTCCTTGCACGCCTTGGTGGCTTTCCTGTCGAACGAGTTCAAACTCTTCTAGAAAAAGTTGGACTTGGCGAACGTGGAAAATCAAAGTACAAGACATATTCATTGGGTATGAAGCAACGTTTAGGTATCGCTGCAGCATT
>DAIMZE010000068.1:0-2884 GCA_036734125.1 Candidatus Planktophila sp.
GCGACTTCTTCTCGCCACTCAACTAAACGTGGGCACTTGGTACAGGCAACAATTTTTTGATCCAGAAGCTTTATAGATTTAATTGCGGGCAAGAGAAAATGCCATTCCATCCAAAATATCTGATTCTGACGCTACAAATTCACTAGCCCCTGTGGCTTTCATGATTTCTGAAAGAACCAGCGAGCCTGCTGCAATAACATCGACTCGACCAGGGTGCATGTAGCCAAGAGCTAAACGTTGCTCGCGGTTACTTGTGGCAAACATGGTGGCGGCATCATGGGTTTGTTGCGAACTAATTCTAGAAAGATGAATTGCATAGCGATCATATTCAGGAAGATCTAGCGCTGCAGCAGCCACAGTTGTTGCAGTTCCTGCGACAGCAACCAAAGTCTTGGCCTTAGTAATTGGTACTACTGCGGCAGCCTGTGCAATCGCTGCTTGAATATCGGTGCGTGCTAATTCGATTTGTTCAGCGGTAGCAGGATCTGAAGAAAAGTGTCTTTCAGTCATGCGTACACAGCCAATGTTGACACTTCGAGCTGCTTCAACAGTTGATGTACCAAAGACAAATTCTGTCGATCCGCCCCCAATATCAACTACCAAGAAAGGACCATTGCTTGGATCTAGATCTTTGATCGCACCAGCAAAAGAGAGCGCAGCTTCTTCATCACCTGAGATAACTTCTAATTCGATGCCTAGACGATCACGGACTCCATCAACAAATAAGTGTCGGTTGGTTGCATCGCGTGTGGCGCTGGTTGCGCAAAAGCGAATCTTTTCAACGCCGCGCTTGGCAATTTCTGCTGCAAACTTATCGACTGCGGCGAGAGTTCTGGCAATCGCATCTGGATGAAATTGGCCGGTTTCATCGACGCCTTGGCCTAGGCGAACAATCTCCATATCGCGCACAACTTCACGGAAGTTGTTGCCATCAATATCTGCAATCAGTAAACGAATTGAGTTAGTTCCACAATCAATTGCCGCTACTCGCATGGGTTGTTCTTCCACCATTCAGGCAGTTTTGCTAGCGCTTCATCACCCAATGGGTTTACACCGGGTCCTGCAGATAATGAGTGTGCAACAAGTGAATGAAGGCACTTCACACGTGTTGGCATTCCACCTGCTGAAACATCATCAAGTTCTGGAACATCTATGCCGAGAGCCGAACGCGATGCGATGTAATCATCGTGTGCTGCGTGATAGGCACCAGCTAATTCGGCATCAGTCTCTAAACGCTCATTCATCTGACCCATAAGTCCAGTTGTTTCAAGGGTTGAAATAACTGCGGTTAAACGCGGGCAAGTGGCGTAGTAAAAAGTTGGAAACGGTGTGCCATCTTCAAGTCGAGGTGGAGTTTCAACAACAGCAGGCTTTCCACATGGACAACGGTATGCAATCGCATGGACATCTCTTGGAGTCCGACCTAGTTGAGTTTGAATGCAATCAAGGTCTGCTTGAGTTACTTCGCGCATTAATTGCCGGTTTCGCTAATTGATGCAATTAAACGCGCATACCAAGGTTGTCCATCAGCTAAAGAACTGGCGATCTTTGTAGTGCCGTTTTGCTGCTGATTGTTTTCGCCATCGGTAACAATGTATTGACGCTCACCTGGCAAAACAAAGTGCAGACGTTCACGTGCTTGTGACTTTATGTATTCAGGATCTTGCCACAATAGCAACTCTTCGCGTGCTTTTTCCAAAGCAGTGTTATCTGCCGATAATTGTGCCTTAAGCGCACTGATCTGTGCACGTTGTGTGAAGTAATGCTTCACAGGTGGCGCAATTGTTAAAGCGAGAATAAAGAAGATCGCCGATAGTGCTAGAACACGATTAGAGGTACGTCGACGACCAAAGCGAAGTTGTCGGCGTGCCATGGCTAATTCTTACGCCTTGAAACGTGGAAAAGCGTCACGACCCGCGTAACGACCACCCTCTGCTAATTCTTCTTCAATACGAAGAAGTTGGTTGTACTTAGCAACACGCTCTGTACGTGCAGGGGCGCCAGTTTTAATCTGTCCGCAGTTAAGCGCAACAGCTAAATCAGCAATTGTTGTGTCTTCAGTTTCACCTGAACGGTGGCTCATCATGCTGCGGTAGTTAGCACGGTGTGCCATTTCAACCGCATCGATTGTCTCGGTAAGAGTTCCAATCTGATTTACCTTTACAAGAAGTGCGTTCGCAGTGTTGCCAGCGATTCCCTTCGCTAAACGCTCTGGGTTAGTAACAAATAGGTCATCTCCGACGATCTGGATGCGTGAACCAAGTTCCTTAGTCATCTGCGTCCAGCCAGCCCAGTCTTCTTCATTCAAAGGATCTTCGATAGAAACGATTGGGTAGGCATCGACCAAAGAGGTGTAATACGCGATCATTTCATCAGATGTCTTTACGGCACCTTCAAAGTTGTACTTACCGTTCTCGTGGAATTCAGTTGCAGCAACATCCATCGCAAGTGCGATTTCACTGCCTGGCTTAAATCCTGCAGCTTCGATTGCTTCAAGGATCAAATCAAGTGCAGCACGGTTGCTATCTAGGTTTGGCGCAAAGCCACCTTCATCGCCAACAGATGTTGCAAGACCACGCTTTTTTAGAACTGACTTAAGTGCGTGATAAATCTCGGCTCCCCAGCGAACTGATTCGCGGAAAGTAGGTGCGCCAATGGGCGCGATCATGAACTCTTGAATATCAACATTTGTATCAGCGTGTGCGCCACCATTAAGAATGTTCATCATTGGAACAGGTAGCAGGTGTGCATTTGGTCCACCTAGGTAGCGGAACAATGAAAGATCTGCAGAATCAGCAGATGCTTTAGCCACAGCTAGTGATGCACCAAGGATCGCATTCGCTCCAAGACGTGACTTGTTCTTTGTGCCATCTAATTCGATCAT
>DAIMZE010000069.1:0-2735 GCA_036734125.1 Candidatus Planktophila sp.
AGTGCGTCTCCGCTTACGCGATATACAGTCCACTCATCCATGGGCACTGCGCCTAGGGATTTGTAGAAGTCGATGCTTGGTTGGTTCCAATCCAGAACCCACCACTGCAATCTTTCATAATCGCGTTCTACGCAAATCTTTCCTAACTCTTTAAGGAAAGCTAAACCATATCCCTTGCCGCGGTAAGCGGGATCAACGTAGAGATCTTCAAGGTAGATGCCAGGCTTACCAACCCACGTTGAATAGTTTAGGAACCAAATAGAGATTCCAACGACAAGACCGTTATCTTCAGCAACATGGCAATAGGCAACTGGATTATCGCCAAAGATTGTCTCTTCGATTTGTTGGATCGTTGCTTTTGCTTCAAGTGGAGCTTTCTCGTACTCAGCTAAATCTTTAATGAGCTGATGGATACGTGGAACATCCTCTTTAGTTGCGTAGCGAATCCCAGACTGTGTCATTGCGGCAGTCTATAGCGGTTACGGGGAAGTGCCTGAATTAGTTGGTCTGCAAGCAGTGTTTTAAGGGCTTTTTCGACCTGTGATTCATCGGGCCACAGCTTTTTGATTGCAGCCTCTGTTAATGATTCATTCTCGCGCAATGCTTGAACAATTGTTCCGCGGCATTTGCGATCGGTGCCATGCCAATCTTGAGACTTTCTAACAAGATCTGTTTTTGGATAACCATTCTTACGCCAATTGCATTGACCAATGATTGGACATAATTCACAGGATGGATTCTTTGATGTGCACACTAGTGCGCCGAGTTCCATCGTTGCTGCAGCCCACATATGTGCATTCTTTTCAGGCAGAATCGCTAACCGTCGAGCTTTCTCGCGAGCGGTCGGTGCTGGCTTTGGATGTTCCTCGCCATCAATCGCACGAACAAGTAAGCGTCTGATGTTTACATCCATTACTAAGGATCTTTGTTCAAATGCAAAAGCCGCAATTGCTGCCGCGGTGTACTCGCCAATTCCCGGCAGCAACTGCAGAGTTTCTTGATCTTCTGGAACTTGGTTGTTGAAATCTTCAGCGATAATTTGCGCTGCAGCATGTAGCCGAAGCGCGCGACGCGGATAACCCAACCGTCCCCATGCAGTAATTACTTGTGCAGGTGTTGCCTTAGCTAAATCCTTGGGAGTTGGCCAACGCTGCATCCACTCATTCCATTTAGGAAGAACTCGGTTTACCGGGGTTTGTTGCAACATATATTCGCTGACCATGACACCCCAGGGGGTTGTGTCACGCCACGGAAGATCTCTTTTGTTTTTCTTAAACCACGTAAGGATTGGTTTTTCTAACGAACTCATTCGCCGGTGATTTTTACCCGTTTGAGTGCAGCATCAAGGCGTGAAACTTCAACGATCTCCATGCCATCAATCTTTGTGTCTGATCCAGTTGGAACTAAGGCACGCTTGAAGCCAAGGCGGTAGGCCTCTTGAAGTCTGCGATTTACACCGCTTACCTTGCGAATTTCACCAGCTAATCCAACTTCACCAATTGCAACTAAATCCGACGGTAAAGCAAGACCTTTTGCAGCCGATGCGACCGCTAAAGCAAGGGCTAAATCAGCTGCTGGTTCGGTCATTTTCATGCCACCAACAGTTGCTGCATAAACATCACGTCCACCAACGCGGATGTTGGCGCGTAGTTCTAGGACTGCAAGGGTCATAGATGTACGGGCAGAGTCCAAACCAGAGACAACTCGGCGTGCATTTCCGTAATCATTTTCACGACCAGCAGATACGAGCGCTTGGATTTCAGCAAGAAGTGGACGTCGACCTTCGAGAGTTACGGTTACACAGGTTCCGGGAACTGGTTCTGCATGGCGCGAAGTAAACAAACCTGTTGGGTCAAGTACTGATTCGATGCCGGTATCACTTAAATCAAAGCATCCAACTTCATCCGATGCACCAAATCGGTTCTTGATTGCACGGATTAAACGAAGACGCGAATGACGTTCTCCTTCAAACTGCAAAACAACATCAACAATGTGTTCTAGTAAGCGAGGACCTGCAATTGATCCATCCTTTGTTACATGTCCTACTAGCAGCAAGGTAATGTCGCGATCTTTACAAATACGAATCAACGCACCAGCAACTTCACGAACCTGAGTTACGCCACCGGGCGCGCCATCTGCTGCAGAACTGCCAATTGTTTGTACTGAGTCAATAATCAAGAGTTGTGGCTTAACAGAATCGACGTGTGCAATGACTGCACCTAGATCTGTTTCGGATGCAAGAAAGAGTTGAGGATCGATCGCATTGATTCGCTCTGCACGAAGTCTTACTTGTGAAGCAGATTCTTCGCCGCTGATATACAAGGCAGGGATTCCCTTAGATGCAGTTTGTGCTGCAACTGAAAGTAAAAGTGTTGACTTACCAACACCTGGTTCTCCAGCAAGCAAAATCGCAGCTCCTGGAACTAATCCGCCACCAAGAACGCGATCTAATTCGGATACTCCAGTTGCACGTGCATGTGCGGCAGATAGATCTACATCGCCAATAGGAGTTGCTTTAGCGGTTACATTTCCTGCAACTAATGAAAGTTTTTTAGGAGCAGCGATTTCTTCAACTGAGCCCCATGCTTGGCATTCACCGCAGCGACCAACCCATTTTTGGGATGTCCAACCGCATTCGGTGCAGCGGAACGGTTCTTTTTCTACCTTGGCCATGAGGTAACCCTATGACAAGGCACTGACTATTTCTTCTGGGCGGCCAAAGTTGCTGGATGCTG
>DAIMZE010000070.1:0-2716 GCA_036734125.1 Candidatus Planktophila sp.
GATGGCGAAACAGCCCAAGAAGGTGGAATGGGAATGGCTCGGCAGCTAAAGGATGAGGTTTTCAATTGCCCACCAATCATCGTGATTACAGGACGCAAGGAAGATAAGTGGCTTGCTGCTTGGTCACTTGCAGAAGCATCTGTAGTTCACCCAATTGACCCCTTCACCATGGCTAAGACCGTCGCGGAATTGTTACGCGGCACCGCAGTCGTTTCTGCTTAACTTTTCTCATGAGCCTGTTGCTGTGGGATGAAAACATAGCGATTGTAGATTCAGGTTTAGATCTAGAGGTTGATCGCGTTCAGTGGTGCATGAATGAAATTTTAATTGGCGCAGCGGATAATTCAACAATAAAAAGGTTCCTGGTTGCCCTTAAAAACAAAGGGGAGAGCCCAGAAGAAGTCGGGGCATTAGTCGCTCAGATGTATCAACATTGTGCACCGATTTCTATTGCAGAGCGCGCCGTTGACACAGTTGGAACAGGTGGCGATGGCGCACACACCATCAACATCTCTACCACCTCAGCAATAATTGCAGCTGCAGCAGGTGCGAAAGTGATTAAGCACGGCAATCGTGCTGCCTCATCGAAATCGGGATCAGCGGATTTGCTGGAAAATTTAGGTATCAATATCAATCTGAATGGGCCAGCGGTCGAAGAGAGTTTTGCGACTTTGGGTATTGGTTTTTGTTTCGCTCCGCTTTTTCATCCAGCGATGAAGCATGCCGCTACTGCAAGAAAAGAGCTGGGTGTACCTACTGTTTTCAACATTTTGGGTCCATTAGCAAATCCAGCACAACCAAAGGCTGCAGCAATTGGTGTTGCAAACGACCGGATGCATTTAGTGATGGCCCAAGTTTTAGGTGCACGCGGGGTTGATGGCTTTGTGTTTCGAGGCGATGATGGTCTTGATGAGATAACGCTTGCAACAAGTACATCGGTTCTGAGTATTGGCACAGATGAAATCACGAGCGGTCTTATTGAGCCACAAGAATTTGGAATTTCATTGGCTCCCATTTCAGCTCTTGTAGGAGGCGATGGCGCTGAAAATGCCCGAATCACTAGGGCTATTTTCTCGGGCGAAAAGGGTGCTCATCGCGATGCGTGTGTACTCAATGCAGCAGCTGCAATTGCAGCTTATGAGGGTAGAACCGAACTTTCTTTGCATGAGCGAATTGCAACGGGTGTAGATGCGGCGATTTCAGCAATTGATTCAGGAGCGGCTCAAGATTTAGTGAGCAACTGGGCAGCCCTTACTCAGAAATTGGGCGCTTAACTCTTTTCTTTCGCGAAGGAAAATTTCGCATTTGTTCAAAACTGTGAACATTAAAACCGGCAAGACGTTCAATGAGCCCATGCAGCACATCAACAGTAGCCATTGCATCATCTAGGGCTCGGTGATTAGGTGAAGTTGTTGCGCCAAAGAAATCAGCCAAGGTAGAAAGCTTGCAGTTAACAACTTCATCACGATCAAGCACCGCTCTTGCAAGCCGTGCCGTATCCACAGTCAAATAATCTGGCCAATCCATTTCATGAGCTTTTGCTGCGGCCTTCAAAAAACTTAAATCAAAGGGAGAGTTGTGGGCAACGACAACGGTTTCATCAGCGCTGCCAAGAAAATCAAACAATGTTGGCAGGATTTCATCAATGAAAGGGGCTGAAATCAACATCTCATCTGAAATTCCAGTCAGTTGTGTAATGAAAACCGGCAAGGAGTGACCAGGATCTACAAAGCTTTGAAAAGTTCCTAGAACTTGGCCACCTTTAACTTTAACAACACCGATCTCGGTGATTCCTGCCCCTAATCGAGGAGACCCGCCAGATGTTTCAAGATCTAGAACCGCAAAAGTTGTTTCAACGAGAGTTCTCTCTTCAACCTTTGGCATGTAATGAATCGTATGTCATTGATCTGACAAAGATTAAGTCGTACTCTTGAACTATGGCAGTTCAGGGAGCACCAGAAGGTTGGATGCAGGATTGGGCTGCTTTAGGCTCAGGTAAAAACGCACATATAGGTGTTTTGTTGGTTCATGGATTTACTGGATCGCCCGCATCAATGCGCCCTTGGGGAGAGTTCCTTCATTCGAAGGGGTACACAGTCCGAGTTCCATTATTGCCGGGACATGGAACACAACCAGAAGATTTAAACAAAGTTAAATGGCAAGAGTGGCCAGCAAAAGTTGAATTCGAATTAAGTGAGCTCCGCAAAACCTGTGATGTGATCTTTCTAGTTGGGCTGTCCATGGGCGGCGGAACAGTGCTTAACGTGGCTGCCTCGATCAACAATGAATTAGCTGGGCTAATTCTGGTTAACCCAATGATCCATGTGAAGGGTGTTCCAGTTGAACTGGCCTTCTTCTTATCAAGATTCCAAAAAATGCGTACCAGCGTTGGCGATGACATCAAGCGTCCGGGAGTTACTGAATGGGGATATGACGCATTGCCGACACGGGGTATTCATCAACTTCTTAAGATGCTGCGAATTACTCGAGCAAATTTGGGCAAGATAACGGTGCCAGTTCAGTTGTTCCATTCAGTGGAAGACCACACCCTGCCGGTCACTAACACTGAAATTATTCTTAGCGAAATTGGATCAACCAATAAAAGCCGTATCGAATTAGTAAATAGTTATCACGTAGCAACTATGGATTATGACCAAGAGCTAATCTTTCAAAACTCTTTAACTTTTATCGAAGCCAACGCCAAGTAGTTTTACGA
>DAIMZE010000071.1:0-2564 GCA_036734125.1 Candidatus Planktophila sp.
TCTGTGAAATGACAGCGTTGTCAAGAATTAACATAGGCACAATTAGGTAACGATCGAAAAGTCTTTTAGGACATTTGATGTCTCATTAGGACATCAGAGCGCTATTAGGGTGAAGGGGTGATACCAAAAACTAGGGTACTTACTTGACCGTTGACTCTAAGGTGATCTGTTCTTCACCTGTTGCGCTAAAGGTCAGATACAACTTATCGCCTGCAACGGTTGGGCACACGATTGCCCACTTAAACTCCAAGGATTTACCGGGAGCCACGATTGTTTCCAACGGTAAACCGGCAACACCAGAGGCCTCTTCAAAGACATCAAAGCACGAGAGAGAAGCATCGGAGTCAAAGGCGCTTTGGATAATTGAAAAGGAAGCCAAATCCACCTCTTTTGAGGCTGTATTAGTCAACTTTATGTTCATCAACAATGGGCGGCCTTCAACACCTAGAGCATCAAAATCTTTAGCTTTAAATACTTCAGGATCGGATACATTGAGAATTAAGCCATTTCCAAGATCGACATCGCTTCCGAAGCCGCCCTGAACCTCTTCAAGTTTTTCTTCAGACTCTTGCTCGCTAATGGCGAGGGCTGAGGTGTTATCTCCATCCATAGGCACCCGTGGGCCGGCAGTGAAAAATGCAATTGCTACAACAGTTGCAAGTACAAGAGGTGTGATTATCTGCCAACGTTTCATAACTGCTCCCTTTTTGTTAAGCGGAGATTTCCATTTAGTTCCATCGTTGTCAAGCCTTGCAGGGTTGGCTTAAGCACGACTTTCAAGCATCAACTCGAGCAAAGCACGATCAATGTTCAAACCTTCAAAGTTCTCATAGACCGTCCCTGGTCGGTTGTGGTTTGCTATTCCAAAGTTTCCATCAAACTCCCACAGGGAATAGCCCCACTTGGATTCACGGTAGATGTCAAAAAGATCTTTGAACCAGGCAAGTGCCACCGAATTGTCTGTGTACTTGTAGCAACCAAATTCTCCAATATGAACAGGACGACCCATTGCTTGAACCTCACGCCAAGGGGCATAGAAATCCCACAGGGAATCACGATTCCAGTAAGTGCCTTCGTAGGTGCATGGATAAGTCGGAACTGGCATTCCTTTACTTCCATCCCACCATTCAGCTTTGTAGTGACTAACTAACATCGGTTGATATCCACGTCCGCTGTGAACAACATTGAGATCAGCAAGTTCAGGCATAGCTAAATGCCCACCCGCCAAACCATTGATAACAACTGTTCTTTCAGGATCAATTGCATGAATTGCATGAGTTACTGAGCGAATAACCTTTTGATGGATATCGCGCGTAAAGCCACGTTGGCCTTCAGCTGGTGGTTCATTCACTAAATCAAAGCTCAGTAAATCCATGTGCTGGCCTTTGTATCGTTGTGCAACTGCTTCCCATAATCGATGGAAGGTTCTTTGCGGTTGTTCATCCGCCCATAGATTGGTTGATTCAAGCTCCCACCCATTGATGCAATATCCCGGGGCTCTGTGAAGATTCAAACTGATATGAATTCCACGTGATACCGATTCATAAATATATGAATCAATGAGCTTTAGAAATGATTCGTGAATTGGGCCTTCTAACTCATCTATCCAAAAACGGTAATCAGTGGGTAGTCGAAGAAACTTGAAATCATATTTCGCCATGAAATCAAGCATTCGTGTATCTGCCGGCAAGGCCGCTGGCATATGACCCTTCGAGTACGCCCACTGCGCATTAAATCCATATCCCAAATTCTCATCAGCTTTAATCATTATTTACTCTTTTCTAGAAGGGGTGAAAGCCATTGGGCCTGGACTAATTGATGTGCGACGCTGCCACCTTCATGTGTGTTGTATTCATAAATTGCCGTATCTACCTTGCCTGCATAGTTATTTCGCATGGCAAAGATGGTGTCAGGTGGACATACCGGATCATGCATTCCTATTGAAATAAGCGCAGGGCAATGAGCCATCGTCACTAGATTCATCGCATCAAAGTAGGACAAGGTCTCAAAGACTTGGTCTACATCATTTCGATGAATTCGACAGTACAAAGTGATCTCGTGATACGGATATGTATCGACCATCTCAGTTGCCTTTTTGAAGTTACACAAGAAGGGAACATCTGGCATGGCAGCAAAAACTTTGTCTGACAAAGATGCTGCAGCTAATGCAATTCCGCCGCCTTGACTTCCGCCAGCAACGATAATTCTTGAGGGATCTACACCCTTGATCTTTGTTGCTGCATTAACAAAGGCAACTGAATCTGTGAAGACGCGGCGGTAGTAATAATCATCCTTGTTCAAGATTCCCTGAGTCATGAAACCCGGAGTCTGTGAAGCACGCGGATACGATCCATCTGCTGTGTCACTTAATCTAAAACCTCCACCTTGGCCTCGTGTATCCATGACAAGTACGCGATAGCCAACATTGACCCAAAATAACCATTCGTGGGGGAGCCCTCGACCGCCCCCATAACCGTCATACATGATGATGCATGGTGTTAACTCTTCGGCAGAGATAGATTCAAGAAACCAGCCCTTGATGGGGTCGCCATTAAATCCAGAAA
>DAIMZE010000072.1:0-2399 GCA_036734125.1 Candidatus Planktophila sp.
AAACATGGGCGGTGCTCCTTTGGATCGTTCTTTCGTTAAGCCTAATACCTGCGGGGCTACGCTCGCGAGGCGGAATGGCTCTGACCTTTATAACCCTAAATGTGGCGGGGTTATGCCCGAAATCGGACTAAATCTGGGCCTCTACAGCTTTTTGAGCATTCGGGTATTTCCCAGGGTGTTGGGCTTTACCGACTCAAGATCCAAGAACTCGGCCACACCGGCATCGTAGGAACGAAGGAGTTCCTTATAAATCTCGGGTTCAACCGGTGTTCCTTCAATAACTTCAAAACCATGTCGACCAAAGAATTTTGTTTCAAAAGTCAGACAGAAAATTCTCTTAACGCCGATGTTCTCTGCGCGCTCAATAATGGAATCCAAGATTTGATGGCCAACACCTTTGCCACGAAGTTCTTCTGAAACAGCAACGGTACGAACTTCTGCTAAATCTTCCCACAGAACGTGCAGTGCGCCGCAACCTACAACTTTGTCGCCTTCGACTGCAACTGTAAATTCTTGAACGCTTTCATACAAAGTTACCGTTTCTTTTGATAGCAAACGACCTTGTGGTGCATAAGAATCAATTAATTGGCGAATGCCTTTAATGTCACTGGTGCGTGCTGGACGAATCTGCATTGCTTAATCAACTTCAGGTTTAACAAGTGGGAACAAAATAGTTTCGCGAATTCCAAGGCCAGTTAACGCCATGAGCAAACGATCAACTCCCATTCCCATTCCACCAGTTGGTGGCATTGCAAACTCCATGGCGCGCAAGAAATCTTCATCTACTTGCATCGCTTCTAGATCACCCTTTGAACCAAGCGTTGCTTGTTCAACTAAACGATCGCGTTGCACAACTGGATCGATCAGCTCTGAATAACCTGTTGCAAGTTCAAATCCATCAATGTAGAGATCCCACTTTTCAGCAACGCCCGGAAGTTCGCGGTGTGCACGAACTAGTGGTGATGTATCTACCGGAAAGCCCATCACAAATGTTGGTTCAACCAACAGGTGACGTGCAACGTGCTCGAAAATCTCTTCTGCAAGCTTTCCGGTAATCCACTTTGGATCAATCTTCATGCCCAACTTTTCAGCAATTTTCTTCAAATCTGCATACGGGGTAAGGGCTGTAACGCTCTCGCCAACTCCATTAGAAATAGCGTCGTACAAGGAGATTTGCTTCCACTGGCCACCTAGATCTGCTTGGCGTCCATCGTGGTGAGTAACTATATGTGAACCCGCAACCGCCATCGCAGCGTTTTGAACTAGGGTGCGAGTTAGGTCAGCAATCGACATCCAATCGCCATAGGCCATATAACTTTCAATCATTGCAAACTCTGGTGAGTGTGATGAATCCGCGCCTTCATTGCGGAAATTACGGTTGATCTCAAAAACACGTTCGATTCCACCTACTACGCAGCGCTTCAAGAAAAGCTCTGGCGCAATACGTAGGTAAAGATCCATGTCATATGCGTTAGAGAAAGATTTGAATGGACGAGCCGCAGCGCCACCGTGCATAACCTGAAGCATCGGAGTCTCAACTTCGATGAAGTTAGCCTTATCAAAAGTATCGCGAAGAGATTTCATTACGGCCGGTCGCAAACGTGCATTGCTACGAGCTTCTGGGCGAACAATTAAATCTACATAACGCATACGAACGCGAGTTTCTTCAGACATTGGCTTGTGATCATTCGGCAATGGACGCAATGACTTCGCTGCCAAAGTCCATGAATTAGCCAAAATAGAAAGTTCGCCTCGTTTAGAGGTAATGATTTCTCCGGTGATAGAAACAATGTCACCTAGATCAATATCAGATTTCCATGAATCAAGAACTTCTTGCCCGACCTTGTCTAAAGACAACATCGCTTGAAGTTCTGTTCCATCACCTTCGCGTAGCGTTGCAAAACAAAGTTTTCCAGTATCGCGCTTGAAGATAATTCGACCAGTTAAGGATTCGACATCACCTGTTGCTACATCGATTTCTAGTCCAACGTATTTCTCGCGGATCTCTTTTAGTGACTTTGTGCGAGGAACAGAGACTGGGTATGGCTCAACGTTGCGCTCTAGTAATGATGCGCGCTTTTCACGTCGAATACGGAGCTGCTCAGGCAGATCCTCTTCCGTAGGTAAATTCTCTGTACTCATAGGTCGTGAAGTCTACCGACTCATGCATTTCGTTCGTGAATCAGACGAAGCCCAATAAGCGTTAAATCAGGCTCATGGTGGTCGATAGTTTCTGAAACCCCGATGATTAACGGCGCTAATCCACCGGTTGCAATCACCGTTGGCTTTTCGGAATAAGACTCTAGAAGTTCAGCTGTAATTCGATCCACTAAGCCATCGACCTGGCCAGCAAAGCCATAGATAGTTCCGGATTGAAGAGCTTCAACGGTGTTTTTACC
>DAIMZE010000073.1:0-2394 GCA_036734125.1 Candidatus Planktophila sp.
GCATACGTAGTTGTTTTTTCAGTAATTACAGTTTGCTTCTGGGCGGTGTAATAGAAAAGCACTGCCACGATGATGAACGGAATAATTGTGTAAGCAACTTCAACCGGAACGTTGTATTGGGTTTGCTTTGGAAAAGATGGATCATCTTTTTTACCGCGATGAAATACAGCTGGCCAAAGAATCAAAATTAATGTGAATACTCCAACAACGCCACCAGCGATCCAAGCTCCTTGCCACAATGACAAGGACTGATCATTAACGCTAGTAACGCCTTCTTCAAAACCTAAGCCTGAAACTTGTGAACAACCCGTTAAAAAAACCAGGGGGGCCAGAAGAAGGAGCGCCTTCAGGCGGCTCAAAACTGTGCGTCGGGACATGGGGTAAGGATAGTTTGAAAACCCCCTCAGCGTGACACGAGGCTATTCTCGGCGAGGGGTGGCACTGCTCACATTACTTAAGGTGCACTGCAATCTCATCAGCTGCCGACTGACCGTAGGCCTCGGCAAAGCGTTCTACGAACTGCGAATTAGTAAATCGATATTCCTGGGTTCCCAGAGTTTCGATCACATAGGTTGCAATTAAAGCTCCTAGTTGAGCACACCGTTCGTGGGAAACACCCCACGCTAGGCCCGCGATAAAACCGGATCTAAATGAGTCACCAACACCAGTGGGATCTGTCTTGGACTTTTCCTTGGGGCAACTGACTTGAACAAACTCCCCTGCTGCACTTTCTACTTTGGCCCCCTTGGAACCAAGTGTCACAACACGGTATTTAACTCGTTCCAAGATTTCTTTATCGCTCCAGCCAGTCTTTTGCATCGCCAACGCCAATTCATACTCATTGAGAAACAGGTACGAAGCACCCTCAATCAGTAACTTAATTTCATCGCCGCTCATTCGCGCCATTTGTTGTGAAGGGTCTGCAGCAAAAGCAATTCCTAGTTGCCTGCAGACATCAGAATGGCGGAGCATCGCTTCTGGGTCATCAGGTGAAATAACCATCATGTCCAAGCGACCGGTTTTTTCCATGATGGGACTTAATTCAATGTTGCGAGCTTCAGACATCGCACCTGGAAAGAAGGATGCAATCTGGTTGAGATCTTGATCAGTCGTTACAACAAAGTGGGCGGTGTGAAGAGTTGTCGAGACCAAAGCATGTGATGTATCAACACCATGACGAGATAACCAGGCTTCATAATCAGCCCAGTCTTTACCAACGGCAGCAATCAAAATTGGATTGAGACCAAGTACGCCCATGCCATAAGCAATGTTGGCAGCGCAGCCTCCGCGTCGTACATCCAAGCTATCGACCAGGAAGCTGAGCGAGACTTTCTCAAGAGAACCGGCGACTAGAGAGTCGGTGAACTTTCCAGAGAAAGTCATTAAATGATCAAGGCCAACCGAACCCGCTACACCGATTTTCATGTAGGGATACTAATGCGTTGTTGCTAAGTTATTAGTTGAATGAATCGCCGCAAGCACATGAGCCTGCTGCATTTGGATTATCGATTGTGAATCCTTGCTTTTCGATTGTGTCTACAAAGTCGATAGTCGCACCAGATAGGTATGGGTCAGACATCTTGTCTGTGATCACCTTTACTGCGCCGAATTCGCGAATGATGTCGCCATCCATATTGCGGTCATCAAAGTAGAGCTGGTACTTAAGGCCTGAGCAACCTCCAGGTTGAACAGCAACACGAAGGTTCAGATCATCGCGACCCTCTTGGGCAAGCAGCGCAGATACCTTTGATGCTGCTACATCCGTTAGAAGAATTCCTGTTGTTGTTGCTTCTGTTGTCATTATTGCTCCCCTTAATTGACTACGCCGCCAATCCTACTCCCCGACCAGGCCCGCTGCGAGTCGAGCGCTTTAAGAGTCGGGCTCTATAGTTTCCCCATGACAACTAATGACGGTAAAGGGACAGCTAGCGAAGGCAAAGGTCGTCCGACCCCAACGCGAAAAGAAGCAGAGTCCAAGCGCAAGGTTTCGACGTTGGCTCCCGTAGTGACAAAGGATCAAAAGCGCGCATCGAAGGCGTTAGCGCGACAAAGCCGAGTGGCACAACGCGCAGCGTATTTACGTGGTGACGAATCAGCTCTTCCGGCACGTGATCGTGGACCAGCTAGACGCTATGTCCGAAACTTTGTCGATTCACGACGATCAACTGGTGAGTACTTCCTGCCAATCATCTTTGTCGTTTTGGTTCTGACACTTATTCCGTTGCCTGTTGTACAAATCGGTGCAATTGCTTTGATGTATGCGGTGTTGATTTTGGCTGTTATCGATGGATTCTTTCTGTCGCGCAAAATTCGTAAAGCTGTTGCAATCAAGTTTCCTGGAACATCTACAAAGGGTCTAGGAATGTACGCCTGGTTGCGTTCAACACAAATGCG
>DAIMZE010000074.1:0-2373 GCA_036734125.1 Candidatus Planktophila sp.
TTGGTGTTGGGCCGCGCTGTCCTTGGTAGCGTGAACCGTACTTCTCGCTGCCGTATGGATGCTCAGCGGGAGATGAGAGTTTGATGAGACACAATTGACCGATCTTCATTCCGGCAAACAATTTGACTGGCAAGTTTGCAACATTGGAAAGCTCAAGCGTGATGTGTCCGCTAAAGCCTGGGTCAATAAAGCCTGCGGTGCTGTGTGTGAGCAAGCCAAGACGACCAAGTGAAGACTTTCCTTCTAGGCGACCTGCGATGTCATCAGGCAGTGTGATGACTTCGTATGTGCTTGCTAAAACAAATTCACCCGGGTGCAAGATAAATGGTTCATCTCCGTCAGCAACAACTTCGCGGGTTAGCTCTGGTTGTTCGATCGAAGGATCGATGACGCTGTACTTGTGGTTTTCAAAAACACGGAAGTACTTGTCCAGGCGCACATCTACTGATGATGGCTGGATCATCGCCTCATGGAAGGGCTCGCAGCCGACTCGGCCAGCTGCTATTTCTGCGCGGATATCGCGATCGCTAAGTAACACGGCGTGAGCCTATACGAGCCAGGCCCCCAAAACTCACGCTCAAATGGGGTTGCGTAAGTTACTGGCGGGTAGGACGATTACGCCATGAGCCATTACAAAGCAAACCTGCGTGACATTGAATTCTGCCTCTTTGACCTATTGGGTCGCGACAAAGTTATGGGCATTGCTCCATACGGTGAAGTTGATCGCGATACATCAATGGGAATGCTTGAAGAGATGAAGCGTTTGTGCGAAAACGATTTGGCCGCATCATTTGTTGAAGGTGATCGCGTTGGTGCGATTTTGAATAAAGAAACTGGCAATGTCACTTTGCCTGAAAGTTTTAAGAAGTCTTACAAGGCATACGTTGATGGCGAATGGTGGCGTGTTGATGCACCGGTTGAATTAGGTGGAATGAAGATTCCTCCATCAGTTCGTTGGGCAATTGCTGAAATGGTTTTGGGTTCAAACCCTGCAATTCACATTTACGCATCTGGTTACGCATTTGCTCAGGTTGCATATGTTCTTGGAACTGAAGAACAAAAGAAGATTGCAAAGTTGATGGTTGATAAGCACTGGGGTGCAACCATGCAGCTAACCGAACCTGATGCAGGTTCAGATGTTGGAGCTGGTCGCACAAAGGCCGTGCAGCAAGCAGATGGCACGTGGCACATCACCGGAACAAAGCGTTACATCACATCAGGTGATGCTGATTTCTATGACAACGTTGTTCACTTCGTACTTGCTCGTCGCGAAGGTGGCGGACCAGGTACCAAGGGTCTTTCACTATTCCTGATCCCGAAGTTCATGTTTGATTTTGAAACTGGCGAAATGGGCAAGCGCAACGGTGTATTTGTTACACAACTTGAAGACAAAATGGGTCTTAATGTTTCTGCAACCTGCGAAGTTAACTTGGGGGAAAAAGATCCTGCAGTTGGCTACTTACTAGGTGATGTGCACGAAGGTATTGCACAGATGTTCAAGGTCATCGAATTTGCACGCATGATGGTGGGAACTAAGGCTATTGCAACACTTTCTGCGGGTTACATGCAGGCGTTGGCATATGCGAAAGAGCGTGTGCAGGGTGGCGACATGAAGGTAATGAATGACAAGGCTTCACCTCGTGTCACCATTATTAAGCACCCAGATGTGCGTCGTTCTTTGATGGTTCAAAAGTCTTACAGCGAAGGTATGCGTGCACTTGTTCTGTACACCGCATCGATTCAGGATGAGATCGAACTTGCAGTCCAAGCTGGCGATAAGGATCGCGCAGAAGATATGGAAAGACTCAATGATCTTTTGCTACCTGTTGTTAAGGGTTACGGATCAGAAAAGTCTTGGACACTTCTTGGAACAGAATCACTACAAACATTTGGTGGCGCAGGCTTTACTCGCGATTGGCCACTAGAACAATATGTACGCGATGCAAAGATTGATACTTTGTATGAAGGTACAACTGCGATTCAAGGTTTGGATTTCTTCTTCCGCAAGGTTGTTAAAGATGGTGGACGCGCACTTGGTCTACTAGGTAAAGAGATTCAGAAGTTTGCAGAAACTGGCGGAGCACATGCTGATGAAAAGAAGATGCTCCTTAAGGCACTTGATGATCTAAACGGAATCGTTGCAGTTCTTGTTGGTCATGCAATGGAGTCACAAACAGATCCTGTAAACATCTACAAGGTTGGCCTTAACTCATCCCGTTGCTTAATGGCTGTTGGCGACATCATCACATCATGGTTGTTGCTACGTCAGGCAGATATCGCAGCCGAGAAGTTGCCTAATGCTGGCAAGGACACAGATTTCTACACCGGAAAGATCGCAGCAGCTAAATTCTTCGTTCGCAACAATCTGCCTCA
>DAIMZE010000075.1:0-2286 GCA_036734125.1 Candidatus Planktophila sp.
CCGAACGATTTACTAGTCAAGAAAATGAACCAGCGTTGCAAGAGTTTCAATTAGTAGTCGGTGGCATGAAAGCTTTGGCTGAAAATCGCTATGAACCCTTATTGATTCTGGATGCATTTCTATTGAGATCTCTAGCTGTTGCCGGCTATGCACCGTCTATGACGATTTGTTCACGGTGTGAAAAGCCTGGACCTCACAGATACTTTTCATTAGTTGGCGGCGGATCAGTGTGCGCAGATTGCAGACCTTCAGCATGTGCAACACCCGCACCTGAAACTCTAGAACTTATGGGTGCTTTGCTCAGCAGTGATTGGGATGTTGCAACAGCAAGTGAGCCAAAATTCCGCCGCGAGGCTAGTGGTTTGATTGCCGCCTATTTACAATGGCATCTTGAACGCGGTTTGCGTTCTTTACCAATGGTGGAGCGGGTATGACGATCAAGATTCCTCATCACGTTGCAATCGTTATGGATGGCAATGGCCGCTGGGCACAGCAAAGAGGTCTGCCGCGCACTGCTGGACACGAAGCCGGCGAGGCTGCGTTATTTGATGTTGTAGAAGGTGCAATCGAATACGGCGTTAAAGAAATTAGCGCGTATGCATTTTCAACTGAAAATTGGCGACGTTCGCCCGATGAAGTGAAGTTCTTGATGGGCTTTAATCGCGATGTTATTCGCAGGCGCCGTGATCAGATGAATGAAATGGGTGTGCGTATCCGATGGGTTGGTCGCCCAAAGCGTTTATGGAGCACCGTTATCAAAGAGCTTGAAGAAGCAGAAGAGCTAACCAAGAAAAACAAAGTTTTAACATTAAATATGTGCGTAAATTACGGTGGCCGTTCAGAAATCGTTGATGCTGCAACTGAACTCGCCAGAGATGTTAAGCGAGGTAAGATTAAAGCTGATGCAATTACTGAAAAAGTTTTTGCTAAATATTTAGATTCGCCTCAAATGAGCGATGTTGATCTTTTCCTTCGTTCATCGGGGGAGCAGCGCACCAGCAACTTCTTGCCATGGCAAAGCGTTTATGCAGAATTAATTTTTATGGATGTGCTGTGGCCAGATGTCACACGTAAAACTTTGTGGAAAGCAATTGAGGAGTATTCATCTAGAGATCGAAGATTCGGAAAAGCGTAATTCTTAGCACTTCGAGCAGATACCAAAGATTTCCGCTGTGTGCCCGACATCTCTAAAGCCATGTTCTTCAGCCATTGATTTGGCCCATTTTTCAATTGCTCCGCCTTCTATTTCAACGGTCTCACCGCAGCTTTTACACACAAGATGGTGATGGTGGGTGTCACCACACAAGCGATATATGGCTTCACCATCTTCGCGTCGTAGGAGATCAACAATCTTGTCATCAACTAGAGACTGCAATGCGCGATACACCGTTGTTAAACCAATTCCATCGCCTTCTCTGCGCAGAATTTGATGTAGTTCCTGAGCACTGGCAAAGCCACCCGTTCGCTCAAGAACTGCAATTAATTTAATGTCAGATTTATTCATGAAGGTAAGCGACTAAGCCCCACATGATTAAGACTCCAGTAATTGTTGCAAACATGGTCCAACGTGAAGAGTGACGAGAATGGGCTTCAGGAAGGATGTGTGCCGTTGCTAAGTAAATTACAATTCCAGAAAATGCTGCTAAATAGAGTGCGACGAAGTTATCACTGAGCACCAAAGTAGTTCCAACTGCGGCACCGCCGATACGAGCGATTGCATCAACTCCTAAAAGTGCGAAACTCTTTTTTCCCCACAACCCTGATTTGATCATAAATGAAACGGTATTGAGCCCATCGCTAAATGCATGAACTAATAGAGCAATAAAGACTGCAACACCCAGTTTTGAATCAACCGTAAATGCGACACCTAGCGCTAAACCATCGAGGAAAACATGCCCACCCATCGCAATTGCGCCAAATGCACCAGTGAAGTTATGTGAGTGCTCGTGGTCATGCCCATAATCTGATTCAGCTGGCTCATGTGAACCAAAGATTTGCTCGTAAAAGTGCAAAAGCAAAAAACCACCGATTAAAGCAATTGAAACAGTTGGGGCATGTAGAAATTCCCCAGTTCCTAACTCAAAAACTTCAGGAAGAAGATCAAATGCAACTAGACCTAGAAGTAGACCGGCTGATAAACCGAGAACTAGGTGGAGTCGGTCCCTGGATTTCAGGGCCAATGCCCCTCCGGCAAAGGTAGACATGGCGGTTAGGGCTGCGAGGATGATGGCTATGTTCATATCTGGACAGTATCACAAAAATGGAAATGATTATCATTTCCAAATC
>DAIMZE010000076.1:0-1853 GCA_036734125.1 Candidatus Planktophila sp.
AGTTAACGATTGATGAAACAACACCTGTGCGAACCTGGCCCTTTTGAAGCTGGTTAAGGAATGTTGTGCGTGATTCTGATTGTGTCTGCTCGAGGAATGCACGACGTGAAAGAACAACGTTGTTGCGATTCTTATCAAGTTCGATGATGCGTGCCTCAACCTGCTTGCCAATGTATGGAGTCAGATCGCGTACGCGGCGCATCTCAACAAGAGATGCTGGAAGGAATCCACGTAGACCGATGTCCACGATAAGACCACCCTTAACAACTTCAATAACAGTTCCGACGACAACCTCGTCGCGCTCCTTCTTGCCTTCGATGTCTCCCCATGCGCGCTCGTACTGTGCGCGCTTCTTAGAAAGAATCAGGCGACCCTCTTTGTCCTCTTTTTGAAGAACGAGAGCTTCAATAATCTCACCGACTTTAACGATTGAGTTTGGATCTGCATCGTGGCGAATTGAAAGCTCGCGAGAAGGAATAACACCCTCTGTCTTGTAACCGATGTCGACAAGAACTTCGTCGCGTCCAACTTGAACAACTGCACCTGAAACTAGGTCGCCGTCATTAAAGTTTCTGATTGTGCCTTCGATTGCTGCTAGAAAATCTTCAGCTGATCCGATGTCATTTACTGCAATTTGTGGTGTAGACAATTGTGCTCCGTAGGGATAGAAAGTAGTAGTTCCCGCTTTCGCGGCTGAAGGGCAAGGGTACGGTTTGCACGCTCGTAAGGGCAAATCCGCTCACTTTTTTGAGCGTAATCGATAGAATGAAATACCTTATGAAGAGATATCGAGAGCTGCTTGCCTTCCCCCAAGTCATCCGCTTGGGGTTGAGCGCATTTCCGGCTCGTTTGGCGTATTCGATGATTGGCCTTGGCATATTTTTCAAAGCCGAGCAGGAAACCGGTTCAGTCGCGATCGCCGGTTTTGCAATTGGTTTGAACTCACTTGCTGGATCTTTGACCGCTGGAATTCGTGGTTCTGTGATGGATCGTTTTGGTCAGAAGTGGCCGATTCGCATCTTGGTGCCACTGTATGCGGGGCTAATTTTTCTACTCAACACAATGGAAACACGTCAATCTATTTTGATTACCGCATTTGTTTTGGGAATCACCGCTCCTCCTATTAACTTGTCAGTTCGTCCTTTATGGAAGGACATTGTTCCCGATTCATATCTGCGAACCGCTTACGCCTTTGATTCTTCAATGATGAGTACAACCTCAGTCATCGGACCTGTGGTTATTACCGCCCTCATGCTTTCAAATCGTCCAGGGTTTGGTTTAGGCACAATTGCAACCTTGATGTTAATCGGTGGCATTGCATTGTCCTTAACCCCTGCTTCTCGCGATTGGATCCCTGAGAAGAAGCAAAAGGGTCAGCAACGATTGTGGCGAGATCGTGCAATTCAACTTCTGATGTTTGAGGGCTGCTTTATTGGTTTTGGCTGGGGTGTCTTTGATGTTGCAGTCCCCGCATTTGCTACACAAGAAGGCGTGCAGCATCGTGTTGCTTGGATCTTTGCCGCTTTTGGTGCCGCCACAGTTATAGGTGGCTTGCTAGGTGGCTTAGTCTCAAAGAAGTTAGCGCCTTTGTCGGCGCTGCGTCGGGCATACCTGTTGTGGCTCATCGCGTGCGTACCAGTTGCTTTCACTTATCCCGATTGGAGCATGGCGTTAATCGGTGCATGCATCGGTTTCTTAGGTGGCGCAGTGCAGGTCTTTTACTTTGAAGTTCTCGAAGCTGTTCGTCCTAAGGGTTCACAAACCGCATCTCTTGGTTGGATCTGGAGCGTTGAAGGTTCCTTCATGGCTCTCGGTGCTGCAGTTGGCGGTGTAGTTTCCGAAAGCTTCTCGCC
>DAIMZE010000077.1:0-1507 GCA_036734125.1 Candidatus Planktophila sp.
GCGACCTGAACCTTGGCAAGGTTCCGCGCTACCAACTGCGCTACGTCCGCGAGGAAGTTAAATCTATCGCAGGGGAGCCCTAAGCGCCAAAGTGAGAAGCATTGGTTAGCGTTCTCCCGTGTCCACTTCACATGACGAAGCCTTCTTTTGGATGGGAGGGCTACTAGCCACAAACCTTGTTGAGATTTCAAAAGATCCATCATGTTTAGACGATGGGGGTTTTTGGGCAATTAGCTCAACGTTTGAAGGTGATTTCGTTGCTGCAAAATTTGCAACTGTAGAGAAGACAGATTTCCCAGGACAACCATGGCAACAGTTGCAAAGCACCTGGACCAGTTCGTTGAGCAAAAATGAGTACGTAAATTACGTTGAGCGAATTAGAGAATCAATTTCTGATGGTTGGGTGTATCAAGTAAATGCATGTCGAATACTTTCAAACAAGAGCGATGTTGAAACACTTTGCGGTCTGTTCAGCAAAATTTTGCAAGAAAATCCTTCGCCTTTAGCAAGTTATCTTCAAATTCCAGATTTAAACATTGCTTCAGCATCACCTGAGCTATTTCTCTCGCGTGATGGTGATGCGATAAAAACTTCTCCCATTAAAGGCACGCAGGAACCAAACAAGGTCAGTTTTGGTCAAAAAGATCGTGCCGAAAACATAATGATCGTAGATCTAATGCGCAATGATTTAGGGCAGATTTGCAAAAGTGGAAGCATTCAAGTTCCCCGATTGTTATCTAGCGAAAATCATCCTGGATTAACACATCTTGTCTCGGATATTCACGGAATATTAAGAAACGATGTTTCTTGGAGCGAAATATTTCATCTACTCTCTCCGGCTGGCTCGATAAGTGGTGCTCCTAAATCTTCGGCAACGCAAGTGATTAGGGATAACGAAGGGGTACGCGGTCCATATTGTGGGGTTTTAGGTTGGGTGCAATCAGATAGAGCTGAGCTGTCAGTTGCAATAAGAATTTTCTGGAAAGATCAAGGTATACATTTTGGAACTGGCGCCGGAATAACATGGTCTAGTAACGCAATTGATGAATGGAATGAAACAGTTCTAAAGGCCGATCGCCTCATAAAGATCGCCGGAGGATCTCTTTTGTGAAAATTATCTACAACGGCAATCTCTTAGATCGCTCCCAAACACCATGTAATGAAAAAGGGTGGCTTCCCGGTGAAGGAATATTTGAAACCATAAAAACTGTCGACTCCAAACCGTGGGCTTTTTCGCGTCACATGCGACGAGCGGTTACTAGCGCTCCTTTGGCAGGTGCAACCATTCCCAAAGAGGAAGATTTGCGGGCTAGCGTTGAACAATTGCTCCATGATCAAATCCACGATCGCGGTCTGTTGCGCTTATCCTTTGGCAACAACGGGGATTGGGTAGCTATACATCTTGCCTATTCAGAGTTAGTTGAACCTGCAAAACTGGCGATGCACTCACGCCAAGTTCCTACAGCAGGCTCGCAAGTAAAGAGATTTCCTTACGACCACAGATTAT